>JAFNXL010000028.1 GCA_017379075.1 Bacteroidaceae bacterium
AATTAATTCTTACCCTCCTTAAAGGGGACTATCAATTAATTTTTTTCTCCATAAAAGTTTATAAGATGACGTGTCACACGTGTCACCCTGCCACGTCTGCCAAGCAGATTACACAACTTTTTATAAACAGAAAATTAATTCTTACCCTCCTTAAAGGAGACTATCAATTAATTTTTTCTCGCATGAAAGTTATAAGAAACACGTGGCAAACGTGGCAGTGTGGCAAATTCCTTCCTTTAACGCATAGCGTTGCAAAAGCCAATGCAACACGTTGCGATGGCAAAGTCAATGCATTCCGTTGGCCGATGCAATACATTGACTTTACGGATGCATTGCGTCAAGAATCACACAAGACGGCATCCATCTTTATATCATACGCTTCGCACGGAATGCTTTCCATGAACTGATAGGGAAAGCACAATCCGATCTTGTATGCTTCTGTCAGTTTGGGTAAGGTGCGGTCATAAAATCCACGTCCGCGTCCCAAACGGTTACCGCTTTTATCAAAAGCCATGCCCGGCACAATGGCAAGGGTTATTTCCTTATAGCGAGTGAATTCCTCGCCGATAGGTTCTTGGATGGAATAACTGCCAGTTTGAGTGGCCCCGGTATGGATTCTCAGTAGCAGGTCATCGCCGTCAATCACAGGCAACAATACGGTTTTCCCTTCCTTCATGGCGGCATCTATCAGCATGGCGGTGTCCACCTCGTCGGGCAAGGCATGGTAGAGAAACACGGTTTTTGCCTCAGTCCAATGCGGATTTGCAAGCACTTGTCTGCAAATGCGTGCGGACATTTCAATCTTTTCTTCTGCAGTATGTTCCGCCTTTCTCTGGCGTATCAGTTTGCGTAGTTCCTTTTTTTGCATTCTTGGGTTAACTCCAGTCTAATGACAACTTGCGGGAACGCGCCTCTTCAATAGAAACCAGTCGGGTATTGTCATTCTGATGGCGTAGGCATTCCTGTTCCTTCTTCAATGCGTCAAATGCCGTCTGTCTGGTTTCTGCATTCAGGAAAGGCAGCAGGGCGGGAGCGTTTTGACTGGCATCCTTTATCCAAAGGACGGGTCCTCCATACAAAGGGGCAATCTTTACAGCAGTGTGCAAGGCACTGGTGGTGGCGCCGCCAATCATCAGAGGAACGGTAACATTGGCTTGACGGAGTAGTCTTGCCACGTTTGTCATCTCTTCCAGGCTGGGGGTGATCAGTCCGCTCAGACCTATGGCATCCACTTCATGCCTTAAGGCTTCTTGCACAATAGTTTCTGCCGGAACCATTACACCCAAATCAATGATGTCGAATCCGTTGCATGCCATTACCACGCTTACGATGTTCTTTCCAATGTCGTGGACGTCACCTTTGACGGTTGCCAGGAGAATCTTGCCAGCCCTTTTGCCGTTGTCCTTCTTGTCCGAATTCAGATAAGGTTGCAGGATGGTGACGGCATGTTTCATTGTGCGTGCGGCTTTGACCACTTGCGGCAGGAACATCTTGCCCTCTCCAAAACGTTCGCCCACAAGATTCATGCCTTTCATGAGCGGACCTTCGATGATGTCCACAGCATCGGCAAACAGCGTGAGTGCTTCAGCCATATCGTTTTCAAGATAGGCGGTGTTCCCCTGCAATACAGCCTCTATGATGCGGTCTTCCACCGGTCTTTGTCCTCTGTCTTGAGTGGCGGCACTGTGTGCTCCGGCCATGTCCGTGCCTTGCAATGCTCCGGCAAGAGCAATCAGCCTTTCTGTCGCCTGGGCGCTTGGACGCAAAACCACCTCCTCAATCACTTCGAGCTGGGCTTTTGGTATGTCGGCATACATCACTTTGGCTGCCGGATTGACTATGGCCATGTCCATGCCGGCTTGTCGTGCATGGAACAGGAAGACAGCGTGCAATGCCTCGCGGATGTAGTTGTTGCCTCTGAAACTAAAACTCAGATTGCTCACACCACCGCTGATATGGCTGCCGGGCAAGTTTTGGTGTATCCAGGCAGTAGCCTTGATGAAGTCCAGCGCATACGCGTCATGCTCGGACATTCCTGTCGCCACAGCCAATACATTCGGGTCAAAGATGATGTCTTTCGGATCCATATTGACTCTTTCCGTAAGCAGATGGTAGGCACGCTGGCACACCTCTATGCGTCGTTCGTAGGTGTCTGCCTGTCCCTTTTCATCAAAAGCCATCACCACGACGGCAGCGCCCCTTCGTTTGATTTCACGGGCATGGGCAAGGAAAACGTCTTCTCCCTCTTTCAGACTGATGCTGTTTACGATACATTTTCCCTGCACACATTTCAACGCCTCACTGATGACCTCCCAGTTGCTGCTGTCAATCATGAGTGGTACTTTGCTGATTTCGGGCTCGCTGCCGATAAGATGCAGGAAACGGCACATCTCGGTGCGGGTGTCAAGCATGCCGTCATCCATATTGAGGTCAAGCACCATGGCGCCGTCCAGCACTTGCTGACGGGCTATCTCAAGGGCTTCTTCGTATGCTTTCTCTTTAATGAGCCGCAGGAATTTACGGCTGCCAGCCACGTTGCAACGTTCGCCCACATTGACGAACACGGTATCATCATCCTTTGTGATGAGCGGTTCCAGTCCGCTCAGCTGTATGCTGTAGCCCAAAGCCTCCTTGGCTATGGGGGCATGGGGAGTTCCTTTTATGGTAAGCGGAAGCAGGGCGGCAATGTGTTCGGGTGTGGTGCCACAGCATCCGCCTATGATGTTTACCAAACCTTCGCTGACAAAATGCCCCATCTGTGCGGCCATCATGGACGGACTTTGGTCATATAGTCCCATGGCATTGGGCAGGCCGGCATTGGGGTGCGCAGAAATGAAGTATGGGGCTTTGGCCGCTAATGTGCGCAGGCTGGGCAACATGTCTTCCGCACCGAACGAACAGTTTAACCCTATACTCAGAAGAGGGAAATGGCTTACACTTGCCAACAGGGCTTCAAGGGTCTGTCCGCTGAGAATCCTCCCGTATCGGTCATTCACCGTAATGCTCAGCATCATGGGCACACGGATGTCGCGCTCCTGCATGGCCGTCTCTATGGCATCCATTGCCGCTTTGGCGTTGAGGGTGTCAAAGACGGTTTCTACCAGTATGCCGTCCACACCGGCCTCAAGCAAGGCGCAGGCTTGCTCCCTGTAGGCATCGTACAGTTCATCATAAGTGATGGCACGGAATGCCGGGTCGTTCACGTCGGGACTGATGGAGAGAGATTTGCTTGTCGGGCCAATGGTGGCAATGACATAGCGCGGTTTTTCTGTCGTGCTGAATGCCTCTGCCTGCCCTTTGGCTATCCTTACCGATTCTGTGTTGAGTTGTTTTACCAGATGCCTGCAGTGGTATTCTGCCTGTGAGACACGCTGACTGCTGAAGGTGTTGGCGGTGATGATGTCCGCCCCGGCTTCCAGATAGCGGCGGTGTATGTCGCTGATGACATCGGGACGTGTAAGGCTCAACAGGTCGTTGTTGCCCTGCACATTTGTTCCTTCGGGCAGATCCAGGTTGCCCCGGAAATCCTTTTCCGCCAGGCTGTAGGTCTGTATCAGCGAGCCCATGGCGCCGTCAAGCAGCAGTATCCTTTCTTGGAGTAATTCGCTCAGTGTCTTCATACCTTTGTTCAGAAAGATTTCTTGAAAGCTCTGGACATGTCCCTGCGGTCTTCCTTCTCCTTCAGTGTCTCGCGCTTGTCATATTCCTTCTTGCCTCGGGCAATGTAGATGTCCAGTTTTGCCAGGCCTTTTTCGTTGAGGTGGAGCAGGGTGGGCACAATGCTGAATCCGGGTTGCTTTACCGTCTGTTGTATCTTGCGTATCTCGCGGGACTGCAGCAGCAGTTTGCGGTCGCGGCGTTCCACGTGGTTGTTATACGAGCCTTGTTGGTAGTGGGCAATGTACATGTTCTTCACCCACACCTCGCCTCTGTGGACAAAGCAGTAGGTGTCCACCAGGCTGGCCTTACCTTCGCGGATGCTCTTGATTTCTGTGCCGGTCAGCACCAGCCCTGCCGTATATTGGTCAAAAAGCAGGAAATCATGTTCCGCCCGTTTGTTCTTTATGTTTATCTTGCTTTGGAAAGTCGTTTTCTTTGCCATGGCTATTTTACTATTTCTGCAAACTTTTCAATGTGTTCGTCCACATATCTTGCAATCAGTTCGGTCACTTCCTCCTCGCATTCTACAAACTCGTCATCCAATTCGTCAAATTCGGGGAATTGCTCAAACAGCGCCATGAACTCCTCGTCGCTGCAGTCTTTTGTCAGCGCCTCTCCATACTGCTCAAATAGCTTGCGGCCTTTGTATACGAGTTTGCTGAAGTCGTGCGCTCCCCAAAGGCGCATGGCCTTGGCAAACGGGTTCAGGAAGATGAAACCGCCGTAGCCGTTGTGGATGAGCTGTACAAAACCGCCGTCCATCACCTCGTTCCGGAGCATGATGTATGCCAGCAGTGTAATCTGCTCGCCATTGAGTTCCGGCATGGTTGCCTCGTTCAGCTCGCCGCCGATGGCTTCCATGATGGCATCATAAAACACCTGTATAAATGCGTCCATGCCCTCGCTTGCGGCACGGATGATTTCGCTTTCTGGAATGCGTATTGTCATAATGTTACTTTATATGGTTGCAAAGATACGCAATTTCGCTGAATTTTACATGACGAAGGAAAAAATGATTGAAAATATTAGGTGGAATACTTAATTTTGTTTATTTTTGCATACTGAAATGTTTACACATTTATACTTAAAACATTAAACATAAGTAAAAGTATGGTTTATTCTCATGAAGTACAGAACATGTGTTGTGTGGCAAAAGGCCCCAACCATGGTCCTGCCCCCATCCCTGAAGAGGGAAAGTGGATCAAGGCAAAGGAAATCAAGGACATCAGCGGTCTGACCCACGGTGTGGGTTGGTGTGCTCCCCAGCAGGGTGCCTGCAAGCTGACCTTGAATGTAAAGGAAGGTATTATCGAAGAGTGTCTGGTTGAGACCATCGGTTGCTCTGGTATGACTCACTCTGCCGCTATGGCATCAGAGATTCTGCCCGGCAAGACCATCCTCGAGGCATTGAATACCGACCTCGTTTGTGATGCTATCAATACCGCCATGCGCGAACTCTTCTTGCAAATCGTTTACGGACGTACACAGTCTGCTTTCTCTGAAGGTGGTCTGATGGTAGGTGCCGGCCTCGAAGACTTGGGTAAGGGCTTGATCTCTCAGACTGGTACTCTTTATGGTACCAAGGTGAAGGGAACCCGTTACCTGCAGCTCACCGAAGGCTACATCACCAAGATGTTCCTGGATGAGAACGACCAGGTTTGCGGTTATGAGTTTGTTCACATGGGCAAGTTCATGGATGCCATCAAGAAGGGTGTTCCCGCCGACGAGGCTTTGAAGAGTGTTACAGGTACTTACGGACGCACCAAGGAAGAGGATGGCGCCGTTAAGTCAATTGATCCACGTCACGAATAATAAAGGAGGACTGCTATTATGATTAGAGAAGTAAAATTCGAATCTCAGGACCGTCGTATCAAGCAGATTCTCGCTTGCTTGAACGCTCACGGTATTTCTTCAATTGAAGAGGCTAACCAGATTTGCGAGGACGCAGGTCTTGATCCTTACATGACTTGTGAGGAGACCCAGATGATTTGCTTTGAGAACGCAAAGTGGGCTTACGTAGTAGGTACTGCTATCGCACTCAAGGAAAAGGCAGAGAACGCTGTGAAGGCTGCCGAGTACATCGGCGAAGGTCTGCAGGCATTCTGTATCCCCGGCTCTGTTGCTGACGACCGTAAGGTAGGTATCGGCCACGGAGAACTGGCTGCCCGTCTGCTCTCTCCCGAGACCAAGTGTTTCGCTTTCTTGGCTGGACACGAGTCTTTCGCAGCTGCTGAAGGTGCTATTAAGATTGCCCAGATGGCCAACAAGTCAAGACCAGCCGACAAGCCCCTGCGCTGCATCCTCTGCGGTTTGGGTAAGGACGCTGCCTTGATTATCTCTCGTATCAATGGCTTTACCTATGTACAGACCGAGTTCGACTACTACACTGGCGAACTGAAGGTTGTGAACGAGACTCCTTATAGCAAGGGTCCCCGTGCTGCAGTAAACTGCTACGGTGCTGACGACGTTCGCGAAGGTGTGGCTGTATTGTGGAAGGAAGACGTAGACGTATCAATCACTGGTAACTCTACCAACCCCACCCGCTTCCAGCACCCCGTTGCAGGTACTTATAAGAAGGAGCGCGTTCGCGCAGGCAAGCCCTACTTCAGCGTAGCTTCTGGTGGTGGTACTGGCCGTACACTGCACCCCGATAACATGGCTGCAGGTCCCGCTTCTTATGGTATGACTGATACTTTGGGCCGTATGCACTCTGACGCTCAGTTTGCCGGTTCTTCTTCAGTTCCTGCTCACGTAGAAATGATGGGCTTCCTCGGTATCGGTAACAACCCCATGGTTGGTTGCTCTGTAGCATGTGCCGTTAACGTGGACCTCGCTCTCAACCACAAGTAATCAATTCTAGAAAACCTAGAACAACTAGTCTATCTAGAACTTCTAGCCTTTCTAGAAAATCATAAAAGCCGGCAAATCGCCGGCTTTTATTGTTACTCAAAAGAATTCTGCAGATAATCCTCATTAGTGCCCAAGTCTTGGTAGGCAGTGTTCAGCATGGGGACGGTCATTTCAAAGTCCCTGCACACTGGCCTTCCCTCGTCTTTGATGGAATGGCTGAACAGCCAGTCGTATGTTTGTAACATGTAGAAGATACGTCCGGGTTTTCCGTGGTCCACTCCATTGAGCCTTGTATATATCAGGCGCGAATCGTCTCCGCTGTCCTTGATGATTTTTGCCACGCGGTCAGATTCCTTGATGGCCACAGCCTTGTCTGCTGTACCGTGTATAATCCATAGCGGTACTTCAGACAGCCTGTCAAGCCCTTTTACGCTTCCTCCGCCACAGATGGCCATTGCGGCAGCCACTTTGTCCGGATAGGTGGCGGCAAAGTCTATGGTTCCATATCCGCCAAGGCTCATGCCGTATACATAGATACGGGTGGTATCCACCGCAAAGTATGCGTTTGCCCATTCCACAATCTTCATTATCTTTTCTGGGTTCCAGGCACCACCGGGGTTCTGGGGTGCCACAATATAGCTGTCAATGCATCTGCCTTTGGCAAGGGCACTGATGGGTCCATAGCGTTTCACCTTATCCAGGTTCTTTCCGCAAAGGCTTGCACCGTGCAGGAAGATGAGTAAAGGATAATGTGCCTTTTCGTCAGGAATACTTTGAGGATTATAGAACCAGAAGTTATAGCTCGATGCCACTTCGCCTCGCTGTGCCGTAAGCTTTTGTGCTTGCAGTCGGCTGCTCAGAGAAAGGAATAGCAGCATGTATATTATATATAAGGTGTATGTGTTGCGCATTTTCTGTTGTTTGGAAACACTAAAAAGCCCACTCATCACTGAGTGGACTTTCCTTAAATTATGAAACAAATTGAGGCGAATTATTCACCAAAGTATCTTTCGAGCAATCCGATGAAGCCCTTTCCGTGGCGAGCCTCGTCCTTTGCCATTTCGTGTACGGTATCGTGGATGGCATCCAGATTCAGTTCCTTGGCAGCCTTGGCAATGTCGAACTTACCTGCGGTAGCGCCACACTCAGCCTCTGCACGCTTCTGAAGGTTGGTCTTGGTATCCCAAACCATGTCGCCAATCAGTTCGCAGAACTTGGCAGCGTGCTCAGCCTCTTCCAGCGCATAGCGACGGAAGGCTTCGCCAATTTCGGGATAACCCTCACGGTGTGCCTGGCGAGACATTGCCAGATACATACCCACTTCCATGCACTCGCCTTCGAAGTTGGCCTTCAATCCGGCCATAATCTCTTCGGGACAACCCTTGGCCACGCCAATTTCGTGTTCGCAAACAAAGTTCAACTTCTCATCCTTCATTTCCTTGAACTTCTCTGTGGGAGCCTTGCACAAGGGGCAGGCCTGAGGAGCTTCGTTACCTTCATGAATATAACCACATACGGTGCATACATATTTCTTTGTCATAGTTGTAAATTTTATTAATTGTTTATACTTGGTATTTTAATCTCTTATTTATTGTTTACATTCTTTCTTGTTTCAGCAGACAGCTTTGGCATGTTCCGCGATAGTAGAGGTGCATCTCTTCTGCCCGGTGTCCGGGGATATGCATCTCTTCAAGCATCTTATCAGCGGTAGGCACATCATAGACCCTTCCGCATACCTTGCACATGAAGTGTGCATGAGAATTAGCATTGCCATCAAAAACCAACTGCCTTTCGTTTATGGTGAGCATGCTGCACAAGCCCATTTCCGCATACATGCGAAGTGTATTGTACACAGTGGTCTTGCTCAGTGTGGGCACTTCTGGACTTAAGTGTGTGAACACCTCGTCCACATTAGGATGCGTAAAGTGCTCCTGAATATATTTATATATGGCCACTCTGGGTCGGGTAGGGCAGATGCCCTTCGCCTTTAATGTGTCAATAGCTTGTTGTTCTGTCATTGCTCTATCTCTGTAATGATTACAATGCAAAAGTATATACTTTATTTCATATACACAAATAATCCGGCATAAAAATTTGTACTGATTCTATTTTTTAATGTTTTTTTACATCTTATCCATCCCAATCTCTAAATACTCTAGTCCATCTAGTCCCTCTAGCCCTTCTAGATTATCTAGCGTTTCTAGAAAGGCTAGATAACAAAATCCCCCGGGTTTGGCCCGGGGGATTACTATAGAGAGGGAATTGTCAATTACTTAACCATAACCTTCTTGCCATCGATGATGTAGAGACCCTTAGTGGTCTTTTCTACCTGGATACCATTGATGTTGAAGATCTTGCCCTTGGCAATGCTTTCAATATTGTTGATACCGTCAGACA
>JAFNXL010000029.1 GCA_017379075.1 Bacteroidaceae bacterium
AATTAATTCTTACCCTCCTTAAAGGGGACTATCAATTAATTTTTTTCTCCATAAAAGTTTATAAGATGACGTGTCACACGTGTCACCCTGCCACGTCTGCCAAGCAGATTACACAACTTTTTATAAACAGAAAATTAATTCATACCCTCCTTAAAGGGGGCTTTTAATTATTTTTTTCTCGCATGAAAGTTATAAGAAACACGTGGCAGACGTGGCGGTGTGGCAAAAACCTTTTGTAAATGCAACGCATTGCATTGGTAAAGTCAACGCCTTCCGTTGGCCGATGCAATGCATTGAAATGAGAAATGCACAGCATTGCGTTTATGGGTTTCCCCAATATGCAATCATGACAACAACCTATTGGCCACACACGGAAAAACTTCGGTTTTTAGGCATAAATTATGGTAAGAACCGAAGTTTTTTCGGTAAAACCGCCAGTTTGTACCGAAAAACGACAATGTCTGGCAAAATAAATTGTAAATTTGCAACCGATAAATTGGCTTTTGCGTAAATTAAAAAGAATGAAATATTAATTAAAATTTAAACTTATACACAAAAATGAAAACATTAAAATGGATGACCGGAATGGTATTGGGAACAGGTTTACTACTGGTTTCCTGTACTTCTACGGATGAGGAGCTGAACCAGCCCTCAGAAACCGGACAAGGACAGCTGACGTTCAGTTTGTCTTCCGGAACAACATTTGCCGCAGACGCGACACGTGCCGTCAACGAAGCCAGTTACGAAAATGTAGATAACTACACAGTTATTGTAACTGACAAGGATGGTGTTGAAAAATTAAATTGTAAGGGCTTTGAGGTTGCCAGTAATATGCCTCTTACCTTGCCTATTGGCAGTTTTACCGTCAAGGCTTTCTACGGTACCGAAAGTGCTGCATCCCGAAACGATTTTTACGTTTTGGGTATAACAGAAGGAACCATCAAGGGTGCAAAAGAGGAGAATGTAACAGTCACTTGTACGCCCACCTGCGGCCGCATCAAAGTCGCGTTTGACGAAGAAATGGCCACTTATTTCGACAATTATGAAGTAACCTTCACTGGCACCGAGGCTTTGGGTACAAATACCATCTCATGGTTGAAGGATGACACCGAGCCATGGTATGTAAAGCTGAACGAAAGCGAAGAAAAACTCACATTTACCGTTACCACTACCACAAAAGATGACTACCTAAACAAAGACAACAAGCAGAAGGTGTCAACTAAGAACGGTTCATTCACGCTCAGCCGCAACAAAGCATACAAGTTGAATATTAAGCCCAACTACACCCCCACTGCCACGGGTAATATTGAGATTGATATTACAATTGACGAGACAACCAACGACAAGCCCGTGGACATTGAGGTGCCCATTGAATGGCTGTAATTATTGTTAAAACATAAAACAAGCATATTATGCAACTTAAGAATATTTTCAGAATTATGATAGCGGGTTCCTTCGTGGGTCTTGGCCTTTCATCTTGCGTAAGCGAGGAACTCTCCGCTGAAGATGCACGCAAGGGCAGTATGTCCTTGAGCGTAGACAAACTGGAACCTAGCGCCACACGTGCCGTGGAAACCGCAGACTTTCCAGTGGCTATTTTCTCACTTTCAGACAATCAGGAGTATGCCTCATACGAAAAAGTCTCATTGGTACCAAAACAGATAAAAATGCCTGTAGGTATGTACTATGCTGAGGCACATACCCCCGGCGATTTCTTAAAATATATGGAGTCTCCTTATTATGCCGGACGTGAGGAATTTGAAATTCTGCAAGCGACCAACACTCACACAAAGGTTACTTGCCGCATGGCAAACGGCAGCATCACCGTACGTTTTAGTAATGAGTTTTTGACGGCTTTCAGCGACTGGACCATCACCATTGACGACGGAGCAGAATCTGCATTGGTATATACGAAAGAAAAAGATGGCACAGAACCAGAAACCACATACATGAGATTTGAGGAAAACAATGATGTGCTCAACGTTAATTTTAAAGGTAAAACACAAAACGGCAACTCAATCAACGCCAGCAACAAACTGACTAAAAAGCAAGCTGACGAGCAGTATGACAGCGATGACACCAACTTTGCAGGCGGTGACCTTATTGTAATTTATTTCAATCCAGTTGAAAGCACAGAAGGCGATATTAAAGGCATTACGATTAATGCAGACATCGCTTTTGACGATAACGAGGCTGAGGGAGACTTTGAAATCGGTGTGGAAGACAACACCGAACATGAAGGCGAAGAAGGCGGTGAAGATACACCCGGCGAAGGAGGAGGCGATTCCGATGCCATTACATTGAACCTCCCTGCCGACATGGTTGTTTCCAGCGCAACAGATCCCTCATTAGGAGATACATATATTGCTTCCGAACATGGTCTTAAAAGCATAAAGGTGAAAATGTCTTCTACAAGCGATGCTATGATCTCTTCTCTCCAAGAGCTGTCAGGAAACTACGAAGGCGTTAACTTCATAAACGGAGCAGAGGTTGTAGGAAATCAGGAAATGGTAAGACTGTTCGGTGATTTGGGTCAAACCCTGGCCGTTCCCGCTGAAGGCGACAAAGAATACACATTCCCCATCGGCAACTTCTTTACCCTCCTTGCTTACCTGCCAGGCGAGCACACCTTCACTTTAACAATTACAGACAAGGAAGGCAATACCAAGGATGGTATCTTGAAATTGACAGTAGAATAACCCACATAGCTACAAAAAATAGGAAAATATGAAAAAGATTCAATATCTGCTGTCCGGTATGTTGCTGGCTGTAATGAGCGTTTCATGTAGCCAGGACATGGACATAGACAGCAACCAAGGCTACCTGACCTTGAATATCAATTCTCTGGTATCAACCCATGACCCCAGCGGCACCCGTGCTGCGGCTCCAGAAGGATATGATGCCAAAACACTGCATGTAGAGATTAAAAACGCAGAAGGCACTGTAATGAAGAGTACAGACAACTTCGCTAAAGACGAAGAGTTCCAAGGCAACATTAAGCTACTTGCCGGCACATACACCATTATAGCGCACTCCGCCAATTGGGACGGCAACGGTTCTGGTTTCGGCACCCCCTACTACTATGGAAGTTCAACCGTTAAAGTGCTGCCCAAGAGTCTTGTAAAAGGTTCCGTTACCTGTACACAGGCCAACGTAAAGCTTACTGTAAACTACGACCAAAGTTTCGTAAATGGTTTCAAGTCTGCTAAGGCCACCATTTCATCAGTTCTTGAGGGAATCAGCCCCCTGGAATTCATAATGAACGAGACAACCCAGTCCGGTTACATTCCGGCAGGTGATTTCTCTGCAAAACTGGATGTGGTGAACAAGAATGATGCGTCATACACGCTGAGCCGTGATTTCACCGATGTACAGCCCCGCGACCACTATATTCTGAACTTTAAGGTGGCAGACGAAGGATACCTTGGCGATGACACAAATTCAGGCATTGAGGTTGAGGTTGATGAAAGTACCAACACCTATACATTCACCTTCGAGGTGCCACGAAAAGCCTCAATCTCTTTGGTTACCCGCGCAGCTAACGCATGGAGCAACTTTGCCATGTTGAGCGCTGACATTACAGCCAAGACAGATGCATTCAAGAACGAAGGTGTTGTAATGCAATGGAGAAAAGCGGGCGTATCCGATTGGACGGACATTGCCAATAGCGAACTCACCATTGATGAGAAAGATCACGTTACCACCACACTGAAAGGGCTGACACCTGAAACCACTTATGAGTGCAGACTCCGCTATGTGGACGGCGAGACGGAAATTGTCTGCGAACCCGTAAGCTTCACCACAGAAAAACAGATTCCGCTGTACAACGGTGGATTTGAAAACTGGTGGATGGATGGCAATGTGGCTTATGCCAACGAACAAGGGGTTTCTTACTGGGATACCAGTAACAAGGGTGCTGCAAGCTTCGGCGGCAGCAATACTTCACAGGAGACATCAATCGTACACAGCGGTAGTTCTGCGGCCAAATTGGAGTCTAAGTATATCGTCATCAAATTTGCCGCCGCCAGCCTTTATACAGGTAGCTTTGGTGCTTTGAAGGGCACCGACGGTGCATGGTTGAACTGGGGTGTTGAACATGTTTCACGTCCTACCGCTCTGAAGGGTTATATGCAGTATGCTCCCGCCAACATTGCATCGTCTGGCAACCAGGGCTTCAGTTCTTCCGCACCCGCAGAAGCACCCGGAAGAGGTGAACCCGACGTATGCGGCATGTACTGCGCACTGTTATCTGAGTCATTGGTAGTGGACAATACGGACATGAGCACATTCCCTGACTGGGAAACAGACTCACGCGTAATTGCCTACGGTTCTCTGAAAGATGAGCAAAACGTAAACACCAACGGACAGTGGCAGGAAGTAAACATCCCATTGGTATACCGCGACCTGAACAGAAAGCCCACCCACATACTGGTAGTATTCTCTGCCAGCAAGTATGGTGATTATTTCCATGGTGGCAAGGGCAGCCTCCTATATGTGGATGACTTCGAGCTGGTCTATGGAGACAATCCTGTAGTAAAGTAATCATAAACAACTGATATACCCCGCTCGCATCTGCCTGTTCACAACAATAAGGACAGGCAGATGCAGAGCGTTTAAAAGAAAAAGTAAATGCGACGCATCACCTCCCATCTGCTGTCCGGACTTCTGCTGATATTGTCGGCTAACATCCTGCATGCACAAGAAACGGCTTTTATGCCCATACAGCACCAACAAACTGACAGTTTGCACCAGAGCCAGGCCCCAACATCCGTAACAAAAGGACAAGAGAAAACAGAAAAGAGCCCAACAAGAAAAAGAAGACACATCCAGCGCATTGATCGCGAAGCGATGAAAAGTGTCTTCATACCCAAAGGGCAATGGATGGTGGGAGGAGAAATATCATGGAACGAATGGGACAATGACAACCTGAACTATCTGGTATTGAAGAATATCGAATTTGAAGGTCATACGTTCTCGGCCGGCCCCTATTTTGGCTATTTCGTAGCCAACAACATTGCTGTAGGAGGTCGTTTCTCCTACAAGCGTTTCTTCATGAACTTGGGACAGTTCGACCTGAATCTGGGAGAAGACCTGAACATCAGTCTGGATGACCTGTACTATCTGGAGCACAATTACTTGTCCACGGCATTCATGCGCTCCTATATGCCCATTGGCCGGAGCAACGTGTTTGGATTCTTTGCTGAAGTACAGCTCTCTTACGGATACTGTGAAGGAAAGAATACCACCGGACGCGGCGAAACGCTTTCGGGCACATACGAACAGATTCATAGCCTTCAACTGGGCTTCTGCCCGGGACTGACCGTATTTGCCACAGACTTTATGGCCTCGGAAATCTCTGTAAACATGGGCGGTTATCGTGTGAAATGGGGAAAGCAGGAAACCAACAGGATTGAGGAAGGCAAGGTGCGGAATTCCGGTGCCAACTTCAAGTTGAACCTCTTTAGTGTGAAATTCGGAATGACATTCTACTTATGATGAAGATACTGCATAAACTGATACTGCCTGTTGTCGCAATATGCATGGGCGCCTGTGATATCCCCAATGATATTCCTTATCCCATTGTGGAGGGACGTATTACGGCCTTTGAAGTGGAGGGCCAGTGCGGTGCATCTGGGAAAGGAGAAGGTTCTGCAACCATAGACAAGGATACGCGTACCGTATCGCTCTATGTGTGCGACACAGTTAACATAAAAAGATTGAAGGTAAACCGCATAGAACTGAGATCGGAAACCAAAAATCCGGATGTGAATTACCAGGAGGATATCGCCCTGATGCCCGACTCATCAGCCTGTCTTAACTTTGCACGCTTCCCTCGGAGAGGATTCAACGAACCCGGTTACCAGAAGGATACGCGCATGGACTTCAGTCAGGATGTGAAGTTCACCCTTACTACATACCAGGATTATGAATGGACTGTTAGTGTGAAACAGGTTGTGAGCCGTGAGGTGGACGTGGAAAACCAGGTGGGCAATGCCGTTATTGACCCCATCACCCACAATGTGGTTATCTATGTAAAAAAAGAACAGAACCTGAGGAAAGTGAAAGTGAACCGTTTCTCATTGGGCGGAGTGAACGGAAAGGTTACACCCGATCCGACAGAGCACGAAACTTGGAACTTTTTTGACATACAAAAATTCCAAGTTGACACGGGATGGGGCGAGACACAACTTTGGCATGTGATGGTTTGCCATACTGATGATGTAATAGAGACGACAGCACAAGCCTTTGCACGCACCGTTAATGCAATAGTCTCGGGTGAAAAGCCCAACGGAGCCACACTGCAGATTGAATACAAGAAAGAAAACGGACAAACATGGCAAACCGTACCACAAGAGCATATACAACAAACTGCCACAACGTACACAGCAGACATTAAAGGGCTGCAACCCGCCACCACATACCATTACCGGGTTACAGCGGGAAAATCCGCTGTGGAAACACAAACCTTTACCACTACAGAATTGCTACAGCTAGAGAATACCAGTTTTGACGACTGGTGTACGGATGCCAACAATCCCAAACTGCTATATCCCTGGGCAGAAGGAGCCACTCCCTATTGGGAAACCGGAAACAAGGGCGCAACAACCGTAGGCAACAGTAATTCCATTCCTACAGATGACACCAGCACTGGAAGCGGGAAAGCGGCTTACTTGGAATCCAAATATATCGTCATCAAGTTTGCCGCCGGCAACATCTTTACCGGAAGTTATCTGCGTACAGACGGCACCAACGGCATTCTGGGATTCGGCAGACCTTTTAAGGCATTCCCCAGCAAACTGACATTCGACTACAAATACAATTCCGAAACTATCAACAAAGTGGGCGAGGAAGCGCTTCGCTATATGGAAGGCCGTCCCGACTCTTGCCAGATTTACGTCACACTTTGGCACATTGGTGAGAATGATTACGAAGAATACAACGGAGAGAAATTCCCCCTAATCATCCGCACACGCCCCAGCGAACGCCACTTGTTCTCACCCAATGACCGCCGTGTGGTGGCATACGCTCAACTGACACAGGGGGCGGATGTTTCGCAATGGACCTCACATACTCTTGAACTTAAATATAAAGACAACAAGCGCATTCCCACCCACATCCAGGTCGTCGCCTCTTCGAGCAAATACGGTGACTACTTTACCGGAGGTGTGGGCAGCACACTTGTCTTGGATAATCTGAAACTGCATTACGAATAATGAGGATAAGACAAACTTTATATATACTTTCATTTGTTCTGCTGACATCTCTTCTTGCCGCTTGTGTACAAGAAGACAAACTGCCTGCGGCCAGCGGTACGCTACACTTGTCCATAAATAATATTTCATCTCAAACCGAGACGCGCCTGACTCCGGGAGAAATAGGCAAGCCTTTGAAAGAAAAATTTACGTTGAAGATACAACGTACAGGAAGTCAGATCGTATATTACGATGGAATTTTCAAAGAAAGCATAGAGCTTCCGGTAGGGAATTACGACATTACTGCCACCTATGGCCAGAATGTCACGATAGGGAAAGACTGCCCATATTACACCGGAGCCACACGCGAAGTGAAGGTGGAAGCAGACAAAACAACAGGAGTGACCATTCCCTGCAAGGTAAGCAATGCACTGATTTCTGTCAAGTTCGGTGCAGACGAAGATGAGAAGGCACGGTTTGACCGTTATTATAAAGATTATGGGCTAATGGTACGAATTGGTGATTTTTCTCTTCCCATTACTAACGAGTACCCGAACAGCAGTATCTATTTCCCTGCGGGGAGCAGTCCAAAACTCTTTTTTTACGGAAAACTAAAGATGGATAACGAACGTGAAGTATCACTTGAGCTAACCTCTGATCAGTTTCCAGCTACATTTGATGCAGCAGATCATGCCATAATCACATTAGGTCTACCCGACCCCGAAAGTTTCATCAACGTCAACATAAGTAAAGTAGAGGTGGTGACAGTCACTATGGGCGAGACCATCCCCTTGTCATGGCTACCGGTGTCTGCGGTAATTCCCTTGCATCATTATGATGAAAACAACGTATTGCAAGGCACAAACCTAATCTTCTCTGATTCATATCCGGGCATGAAATGGAAAGCTATTGTAACTAACGCAAGCGGCGAAACAGTTCGAACAGTTACCGGACAGGGTGAATTGAAGTCTGGATATGAAGATTCAGAAACATGGCCTTATTTACCGGCCGGCAAGTACAAGGCTACTTTCTACCTTATTAACGGAGAGGAAGAGAGCAAAACTGCCAGCCGTGAATTTGAGATTGGAAAGCCGACAATTGAGGTTAAGGTTGGCGGATATTCCTCCTATACGAAATATAGTGAAGGAGACATTGATGCAGCCAATGCGTGTGAGCGCAAAACCATATACAACCCTTCCGTTTCAGTAAACATCAGCGAAAATCTATTAAACAAATACAGCTACACATTCTCATACACATACGATGGGGGTACGTATAATGTAGAGGCAGGCAAGAATGCCTATTCGGTTGAGAAGATAGAAGGTCAGGCCGTAAGCTTCGACCCACATGTACTCAAAGCAAATGCTTCGTTTGACGGAGTGGCAGCAGAATCGCAAAAAGATTTCTATATAACCGGACTGCCGGTAAACTTTACACCTCCGACAGAAGCACAAGGATGGGTGGCGGCCACAGATCGCATAACCTTCAGCGATAATGAAGTAAAACTGGGTGCCTTAGGAGGACTTACCGCACACAGCAACGAATATATATACAACAATGACTTCGCCATCCCAGCTGAAACCAAAATTTCAATGGATTATGATGTTATGATACATCCGGCTACAGTAGGCACAACACTTACTATCACCATCGGTAATAACCAACTTTTTGCACAAACACAAAATGGCGGTGCGTTCAATACAACCGATTATCCGCATAAAGGTACCAGCATCACAACCCTAATAGAAAAAGCAAGCCAACTACGGTGTTTGAACAGTTACGGTGGTGGTAATACGGGTTCACATATCTATTCGTTGATACTGAAATACAGCAAATAAATGAGAAAGATTTTATACATACTAATTAGTGGTCTGTTTGCAGTATCATGCCAACAGGAATATCTGCCGGAACAAGCATTGGGAGAATGTGTGCTTGAACTTAACCTTTCCCGCACGAATAGGCCTAATGCCACAACACGGGCAGTGGATGAAGATTTGGCTGTTTCTATATTTACAGACGGCATGCTATACAAGTACTATCCTGCGGGAGAAGTACCCTCTAAAATAGTGCTGGATATTTTGGAGGGAGGAAAAAAGACTTTTGTCATACAAGCATATACGGAAAACCAAGATACATGGCAAAACGCCAATAGCGGCAAGGGCGAAGGATGCTACTTTGCGGAACAAACCATAGAAATGGAATATGATGAATTCAAGCGCCTTGACATGTCTGTCCCCATGACAAACTATGCCGTATCGCTTGAACTTCCGCCACTTTTCGATGTGTTATTCCCACATTATACATTCAGCCTTACCAGTGGGAACCGTAATATAAACATCTCACAAAAGGAGAAGGCTTATTTTGACATTAGGGACGGAGGCTTTTCCTATGCCTTACAAGCAACTAACATGGACGGTGCCACTCACTCCCATTCCCCCATTCAGTTTACAGACGTGGAAAGCGGAAAACTGTTTCTGCTTAAATACAACTACGATTCTGACGCAACATCAGGCGGAATTGAGATAGAAATAACTCTTGACATGGAAACCGAAGAGACAGATAAAGACATATAACCATAGACCACAATGAAACAACTGCAAAGACATTTTCGTTTACACAAAGAGGGCCGTTTTAAACAAATGTGGTCTTGTCTTTTTGTGGCAGCATCTATACTTCTTTCTGCGTCATGTGCTTCAGAAAAGGTGGAAGAGTCGATTATGCCGGACACAGAAGAAAAGAATACCGGTAACCTTGCCTTGAGTTTGCACGATAAGTCTGCAACACGTGCAACAACAACCGTAATTTCCGGGGAAGAGGCAGACAATTTCCTCATTACTGTATATAAAGGACTGGACATTATCCGCGAAACCACAAAACTAAAAGACCTTAATAAAAAACTTTCTGCTGGATATGGCTATACTGTTAAAGCAGAAAATTGCACTGAACTTACTGCAGAGGAGGCAAACGAAGGTTGGGGAATGCGCAGATGTAGCGGTCTGTCAAACACATTTGCCATTATAGCTGGCGAAACGACTAAAGTGGGTGTATATTGCACCGTTGCCAATGCGGGTGTTGAAGTGGTTTTTGACGAGTCTGTTCCACAATACTTCACAGACTCCTACAGCGTAACGATAAATGAAACTGGCCGTACAATAATTTTTGATGAGACTACTGGTGGTAGTTCTGTCAAAGGAAATATTACTGAAGGAAAGATTGCCTATTTCAATGTGGATGAAGACGGAACACGTAATATTACCTACAAGATTGAAGCATACGGCCAAGGCATGCGACTGGTCAAGAGTAACACACTGACATTGGGCCAAGCCAAGATAATCCGTTTAAAACTGACCTTTGTCCCTGGCACGTTTGATTTACAGATAATTGCTGACACAAAAGACATATATATGGACCAAACCATCGATATAACCGAGAAAGATGTGATTCAGGATGATGGTTCCACGGATATGGATGGAAATCATGAGTCATTTGACAATGCAGAAGATAATGTTGACATTTCAGATTATGAACAGAAATAAACATATAACACAGTGCATGAAGGGCTACTTTTTACTGTTCCTGACAATAATTCTGGCGCTCGCCACGAACCTTACTTCATGTAGCGAGGAGCACATTATGGACAATAATGTACACGAGCTATCCCCGCTATCTATTGATGCGACCCCACCGACGACAACGCGCACGGCACTTGATTCAGACGGGAACAAAGTAGTTTGGGAAACCACTGACGAAATTGCAGTATACGACTTTAACACTACTAAGCATAAGTTTGTCATTGCACAATTTGACCACTCCAATGCAAAATTCACTGGTAAGATAACTGCTAAGAAGGAACAATTCCTTGCGGTATATCCCTACAGCCTTAGCGCCGAAAACCTTACAGCAACAGGAGAAATATTTGTTGAACTGCCCTCGCAACAGAATGCAGCATTAAGTTCTTTCGCTTCCAATCTGAACATCTCAATAGGAAAAGGGGCACGTAATGTGGACGGCAGTCCATCCAAGGTGACATTTTACAATGTATGCCAACTGTTAAAATTCCATATTCCCGAGTATGCTTCTGGCAAAATTAAGCAAATCCAATTCAATGCCAATACTGCTGTCGCCGGCACCATGAATGTAGCATATACGGCCAACACCCCTGCGACAACCATAAACCAGAATGGCAGCAAAGCCATAACGATACTTCCCCCTATTGGCAACGAAACTTTTGCATCAGGTACTTACTATATCGTTTCCGCACCCGTTGTACTGGAAGGCTTCTCCATGGCATTTACATGCGATGGTACAACATATACCTTAAGCAGCAATAGCACATTTGGAGGGAAAGCAGGAAAAATATATACATTAGGAACCATTGACCTGGTAAATTCTCCTAGCATCTCTGCCCAGCACATATATACAAACGGCATATTACAAGGAACAAGAGTAACTCTCTCCAATGCGCCAATAGAGGGATACGAATGGAAGGCCTCCATCAAGAACTCTGCACAAAATATTATTCGTAACGTTCAAGGAACCGGAACACTTATTTCCTCTGAACAGGACGAGTTATGGCCATATCTACCTCAAGGCAACTATACCATAGAATATACATATACTACATCCAACGGAAAATCCTTCACTAAAACTCAGACATTAAGCATCACAGAGCAACCACAATTCACGATTAGCATGACTGCCTATACCTCATTCTCCTATTATAAGGGAGATGTGGTAGAAAGAAATATATCGGAAGCGAACAAGTGTAACAACACTACCATATATGAGCCAAAGATAACAATCAACAATATTTCTCAAAAAATTATTGACAATCCGAACTATTCCTTTAGCGTAAGCAATACATTCAACGGCACGCAATCTGGTTACATTTCTGGAGTATATACATATAACAACTACACGGTTGGCAACCTGGGGTCATATACCTTAACTGGTTCTGTCGCCTTTGATGGTGTCACGCAATCATCCAGCAAAACTGTACACATTACAGGCATGCCCTATACGGCAGCTCCGCCAACACAAACAGACTGGACTGGTAATGCAAACTCCTGGAAAACAGATTTCGTAAGGTTGCATGGCAATACAATAACAAAAACGTTCTTCTGCCCAGAGAATATTAATGTAACCGTCAGCCAGAACGCTTATGTCCGCAGAGCAACTGTCGGTACAACATACAAACTTTTGTGTAGCGAGAACGAACTGAAATCCCTTTCTCCCGGCTACATGTCATCAACTACAGACATTAACAGTTATCAAACACAAATGACCCAAAGCACTCCTACGGTTTCATGTAAAAACTCATACGGTAACCCCGACACATGGATATCGGAAGGCACTAATGCAAAAGTTTATAGTATTACCGTTCAATACAGATAAACATGATTTTCACAACAACTAAGCACAAAATACTAAAGATTGTAGCTCTCTCATGTTGCATCCTAAATACAGGCTGTAACAACGACACTATACCATCTGACCCAACAGAAATTAAGGGTGAGTTAGTTCTTAAATTAAAGGCTGGCGATGTAAAGACAGAGATTATAACTCGATCAACTTTAGACATTGACATAAACTCCTTTAAAATAAATTTAAGTGAAAACGATGGTACGCCACTATTCGTAAACAAACTATATGGTGAATTAAATGAGACGGACTGCACATTGCCGGCAGAATCAGGATACCAGATTACGGCAGAGAGTTGTTCACAAGACGAATCAGTAACACAAAATGGAGGTTATGGCTATCCACGTTTTGTAGGTGAGGCAACCTTTAATATCACACCGCGCCAAGAAACCCATGTAAATATAAAATGTACTATGGTTAATGCAGGTCTTCAAATCTCGTTTGACCAAACATTTTTGGACAAATTCCCAACCCATGCCATCACTACTCAAGACACACGAGCCCTTGTCTTTAACAAAAATAATGCGGACAAAATCGGTTATTATGAGGTTAATGCAAATACATCCCTTAAATTACGTCTTACTGGTTCTGCCGGTGGATGGGAAGACCGATTGGACACCATAAAAGAAATAATACTGGAAAAGGGTAAGATTAAAAGATTATTAATCACTTATACAGATAATTCCACTCGCGTCATATGTATTTGATCGAAAAAGCCCATTGAAATACGCATACGTTTCAAATTATTGGGAGAATAATAAACAGAATTCTCAGAAAAATAAACGAACCATACGTAGCGGATTATATTTATTCATCAGTTTTTTGGTAAAATGGGTAAAAAACCCTATTTTTGCAGCATAGACTATGCATACCTTATGGTCAATGCTGCTTTTTATTCATTAACAATAAATAAATATCCATGAAAGGAAGAATCTTCTTAATGAGTCTGGCCATGGCGGCACTGCCTGCCTTTGCCCAACAAAACGACAAGGAACCGGCCGACCCAAAGCCTGCACCCATGGAGGCTTGGCAGGGAGTGAACAAACTGGACTTCGGATGGGGGTCCACAGACATCCGCTATCAGCGCAATGCCGTGCCCAAACTGGAGAAGTCGGTATCCCTCTATGCATGGAAGGGCGAACGCGTTAACGCCCAGGCCGTACTGATGTCACCCAAGGCCATCGGCAGTCTTACCGTAAAAGTGAGCGACCTCAAGAGCGGCAAGAACACCATTCCGGCAAGTGCCGTAAAGGCATACTTTGTGCGCTATGTGATGAGTGACTATTTCAACACCAGAAAGGATTCGTGCCTGATGGCCGATCGTCTGGAGCCCGCCACCGGCGCAATGGCCATTGAGGCACAGACCCTTCGGCCGATATGGATAGACGTGAACGTGCCCCAAAGTGCAGTTTCTGGAAAATATAAGGGGACCTTGAGCGCAGTTTGCGATGGAGAAGAGTTCAACATCCCCTTCCAAGTGGAAGTGGGCAAGCGCACACTGCCCGAACCCTCCAAGTGGAAATTCCACCTTGACCTTTGGCAGAACCCCTACTCAGTGGCACGCCACTACAACGTACCCCTCTGGAGCCAGAAACACTTCGACCTGATGCGTCCCGTCATGTCCCAACTGGCAAAAGCCGGACAGAAGGTCATCACCTGCAGCATCATCAAGCATCCCTGGAACGGACAGACACAGCATCCCTTCGAGAGCATGATTGGAAAGAAGAAGTGTATTGACGGCACTTGGGAATATAACTATAAGGTATTCGATATGTGGGTAGAGTTCATGATGAGCTGCGGCATCACGGAACAGATTGACTGCTACACCATTGTGCCCTGGCATCTGAAGTTCGAATATTTCGACGAGGCAGAAAACTGCACCTACCAGCCCACCCTGAATCCCGGAAGCAAGGAGTATGAAGACTATCTTGTGCCCTTCCTGAAGGACTTTGCCGCCCACCTGCGCCAGAAAGGCTGGTTCGGCAAAACCTGTATCGCCATGGACGAGCGCCCCAAGAATCTTTTGGAACCTGCCTATGAAGTGCTGTACAAAGCCGACAAGGCATGGAGGGTAAAGGGAGCCATCAACTACTTCGGTCCCGAAGTGGCAGAACGTATGTATGACATCAGTTTCAGCTATGACCACGCCTTGATTGAACCACAACCCCTGGCCTCACACCTTGAAAAGGGCAACCGCATCTCTTTCTATACCTGTTGTGGTCCTCAGCGTCCCAACACCTTTACCTTCTCTCCCCCTGCAGAATCGGCTTTCCTCGGCTGGCATGCCGTGGCATTGGGATTCAGCGGCTATCTGCGTTGGGCATATAACAGCTGGATTAACAACCAGATGACTGAAACTCGATTCGGCAACTGGCCCGCAGGCGACTGCTTCCTGGTTTATCCCGGTGGCAGCAGCATCCGCATGGAACGTCTGGTGGAAGGCATACAGGACTTCGAGAAAATCCAAATCCTGCGTCAGGAGCTCAAAGGCGCAAAACTTGAGAAACTGAACAATGCCATCAAGGAATTTGCCATTGCACCCGTAGGACCCGATGTTGACATTGAAGGCATTCTGAAACGTGGAAAAGCCGCATTGCGAGCTGTTGAATAAAAAAGATTCTAGTTTTTTCTAGAAGTGCTAGATGTTCTAGACTCTCTAGAAAAACTAGAAAACAAGAGATAATAATAAAAGGCGGAAATCTCCGCCTTTTATTATTTTTCCAACTTGTATTTTTTAGCCCAAATATGCTTTCAGCTGCTTGCTCATTCCTGACTCGCGCAACTGCTTGATTGCTTTTTCCTTAATCTGACGCACACGTTCGCGGGTTAAGCCTAACTTGTCGCCAATTTCATCCAATGTCATTTCACGCTCGCCAATTCCAAAAGACATTCGAATAACAAGTTCTTCGCGTTCTTTCAGTGATGACAATACACGATCAATCTCAAGCGTAAGCGACTCGCCCATCATCACATTATCCGTACTGGGCATATCTGGATTGGTCATTACATCCAAAAGACTATTGTCCTCGCCCTCTTGGAAGGGAGCATCCACACTGACATGGCGTCCGTCGGAACGCAATGCATCATGAATCTTATCCTCGGCCACATCTGTCAGTTCTGCCAACTCCTGCGCACTGGGTTTGCGCTCATATTCCTGCTCAAACTGTTGGATGACCTTTTTCATACGGCTTACAGCACTTACCTGATTCAGAGGCAGCCGTACAATACGGCTCTGCTCTGCCAATGCCTGAAGGATTGTCTGTCTGATCCACCAAACGGCATAACTGATGAACTTAAATCCGCGGGTTTCATCAAACTTTTCGGCTGCCTTAATGAGGCCGATGTTACCTTC
Source organism: Bacteroidaceae bacterium (assembly GCA_017379075.1). Classification (GTDB taxonomy): domain Bacteria; phylum Bacteroidota; class Bacteroidia; order Bacteroidales; family Bacteroidaceae; genus Physcousia. Next base: position 15,967 of record JAFNXL010000029.1, read on the forward strand.
GGTAATCAAATCGGGCAAAGGCAAACCCTGATTCTGATATTGTTTTGCCACACTGACCACAAAGCGAAGATTGGCGCGAACCAAACGGTCCAAAGCTTCCTTGTCACCTTTGCGGATACGTTGTGACAATTCTATCTCATCATCCAATGACAACAAGTCTTCTCTGCCGATTTCGGTGAGGTAACGGTCCAGTGCATGGCTTTCGCGGCTGGTAATGCTCTTAGATATTTTTAGCTGTCTCATCTATGTATTTATTGTCTTTTGAACATAATACGTCATGCAAAAGTAACTCAAAAAATCGAAACCGCAAAATTATCTGTCATCTTTTTGAATATGAAGGTTGTTTTTGAGTAAGAATAAGACGTTATCACTCTTTTTGCGCCACCTTTGCCATGGCATTTGGCTGTATGTTTCAATGTATATTTCAATTACTGTCCAAAAGAATCTTTCACAATGATGTTAAAAAGGAATGGCAATCAAGTCATATTTCACTAAAAATAAGAAGTTTTTCTGTAAAAAGTTTGGGATAAAAATATTTATTTATAACTTTGCACATTATTAGGTATACTGTAAATCGGCTACAGATGCCTGCAATACAAAACGAAATATATTTAAATAATAACAATTAATATTCAACAAAGATGAAAAAGAACTTCACAAAAGCCGTGCTTTTGGCACTTGCAGTGACCAGCATGGGAACGTTCAATTCTTGTAAGGATCATGACGACTGCGGAATAGACCGCATTGAGTTGGAGATCTTGAAAGATAAGAATGCAAACTTGGAGGATGTCGTTAACGCACAAACTAGCCAGATTGAAGATTTGATCAAACAGATCGAAGCCATCAAGGAATGCAACTGCACATTGACTCCCGAGCAGATTCAGAAGATGATTGATGATGCTATTGCAAATTTGGTTTCTGGCGATGAATTTACATCCTTGATTCTGGACTTGATTAGCAAGAATGCATTCACATCAATTGAGCAGATAAACAACATCATTGAGCAGTACTTAAAAGAACATCCTTGTACTGGCGATGGGACAGGACTTTCTGCTGAACAAATCCAGCAAATGATTGAAGCTGCAACACAGAATCTGGCTACCCAAGAAGCATTGAAAAATGCCGTTGCAACTTTAGAGAAAGCACTTGAAGAAGCTAACAAACGTACAGATGCAGTAGATGGTAAAGTTGAAAACCTTACAAAGGTGGTCAATGACTTGAACAAGGCTGCTACAGAGGCAATTGCCCAGCTTCAGACAATAACTACTAATTTAAGCACAGACGTGGAAGCATTAAAAACAGAAATAGACGCGCTTAAAAAGCAGTTGAACGAAATCATCACCGCTTGGGGCCCTAAGGTGGAAGAGGCTATTAAGGCTGCCGCTGATGCATTGGCTTTGGCACAAAGCAACAGCACACAGATTTCAACCATGCAAGAACAATATGAGGCACTTTCTGCGAAATTGGACTCTCTGGCAAATCTGAACCACACACACAACCCCTCATACGATGACACAGAATTGCGCAACAACATTGCAGCGTTGTCAGAGGAAATGAAAGGCTTGGCAGAAGAAATGAAGAACTTTGCTTCTAAGCAGGCTCTCCGCGATGTGCTGACAGCAGCAGAGTTGATGCATGCCGAGGCTATGGAATACACTAAGCGTGTTGAAAACATGGCTGCTGAGAAATTGGGTGAGTTGGAAAACAATTTCACAACATTGGAAGCTACCGTTGCAGAAATTAAGACCAAGGTTGATGAAATTTACCCCAAAGTACAGGAAAACCGCCAGTATATCATTGGTATTTATGATTACCTCAAGAAAATGATAACAGGAATTACCATCCAGGCTGTTAACAACCCTATATTCGGTTCAGTTGCATTCCCCTGGGGTGTACAATCTAACATCCTGGTTGGCTACTATGGCGAAAGCGACGTTGATGTTCGTTTCCCCACCACAAGAACTGCTAATTATATATATAAGGAGTGTGCTCTGAGTGACAAAGACGCAGAAATGCTGGGCTCTTCAGTTGAAAGCTACAACAAGTTTGGCCAGTCTGTATTGGTTGAGGAGACAGAAGGAAATGCAGGAAAGGTATATGTTACCATCAATCCTACAAGTGTTGACTTTACAGGTCAGAAGTTGCCTTTGGTAAACAGCCAGGATGAAGAATCTGCTGTTAAGTTGGGTGCACTTGAAAAGTCTGACGCAGTTTTGCGTTTTGGCGTTACCCGTGCGGCAGACAATGGATTCTATGAAGCAACCGCTACATTTACAGAAGACAACATCCCTACATATGACGTAGATAAGAGCATGATTTACAATAGCCTCAAGGATATTGCAAAGGATGTACTTAATCATCAGGATGGCATCAATGTAAAAGCTGCTGCCAGCCGTTTGTATAATGTCTTCCTGGAATTGAATGGCAACTTGGATGCGTACGGTATCAAAGCATCATGGAATTTCAACGATGTAGAAGGTAATGTACAGACAAATAGCGTATATTCAAAGTATGCTATCGCTGCTACAGCAATCAAGCCTTTGTCATATGCGTTCATGTATGATATGCAGTTGGGCACATCAATTAACAACCGTCTTCCCAACCTGCCCACCATCAACCCCAATGTAGAGGCCATCATTAACAACATCGTAGATTTAGATCAGCTTGAAGGTCAGTTGACCGCTAATGAGAAAGAGGCATTTGAGCTGGTTAAAGACCAGGTCGTTTCAGGCGTTGGCAACTACATGGATAAAGCAGAGCCTTACATCAACAAACTGAACTATTGGACTTCTCGTCTCAACGGATACATGGAACGTTTTGAGGATGTGGCCAACAATGTAAATGCTTTCCTGCAAGTAACAATGCTGTATAAGGGCAAGGACAATCAATTCCACCAGTTGAGTAACAGCAAGGAATATCCCACTGTGTTTGCAGGGGAGGGTCTGGCAAATGTATTTGCAACTTCTTACACCGGTGAAATCATCGCTCCCGCATTCAAGAAGTTCATTGGTGTGACCAATGTATTCAAGGATGGTGATTCTGCACAGAACGGTTGCACAGACTGCAAGGCTGCTCTGGAGGCAGTGAATGATGGCGAATATTTCAACGAGGTATTCCCCGGAAGCCGTTATGGTGTGGCAATCGAGAATATGAAGAAGGGTTATACCTACGAAATCTTCTACTCTGCTCTTGACTACTCTGGAAAGATTTCTGCACGTAAATTCTACGTTACAGTAAAGTAAAAGATGCTATCCAACCGCAGTGCTGACACGGACTTGCCGTACATCAGCACTGCGGGATACACAACCCATTTAATTAGTGAATTATGAATTTCAAGAAAACATTACTTACAGTACTGGTTGCCATGGGTTGCTCAGCAGCGATGGCACAGCAGACTACTACAGAGACCGTTTTCAATCCCCATTGGTATGTGCGTGGCCAAATTGGTGGCCAGTATACCTTGGGTGAAGTTAAATTCGGTGACTTGGTCTCTCCCAATGCACAAATTGCAGCAGGATATAATTTTACCTCATTATGGGGCGCGCGCATAGCTGTCAATGCATGGCAGAGCAAAGGTGGTTCTAAAATCAATGGCACAAAATACGATTGGAAGTACAACTATGTGGCTCCCATGGTTGATGCCACATTGAACTTGACAAACCTGTTCGGAGGTTTCAAGGCAAACCGATTGGTTGACCTTACTTTGTTTGCCGGTATCGGTGCAAACATCGGTTTCAACAACGATGAAGCGTGGACAGCAAACGGAGATATCCTTGCACAGCAGTTCCCCACCTACGGCGAAGACTACATGCAGTATCTTTGGGACGGTTCTAAGGCCCGTTTCGTAGGACGCGCAGGTATTGACGTTGATTTTAACGTATGCGAGCGTGTTGCTATTGGCTTAGAACTTTCAGCAAATACACTTAGCGACAAGTATAACTCAAAGAAGGCAGGCAACAGCGACTGGTATTTCAATGGTTTGATTGGTGCCAAGGTTAACCTCGGCAAGACCACCAAGCAAAAGACTGTTCCCGCAAAGGTTCAGATTGTTGAAAAGATTGTTGAAAAGCCTGTTGAAAAGGTTGTTGAGAAGATTGTATACCGCGACCGCATCGTTGAGAAAAAGGCAGAGCCTCTGCGTCGTGAAATTTTCTTCACCATTCGCGCCACTCAGATTGTGAAAGAGGAAATGGCTAAGGTTGAAGAAATCGCCAACTATCTGAAGGCTAACCCCAATGCAAAGGTTGTAATTACCGGCCACGCAGACAAGGGCACAGGTAATGCTACAATCAACAAGAACCTTTCTGAAAAGCGTGCCAAGATTGTAGCCGATACATTGGTTAAGAAATTTGGTATTGCAGAAAGCCGTATTTCATACGAAGCTAAGGGTGACAATGAACAGCCCTTCGCTGAGAATGAAAAGAACCGCGTTAGTATTTGCATCGCAAAATAATATCGATTATGAAAAATATGACCTGCCCAACCTTACAATCAAGTAAGGCCAGGCAGGTCTTTTTATTAAGGAAGAAGAAAATGAAAAAAATCTTAACGTATATTTTACTGTTATTTGTAACAGCGAGCTACGCACAATTGCAGAACGGGTTTTATCGCGTACATAATTATGCAACTGAGCGTTATGTTTATGTTTATGACAATACTGGAAAAATAAACATTTCTACAGCAAGTGCGGACATGGGTGCCATACAGTTATGGAAAAACCACAGCCGGACAATCTCAGACCCTGGAAGTATTATATATGTAGAAGATAAAGGGGGTAACATGTACAATCTTCACAGTCAAGGAACGAGTGTACACGAAATAATCGGGTATAACGTAATGGTATATCCTAAGGGGGATACATATCAATTATATGCAAGCAATGGCAGCATTGGAAAATACCTTGCTGATGATGAGACATCAAATGTTCATGATGGCCAATTAGGCACAATAGCCAAAGGTGATTACAGGAAATGGGTTGCCACACCTGTTAATCTTGAAGATAATTTCTTTGGGATAAAACCAAACTTTAACATTGACAATACATACTATGAAACATTCTTTGCAGATTTCGCATTTAGCTTTGCAAATGAAGGAATGAAAGCATATTACGTGAGTGAAACATACAAACATATTGCGGTTATCAAGGAAATTAAAGATGAGATTGTTGCGGCGAACACTCCTGTAATCATTGAATGTGGAAGCGATGAACCTTCGTCAAACAAGCTCAACCTTTTTATTAATAAAGGGAATAAGATCAACAACAATATGTTGAAAGGAGTCTACTTCAACAACGAACGAAGACCTAAGTCAAAAGATGCCCGCACAAAATATGACGCAAACACAATGAGAGTTCTGGGAATCACTTCTGACGGAAAACTCGGATTCATCATCTCTAAAGAAGAATACCTTGCAGCAAATGAGGCTTATCTAAATGTACCTGCTG
>JAFNXL010000059.1 GCA_017379075.1 Bacteroidaceae bacterium
CGTCCGCCACCATAAGTCTGGTAGAAAAGGTGGATGGTGTCGTTCCTCACGATAGCCCCCGGAGCACAAAGTCCCTTGGCCTCGTAGTCGGCACCCGGCGTAATCTCACCTATCCTGCGCCAGCCTTTCAGGTCGTCGCTCTCGGCAATGCCGATGTTCCAGCCTTCCCATTTGCGGCTGTCATGCGGCGGGATGCTGTAATACATCAAGTAGCGTCCGCCATGACGGACAACGACAGGGTCCTTGGCAAAGAGCGTTCCCGTCCGTGTGTCGTCGCCATAGATGAACTCGTAGGCATGGCAAAGCGAACAACAGAGCAGGAAAGAAACAAGAAGTTTAATACGATTCGTTTTCATTAGGGAAATCTTTTGATTTGACATCTGTAATGTATTGCCCCACAGCGTCGGTGATGACGGTAGAGAGATCTGCATAGCGACGGAGGAACTTGGGCGAGAAACCCTTGTTCATACCCAGCATGTCGTGAGCCACCAAGACCTGGCCGTCGGCCGGTCCGGCACCAATACCAATGATGGGAACCTTCACCACTTCGCACACCTTCCTTGTCAATGCTGCCGGAATCTTCTCCAGTACGATGGCGAAACAACCCAGTTCGCTCAGCAACTTGGCATCGCTGATGAGTTTCTCGGCTTCTGCCTCCTCCTTGGCACGCACGGCATAGGTGCCGAACTTGTTGATGCTTTGGGGTGTAAGACCCAAGTGTCCCATCACGGGAATGCCTGCATCGAGAATGGCACGAATGGTATCCTGGATCTCTGCTCCGCCTTCGAGTTTCAAGGCATCGCAGCCGCTCTCCTGCATAATGCGGATGGCATTCTTCACACCCTCCGTTGCATTGACCTGATAAGTGCCAAAAGGCATGTCGCACACCACAAGGGCACGCTCCACGCCACGCATCACACTGCTGGCGTGATATATCATGTGGTCGATGGTGATAGGCAGCGTCGTCACATTGCCTGCCATCACATTGCTGGCACTGTCGCCCACAAGAATAATATCAATCCCTGCCTGGTCGACAATCTTTGCCATCGTATAATCGTAAGATGTCAGCATGGCAATCTGCTGACCTTGTTCCTTCATTTCAATAAGACGGTGAGTCGTCACCTTGCGCGTATCACTTACTAAATATCCTGCCATGATAATAAATTTGATTAACCGCGTGCAAAGTTACGAATAAAATATAAGATGGCAAAAGATAAAACAAAAAGTTCCACGCACACCTCCAGTCCACTTGCCAGAATGGATGCGTCCTTCAAGGCAAGAGGGCGCGTGGGGTTTTATGGTCAACGCAAACTACTCGAAAACATCTTTTTTCGCGTTGGTTCGCATTGCAAGGGCTATTGCCTCTCCCACAAGCGCCATATTGGCTAACAGGTAGTGATTCGTATTCCAACCTCGAATGGTAGAACCCACTATTTCGCCAGACCTCAACAAACGTTTCCTGAAATCTGTGTCGTCGAAATAAGTGGCGGCACCGAGAGCAAATGCTGTTCCGGAAGGACTGAGGTTGAACAGTATCGGACCGGAATCAATATCAAAACCCAACCAACATGTGCGGTCGTGGTATTCACGGATTCCCGTCAACAGTCCATTCTGCATGAAATGTTTCTTAAGCAAAGCGTATTGTTCTCTTGCGAACTGCTCGTCAAGAAATGTCAGATAATAACAAATCAAAGCGGAATAAGAGCCTCTCATGAGGACGGGCATTTCCTTCCCCTCATAATCCAGAAAAGATTTCAAAAGCCCAGTTTCCTTATCTATCCACTCCGTCTTTGCCCTATGCAGCCAGTCGTCAACAGTTGACTGGTATAAGTTATCTGAATAACGAGAAAAGTTATTCAAGGCAACTATTGCCACTAACATATCCGGCACATATATAGGTTCGCCTGGATATGTTTGCAGGTTCAGCGTGGGACTCTGCTTCATACGCCAGTTCAGTGTACAACAGAGACGATAATAAACATCATCATACCTATCATCTCCGCCCACAGCCTTGTAACCACCAATCATCCATGCCAAAATGCTGAGGTATGACATATGACTCTTCTCGCTATTCCAACCTTCCAAAGGATCTTCGTCCCACCTGGCCGCATCGTATTCCCTAAGTTCAGGAGACATCACAATGTCTATCAACCTGCCAATCTGTTCAACAGACTTTTCCCTCTCTTCGGGGTATAACCTACTTATGTTCACCATGGCAGCAGACAACATTGAACAGGAGTACATTGCCCACTCTCCTTGAAACTGCAGACCGATGCCGCCTGGCATTTCATTAAGCACACGCTCCGGAGATGTAACGAGCCGTTCTGCAAGATAATTCCTCCGGCGCAGGATTTCCGACTTTTCACCTTCGAAGGTTCCATGCCCTGTTGTCGAAACAGACACCCAAAGCCATTTCAATGCAACAAGAATCACTATTATGGCACATACCCTCAATATCGTTTTATACATCTTCCTCCTTTTTTTTTTTGTGTATATATTGTGTGTTATATCTTTAAGACTCACACAAATCCATTATCCCATGAAAACCGAATCTAATATCCTACATATCTATGTTCTTCCATATCGGATGCAATTCTTGCCAATTCGATAAGCATCTTTGAAGCGACTTGTCGCATCTTATGACTGTTTGTGTGAGTTAATCTTGCCTCCAGCCTGTCCCACAATTTTATCCATTCATTGAGTTTCGGACGTATGGCTTTTATATCATTTTCTGTTTCTTTCTTTACTTCCTGATATCTCTTAAACTCTCGCTCGTTCATAAATGGAGAGCCATCGTTTTGATCATCTTCCCAATCTTTTATCATGTTTGTCGCCTCATCGCTTATGGTTCTGAAAAAGTACTCCACAGCATCGCCCCTATAATATTCTTCATCTTCTAAAGATTGACTCTCCAATTTTAAAATGTTTTGATACATCTTCCTTCTTGAATCAGACATATCCAGCCAACGTTCGGGTCTAAGTGGAATACCTGCAGTACCATCGCAATAAGTGAGGAAAATAAAGTCATCTATAATGTCGCTCATATTAATACGAATATCTTCGAAGAGTTCCCACTCTTTGTAAAGAAGATTCCTGGTTTGACTATTCTTATATCTTCTTATCATCTGTGTGAGAAGGCCATACTCGCTTAATCGAGCGAATGTTACTTCTGTACTATTCCTTATGAGCATACCCATATTTGAATCATCATGGTCTGCCTCCATTAATCTCGCACCTTCTTCTAAGACAAGTTCTGCTTTTTCAAATTCGGACCTTGATTCTTGATCATCATGATTTCTATCGTAATATGCGCAAATGCGTTTGCGAAATGAGTTCATCCACTGTTCTTCAATTCTGGGATTTGTAGAGTACTCATCACTCCTCACATGCTGATATAGAGTATCTAACAAAAGCAAAAGTTCGGGATTCATGACACAAGCAGTATCTGGTGCCCAGAAAACAAGGCTCTCGAGCTGTTTCTCCTCATCAATAGTTGCCAATAACGAGTCCTTCACACTCTCACATGTTACAATAGAATCCTTTTCACTCTTGCATATTACAACAGAGTCTTCGCTAGTCTCTTCTGTTTTACTTCCAGTCGTATTCTCACAGGCAG
>JAFNXL010000030.1 GCA_017379075.1 Bacteroidaceae bacterium
GACTGCAATGCGATTCGGCCTTTTCCTAAGGGCGTTCCCGCCTTATAGCCTGGGTCGGGCGAAACACCACCTCCACCAATGGTCATGTTCGTATAGGTCAATACCGTATCGCCCTCTATGATATGATGCGCAAGACTGTCGCCATACACCACAAATTCAGCAGTCACCCATTGATCTCCATGATAGGTTTTGGAATTTGAGGTGGCGCAATGCTCTTCGTATTTCTCATTTGCGATAAAGACTTCTGTGCCCGGAGTGCAAATGTTTCCAGTGGGACGTTCATCCACACCATTCCCGCCTAAAAATTGGCCTTCAATGGATACTGGGAAATCTTGATCTAAATGCATTGTATTAGGGTCTGGGCAATGAAGCATTGCACCGCTGTTACGTACGGCCCATCCTGGACCACCTTTTATCTGCTCACCAACAAAGCGGTATTGCAGACGCAATTTATAATAGGAGTATTCTTTATCTGTGTAAATATGGCCGAAACGATTATTAAACTCATCATAACCGTCATATACTACTTTAAGCACCCCATCTTCAACGCGAAACGTATTCGCAAAGTTTTCACCACAAGGATACCCTGTAACTTTTACTGTCCAACCTGTCAGATCCTTTCCATTGAAAATGGATTCCCATTGAGGTTCAGGCTGGTTTTGCTTACATGAAGACAATGTGCAGACTCCCAATGTAAGTGCAATAATCGTTTTTTTCATTTGCAAAAAAATTAAGTATGGAATAATATGTTGATGTCTCTTCAGATGAACTTTAGGGGGTGAAACCTATTGATGAGATGGCACGTCCACTACAAGCTGGGCAGGGAAGCAATACATGGGATCCCCTCTTTGTTCCATGGTTTCTGTCATAACCCGCTCCGAACGCGCAACCTTGCCTTTGTAAAGAACCTTTCCGTCCTTCATTACCTTCACATTCTTGTCCAGATTGACGATGCTGTCGTTCAGATAAAGAGTGAGGCTGCTGTAATCGCAACGTTCAATGTGAATAGTATTCTTTTTTACGCGGATTCTTACTTCCTTGCCACGCATAATTTCTTCCCTCGGGACAGAAATCCAATAGAAGCACTCGCAGAGCACTTCTTCCTGGCACCAAACGAGAGCCTGGGGATAAGGGTTGCGCACGAATTTCTCCATCCAGGACAGAGCTGCGGCATCTTCCCTGTCCATCCAATGACCTTTTCCCTCCAAGATGTGCGTTTGATGAATATATCCTTCTGGTGTTTTTTCTTGCAGAGCATCCATCTCTTCACCCCTTTTTGCACATTCCATATTTCGGTTATAGGCAGAGTCATCAGCTCCACACCATATCATAAAGGGCAGATTGCGCAGGTTCTGCAGCCCTACATCGCCCGGATGTCCGGCCATCATAGACGCTGCCGCAAAATGGCCGGCAAGTCGGGGAGCCAAACGCCACACACCATCACCGCCGGCAGAATATCCCATCAAATATACCTTGTTGGGATTGACACCCTTGCAGACGACCATCATCTGAATCAATTCTTCAAACATCTTGTCAATGGGCTCCTGAAACCACATGTTCCAGGCATTCCAGGGTGCTCGCGGTGCAACGTATATTCCTTCTGTGGGTTTATAGAGGCGCTTCTGATTGTTCCATTGTCCGTCATTGAACTTATGTGTGGTTCCTCCACCGCCGTGCATGGAGATCCAAAGACTCCGCTCGCCAAAAGGTGCATTGCCATAGGAGGCATACCAAAACGGCAAGGAATCCTTACCGTTGTAAATGGTTGGGGGCGTTCCTTCCTTTGCTTCCAGTATCTTACGGAATTGAGTTTCTTTTGCCTTTTTCCATGCATTAATTACTTCAACTCGTTTTTCCTCTGCATCTTCCTTTGACAATTTTTCTTGTGCCGTAGCGGGTAGCATCATCATAAACAGCAGGGTTAGCGCGGCCTGCATCTTGATTCTTATTGTGTGCATATTTCTTGACATTGTTTATTGAGTACAAGGCAAAATTACAAAAAACAATCGAGAAAAATTATCGTATTTGGATTTTATTACAAGAAAAGGGCGCAATCTCATTTTAAATGGCTAACTTTGCATGAGATTGGAACATTTGTTAGTGAAAAAACATCTTGTCATCATCAGCACATTTCTCATTGTCGCATTTGCTTTCTGTCTATTCATCAAGGCGAATGCCGGATGGTCTGTCCCATTGGGAGAACAGTCGGATGGTTATGAACTTATTTTTGAAGACCATTTCAACGGCAACCAGTTAGACACTGCCCGTTGGAGCATCCCCCCTCGTGGAAACAGCACCTGGTCACGCTGGATTTCAAAGGACAGAAGGGTTGTAGAGATAAAGAAAGGCAAACTGACGTGCCGTGCCATACCTAACAAAGACCGTTCCCAGGACAGCGCCACCATGCTGACGGGTGCCATCTGGACCAAAGACAAGTTTACCTTTAAATACGGTCGAGTGGAAGTGCGCATGCGGACCAACCTTCAGCCTGGCAATTTCCCAGCGGCATGGATGGGGCGCCAATGGGGTAAGGGCAACGTCCCACCCTACGGCGAAATCGACATTGTGGAAATGGTGGGCAATGACCGCAAGGCACGCCATGCCTTTCACACAGAACATACAGCCAAAACGTCCAAGCACGGAATAAAGAATTCGTTCATGGAACAGGTTGAGGTAAACAAATGGCACATCTATGCCATTGAATGGACGCCTGAGTATATCCATTGGTCTGTAGACGGAAAGATTACAGGCCGCCACCATAAGCCAAAGACTGGCAATGTCCAAAACGAATGGACCTTTGACGTCCCCTTCTACCTGTTGCTCAACCAAAGCATCATGCACGGAGTGTATGGAATAAAGGCCGACTTGGATAAAACCTATGAAACCCAATTCGATTGGATAAAAGTGTATCAAAAATAATTTTCTATTTTAGCATCATGTTGTATTCTAATCATAATTTTCTACGTTATTTTCAAAAGCACGCATACACTATTTTACTAGCGGTATTTGTCCTATGGGTTGGGATAGGTGTATTTCCTTTAAATTGCTATGAAACAGATAGCATGGAAATTATTATGGGATGCGATATTCTTTACCACCAAGGATGGTCTTTACCACCAGCCCTTTGCTATGAGTACAGGATGCAGCCGTTGATGGTTAATGCCATCGTTGCCTTTAAATATATATTCTCATTTTTAACAAGCGAGCAAATATATTGTATTTTTACGGCTATAGCAAGTTTTATTTTCTTAATTGGCTCTATCGAGTTTGTCCGAGAAATTACTAATCACAAAAGAATAAATATTCTGATTGCAGCAATGTTACTTCCTGAAATGTATGCTATTGCAATGTATCCTAATTCAGCTATACCCGCTGCAGCTTGTTTTATATGGGCATTAAAGTTCATCATTTATCGGAAACATTGGCCTGCTATTCTGTTAATGTGTATCGCTCCATTATTTCGCGTTGATGTAGTGATTGTCTATCCAGTTATTCTACCATTATTTATATATTATGGACATTCCGCCAAGAAAAGCGTTTTATTATCTGGGGGGTATGGTTTGATTGTAACTACTGCATCGTTATTCTTATTTGAAATATTTAAGGCCGACGTGCTTTCCTCCTTTACTGGATATAATACATGGAATGGTAGAATTACCACATTGCAAGTCCTTGTCGCGATTTTTGGTTTTTATTCTTTAAGTTATTTAATTTTGATCCCATGTGGTATCTATGCAATTATAAGACATAAAAAGTGGGAAGAACTTTTTATGGTGTTAGTTCCAATCTTATTATTACATTTTATTTATCGTTCAATGGGATGTGCTTCTAAACACTATCTTTATATAGCACCATTTGTGATGATAATAGGAGTAAGAGCCATGTCGTTGCTGTATTCTTACTTTACAAGAAAAAACATTCTTATAAAATCAGGAGTAATCGTTTGTATTATTTTATTTTATACAGTATCAATCAGACTTTTCCCCACGTCAAAGCCCTGGTACGTGAATCATACATTATATAATGGTGGTATTGTCATTCCTATATACTCAACAAATACATCATCGACAAACACAAAGTTTGGTATTGGTGCAGGCCAGTTAGTTCCCACTCTTGACGAAAAAATGTTGGCTTCAGGTCATTTGTTTTATTCGTGGTTCATTCATTCTCTAAAAACTGAAAATCAAACAAACTATTTAAAGCAGAAATCTGCTCTTGACGCAATCCCATCATCAGAGATTATCACGATTTCATGGGGAGCCAGAGCGCCTTTAATCTCCATGTTTTTATCGCAACTGTACAATATTAAAATAGACAAGCCCTTAATCAAACTCTCAAATAAGGGAAGGGAGTTGGACATTCAATTCTTTAACATTGAAGAGATACAAGATAAAGAAAGAGAATGTGCATTATCTGATTATCTGGAAAATCGTTTAAATGAATTGCAAACAGACAATCTATATATATTGGCAGCAAAACCTCGTGATGAATATTATTTAGAAAATCTTTCAAAGAAAGGGAAAATTTTTAAAGTCGCAGAAATGCTATATAAATACAACCACCAATAATAATGAAGAACATGAAAGCAATATTAAAACTTCTTCGCCCACATCAATGGGCTAAGAATTCTTTTGTTTTTCTACCATTGTTTTTTAATGGCAAGTTTACAAATCTTGAGTTTTTATTTATTACAATAATCGTTTTTTTTGTATTCAGCTTTGCTGCTAGTGGTATCTATTGTTTCAACGATATTTTAGATGCCAAAAAAGACAAATTACACCCAATAAAAAGGCATCGTCCTATAGCAAGTGGTAACATTGGCAAATGCTCTGCTTTTTTTATTATGTTAATTTGTTTTATTATTTCTCTATTGACAATTTATTTTTTCTCATCGTATATTAAAACACATGTTTACAATTTATATTGGGTTATTGCCATATACATATTAATGAACATATTTTATTGCATTAAACTAAAAAAAATGATAATCGTTGATGTCTTTGTAATAGCGATTGGGTTTGTATTGAGGATTTTTGCTGGTGGATTGGCTACAGGAATACTACTTTCGCATTGGTTGGTGTTAATGACTTTCCTTTTAGCTCTTCTCCTTGCATTCGCAAAAAGAAGAGATGATGTTGTAATATACGAACAAACAGGACTCATTGTACGGAATAATATTAATGGATATAACCTTTCATTCATGAATCAAGCTGTCAGTATTATTGCAAGTATAACGATGGTTTGCTATATCATGTACACAGTTTCGCCAGAAGTTGTCGAACGTTTTCAAACATCACATTTGTATATTACTTGTATTTTTGTTCTGGCGGGGATTATTCGTTATCTACAAATTACTATTGTGGATGCAAAAAGTGGAAGTCCAACAGAAGTCCTCATGCATGACCGATTTTTGCAAGTATCAATATTAGGTTGGCTACTCGCATTCGTCTTAATTATTTATGTCCTATAATCGTTTGACTCAAAATACGTTTGCAAAACAGCACCAATATATTGAATTTTTCTATAAGTATTGAATGTCCAAATTTATTGACGCTAATATGAATAAACGGGCTATAGCAGTTTTTGATTTTGATGGGACTCTGACTAGTAAAGACACATTAGTCGAATTCATTAAATATGCATGCGGAACATGGAGATTTTACTTAGGTTTCACATGCTATTCACCCATTATAGTCTTAATGTTTCTACATTTATATCCGAATTGGAAAGCAAAAGAAAAAATATTTGCTTTCTTTTTCAAAGGGTGGGAGTATCAAAAATTTAAAGATTATGGAGAAGTATTCTCATTAAAAATTGAGAATATGAAAAAAGAAAATACCATGAACAAATTATATACACACATGGAAAAATCAGATACAATATATGTGATTACTGCAAGCATTCTCGAATGGGTCTTGCCGTGGTGCAAAAAAAATGGAATCAACAACGTCTTAGCGACAAGAATAGAGATTGATGAAAGAGGAATCATCACTGGCCGTTTTTCATCAAAAAATTGTTATGGCCAGGAAAAAGTAAATCGTCTATTACAAGTTGAACCCCACAGGCACACATATACTCTTTATGCGTATGGTGACAGTAGAGGGGATAAAGAGATGATAGAATTTTCTGACTTTGGGATATATTGTTAAAGAGTATGGTTTAAATTTGTATTGAACTTTCATTTTGATACAAGTAAAATTGTTTTTTTAGCTAACTGAAAAAGTTTTTTGTCAACGATAAAACGTTTGTTCCAACCGTTGGAACGTACGTTTCATCAGTTGGAACGTGTGTTTCATCGGTTGGAATGTACGTTTCATCGGTTGGAACATAAATTCCACCACAGAGAAAAAACTTTTATAGTACTGTCGCACAACAATTTAAGCACAATGTTTCCAATATGTTGCAATACTGGCAATAAAAATGGCTTTTACAACACAGAATATCATGCAATAAACAAAGATAGTGGAAAACCGAAGTGTATCAGTTTTCCACTATCTCGGATGATTTATCATTCGTAATCTGATAAGCTCAATTCAAGCGTTCCAACAATATCGGCAATAGGTTTTGCGGTAGAAATTCTTTCGCCCTATTAAGGCAGTTTGTGCGCAATGAGAGCATCTTATCTGGATGCTGTGCAAAATCCACAAGCATTTCACATAAGGCGTCCGCTTCGCCTATGGCGTATCCATAACCCGTTTCACCTTCGGAAACCACATCGGCAAAGCTTTCCCATCTGGAACTGATTACCGACACTCCCGAAGCGTATGCATCTATGAGGGTTCCGGGCACACCTTCAGTATAGAAATGGGTGGGGAATAACAAGGCAAAACATCCCTGTAACACTTCAGTACTTTTATCGTAGGGTACCACACCTCCATATTTCGCACAATCCGGCAAATTGGACAGTAATCTATCAAACCATTCTTCCTCTCCTCGTTCTACGGGGCCATAAATGGTAAGATTGTAAGCAGTTCTTCCTAATTTCTCATTGGCACGGGAAACCGCCCATACTGCCTCATCTATGCCTTTACGTTCCATCACCCTTGAAAATGTGCATACTTGTAGAGGGTTATTAGGATTAAAAACTGGCAATTCTTGTGGTTGCAGTATCTTTAAGTTCTTGAAATTAGGCATTAGAACTGTTTGGGAATATCCACGTTCTTTCAATGCCTGACCTAATACGGTCGTTTCCACATAAATATAGGTAACAACCTTGGCATACATTTTTTCTAATGAAGGTCTTTCTGCTAAAAAATTGGCAAGCCATCCGCCTATGACCAAATGATGTGTTTTGAAAGAAAATATGAGACGCAAGATGGCCAATATAGGGATGATAACACGCAAACCTTTGTGGGCAGGGAAGATAAGAATGTTGTCGCATTTGATGGCAGCCCATAAAAGTTTGGGAACCAGCATCAGCATACAACGGATTCCTGCCGTATCCACATACATCAGGTTTTCCTCGCCAACAGCACCAGCAAGTGCCTGGGATGTAATTTTTGTCTTTATGGTCTGACCGTTAAGCTTATCTTTACCAAAAGCAAAATGGCCACATACGCAAATTGGTTTCATGTTCTTCGGTTACTGGAACTTTTCAATCGCATTTCTTATCGCATCGAGCCAACCATGTCCATAGCGCAGGTCTGGCTCCACATAATTTCCTTCGCCCCACTCATTCCAAGCCTTAAGGAAGAGGATCTGATGCTCGGGTTGTTTGTGCTGTATCAAACGGATAGCTTCTTCTACTGATTTCTGGAACTTCTCAGGTGTACTGTTAACCAATGGGTTGGTGGCAATTCCTGCACGGGGCGTACGATCCCACTGAGGGAGCAAGGTAGGGTATACATTTTCCCAAGCATCTTCCTCAACGTAGTAATTTTTCATTACTTGTTCGTAATCGCAACGGTTGGAAGTGGGCAGGAAACTGTTCTTTGTGATGTAATAGAACAACATCTTGAGCTTACCTTTACACAACGATTGGGCACGGGAGAGTCCGGAAGAAATGACCGCATCAAAACCAAGGTCCAGAATTCGGTTATAGTGCAATGCCGCTTCATCCGTTGCCCATAGCGATACTCCTTTTCCTTGTACGGATCGACCAGAAGAATTAACCGTGTAACCCACAAAATGAATTCCGGGAAGTCCATTCTCACGGGCAAGTTTTTGCCAGGTGTCAATAAAGGCTTTTACCTCGGGGATGTCGCGTGGTGCCCAAACACCGAATATCGGTTTCCCGTCTACAGTCATATAACGAGAGTCGCGGAATGCAGGAAGCAGATGATGAAAATGAATCACATGGTCATCCATGCTATAATTCATTTTCATAATCATGGAATCCCGCCTATGGCTCTTGCCTTTAATCCATGTCTTATTGGTCCAATCATGGTTTGCCCAGCAGAGGCAGAAGGGAAGGTCGGGTTTTCCCGATGCCAGCACCTCATTAAAGGGACGTTCCAACAACTGTTTCCCACCGCCGAACCAATAATGATAATAGCAGAATCCTTCAACTCCTGCTTCTCGTGCCAGTTGGGCTTGTTGCTCTCTGACCTCGGGCAGACGCAAATCATAAAATCCCAAATCGGCAGGGATACGGGGCTGGTAGTGTCCTTTGAATAAGGGTCGTGCCTGTGCCACGTTTGTCCATTCGGTAAATCCCTTTCCCCACCACTGGTCATTCTCCGGTATGGGATGGTATTGCGGTAAATATAGTGCAATGATCCTTGGCTTCATTATAATATGTTATTATATTTTAATAACGGAAAATCCACTGAAATATTTTATGACTTATATCAATATTATAGCGGAATCATTATAGTCGTTTTTTGTAACAGTCTTTCTGTACAAAACGATAATAGTTTTCTATTTGATCAACATTATGTTCAACAGTGTAAGAAGAAACAACTACATCATGCGCCCTGATGCACATATCTGTACAATCAGTTTCTACGGCCTTACACATCGCATCAAACATCTCCTCGTCATTAAGAAAGCGGAAACCAATTTCCTTTCCAGTGCTTTTTAAGCCATGATCGAACTGCTCTTTTGTACCGGCGGTATTACGTCCCACTACAGGACAATAATTTAACATGGCTTCTGCTGTGATAAAACCAAAACCTTCAAAAGGGCTGGAGACAACCAACATTGCGGCTTTAGCCATTAACTCATATACATCTGTACGTTCTCCTAAAAAGGATATTTTTTGTTGCATATTATTGTCGTCTACCATTTTAAAACATTCTGCGACATATTTGTTCTGCCTATTGAATGAGCCGGCAATGAGCAGTTTATACTGAGGATATTTTCTGCTAAAGCGGCAAAAGACTCTGATTACATCCAATGTTCCTTTTGAGGGATGTATACGACCAACAAAAAGTATATATTTCTGTTTTTCTTTGATATGAGCAGGAAAAGACGATGCTTTCGTAAAGACCCCATCGTATATTACTCTGTCTATACCTTCACGAAAATCAGAATGTTCAAAGACCCCTCTAGTGATGCAGATATTATAATTACCTTTCCTATGGCTTTGACGCAAAAAACTTTGGTGAGTGGGGAATATATGATAGCCCAAACCAATATCTATATATTCGCGCTGATGCCATACGTGGGGGATTTGCATACGCAAGCATGTATCCACAGCCACATTCACCGGACCGACATTCGTATGTACAATGTCTGGTTGATAATCTCGAATAATTTTCTTTATTTTGATTGATGCTCTGAAATTCAAGAACAACATCAAGAATAATCGCGGAAGATAAAATATCGGATTAGGATTTGTGGGGTAGAAATTTCCACGCATATTAATCTGAATGCATGGGCATCCCACCTCATTCAGTTTCGCAGGTAAAGGGCCCTTGTCGGTAGGAGTAACCACAAGCGTTTCGTGACCCCGTTTCCGCATCTCTCGCACTATGTGAAGAAGTGCCAGACTGGCGCCAGCCATCGCATTTGCGTTTGATATATACAGTACTCGCATAAACTCTTATTTAATGATTTTATTTAAATACTGGCGCGAGAATGTTCGCATTGGTTCCAAACGATCATGGACGGTGGTATAGTCTATAGGCAACTCTAATGTGACATCGTTGTCTTCTTTGAAACGGTTCTCCAGACCTAGTTCACGAAGAAATACTAATATCCGGTCGTTATCATTCATAATCTCTTTAGTTTTTGCCTCACGTTTTGCAAAGCTATAAAACTCCACTTCATAATTAATGCTGAACAATGTGCCGTGGAATGAATCTGTTACAACATAGGCGGCATTGCGTATCAAACCCACAAATTCTTGTGGACCGACATTGTCAAGCACATTCTGTTTATGCATATAACAAGGACGGGTGGCGATATAATATACTGGAAGATTGTACTTGTTGCCAATCATCTCAGCATATTGGGCAATACAATCCTTTTCTCCCAAAATATAGGCAAGGATATATGAGTTCTTGCCCAACTTGGGTTCAACAGCTATTATATCCCATTCCTTGGTTGTTAATAGCAATGTCGGATCTACCACATAGGTTATATCCCTATGCAGGAGAGAAGATAAATACGCACAATTCTGACGTTCGCGGCACGATATGAATTTGAATGAATTTAAATAGGCAGACAATTGCTCGCCGTACTCTTTTGCTATCCGTAACGTACCAAAACTGGGTGCATAGGCGCATTTCTTTGTCTCTTCTTCTACAAACTGAAGGAAATTGATGCAGTATGGATTACGGTTCATGTATGGGCTCCAAGTCTGATCACTGCCGACCATGAACATGTCATAATCATTCAAGGCGCTTTTTATATTGTCTGCATAATATTTGTGTTTTGAGACTGGAATGAGGTTTCTATGAAAAATGGCAAACTTGTCCCTTATTTGCCGAAATTCCTTTGTGTCAAAAAATGCGAAATCTCCCTGCTTTACCAACCCAAGAACGTTTGCTAATTTCAGTGCGAGTTTGCGCCATAGAGGTTTACGGACATATCTGTAATCAAGATATGAACATGATGTACCCTCACGTTCAATGGCATAGGCCAATGCATATGCCTGAAGCATGGTTCCATAATTGGGTTCACGATGATATGATACAAGTCCGATTTTCATTTTCTTAATTTCTTTTTTAGTAAGAAGTATAATGGTTTGAATCCGGGGATATTGAATACGATATTTGTTATCGGCTGCAATCTTAGGTGACGAATCTCGGCAGATAATACTTTTCTGCACGCTATATTAAATCCCGATTTCTTATACAATGTCCAGAATATATCCGCATTTCTATGCCGCGGCATCGGATGGCTTAATTGTCCGCTGTGCTTTAGTAATTTATCCAATGAGATTGGCTCTACCCTTAATTGGTCAGAGAGCAATTGATAAAGTCGCATTCCTTGATCGGTATTGACATGCATTTGAGAAAGGCCGTCTTTGCTCCTAGCCAAATAATCGTATTCCTTATCACTGTTCCAATAATCTCCCACTGTTATATCCCCCACACGTTCTCGGCTGGCAAAAGGACATTGGTAACAACTATCCCGGTAAAACAATGCATAAATAAAGCCTGTCATATAACAGTCCTTGCCGTATTTACCTTTATATAAAACCGAGCCAGCCTTATCGGTCAATTGCAAACAATATTGTGATGGCTTCCCCTGTTCCTTTAATCGGAATTTCACTTCATGGGGCGTGTCGTCTAAATCAAACTCATTAATGGCAGAGGTCAGAATTTGTTGAGAAGGCACACCATGGCAAATAAAGTCTACACAAAACAACTTGTCATACGATTTCCTCAAATACTTGCGGAGTCTGGCAACCTGGCAGGGCGTGCCAATGAACATGACATAACGGCCAGACTTCAAATCCGTTTTAACTTTCGGAAATATACCATTTAAGTCACTTTGCACATATTTACTACCTTTGATGGTTGGTAAATCCTGTATAGAATCTATTCTTATATGGCGGACATGGAAACAGTCTTTTCCTGTGCAGCCATATACCACACCAGCAAACTGTTCAATAATGTATCGGGCAAAAACAGAAACAAGTCCGCCGCTCGTAGAAGTCAATTGTTCTCTGTGATCGCTTGCTAATGCCACAAAAGTCTGCCTTGCCGTGTTTGTCTCAGGACTTTCATGTAATGGGCAAACCTCTTCGCATAAATGGCAATTTGTACATAAATCCAGATTGACATGAGGGAAGGCAAAACCTTGTTCATCATGTTCCATGGATATTGCGCGATGTGCACAAACCGACGCACATGCCGTACATCCGCAACATTTGGATTTATTGTACACAACTATCATTTCCTCTTTCGTATTTTATCAATGTGCGTTTTAATCCAAGCACGTTCTTCCTTCTCCAATGAAAAGAAATATACCAAAACAACACCCATACACACAGAACAAAACTCTGTCAACATGAAACGATATTGTATCTGTATGTTTGTTGCAATGAGATATGCAGCAAAGAATGTACCCACAATAGGTAAAATGGAATGCACACACACCTTATTTATATATATATATACAGGAAGTCCAGCAGAATGCTTCATGTAAGGAACCCGAATGATGCCAATAATCATTTCAACTAACAGATAAGAGCACATCACCCAAAGGGGTGAAAGGGACAGCTGCAAGCATCCCCAAGCGATGGGGAGTGTCATAAGTCTGATGGTACTTATTAGCAATGAGTAATTCCTAATTTTTCCAATAGCCTGATTTGCTGATGTCAAGCCAATAGTTAGTTGGTCCATAATGTAGGCTATGAGGACAAATCGGCAAAACAAGGTGGCAAACTCAGGAACATTGCCCAACCAAAATATAAGGATCTCAGGCATTTCAACGATGACGGGAATAAGGATCAGCCCCATTGTCAGAAAGGCGTATTTGCTCTCAATCATGCTTAAATGCAACATTCGTTTTCTGTCACCTGCACCCTCTGCCTTCATTAACTGCGGATTTACGGCATTTAATATGGACAATGCGATAAATCCTGCTGCATTTGAAACTTGTAATGCGATTCCGTATGCTGCATTTGCGATTGTCCCTAAAAAACGGTTAAAGACGACTGCGAGACCTTGAGTACGCATAACAGTTGCCCCAACCGCATATACATTCCAGACGGCAAAGTTTAAAAGTCGCCTGATTGTGGGCAAAGAAATCACACTTAGCCTTAATCTGCGGCATTCCTCATATCTTATTCTAGCATAAATATAATATGCGGAGAAATTGAACATAGAAATTAGCGCCATCATCATGGCGTATAATTTCAATGAATCAATAGGAATATAGGGCAATGCAATTGCGCCAGCCAACTTTAACACAGCGTCAAGCATTTCAACGACAGAAACATAAACGATATTTTCTCTGGCAATGAATATAGCCCTTACTGGAGAAGTGACAAATGTAAGCATTACCATAAGGACTACAGTATAGTAGACAAAAACACTTGTAGAAGCCAACTCTGTCGGAATATTAAGTTTGTCCATGCAAATTGGTTCTATGAGGGCCATAACCAAAACAATGATTAGCGCAACAACTATATGCAGAAAAAATGCGTTAGAAAATATACGTTTCAACTCCTCTTTATCTGAAAGACCGTGCGAGTAAGAAAGAAAGCGCTGTGTACTGGTGGCCAACGATTGGGTCAGGAAGCCCGCCATATAAACCACACTTCCCACAAGCGCATACACGCCATAGGCAGAATGCCCCAAAGCATCCAACACAAATCGCGTGGAAAACAAAGTAAGCAGCATATACACCATGGAACGAATATACTGTACTAATGTGTTAATGATAATTCTATTGGTTGGATTCATTTTCAATGCAGTTCATACTATGAGTAGGCGGACATACGGTACTAAACAACAATATATACAAAGGAATGTAAATATAAGGCCCATATGGTATACCATGCGCCCAAAAGGAAAGGGCATGAATTAGGAGCATGGATATGCATGCGCGTTTGTTTGTACTTGTACGGGTGACAGCAAAGAACATCACGCATAAACAAAATACACTAACTATACCATAACAATAAATAAATACTCGATAGCCGGAGTTGCCAAATCCAAACTTTGCCAGTTCTTCGTTTCCTTTCCCGAAAAAAACTTCACCAGAGGAAATCATTTTGTCGTATTCTTTTGTGAACAAGTCAGATGTACGGTTATTACCTTCCATTTCTCCTTCTTCATCCAACATGAGTCGGCTGACAATTAAATTGCTTATCAAATTGTCACCTTTATTGTAAAACATAGAACCAACACCTATTGTAAGGATAATACTACCCAATAACAGAATTTTTCCTATTACAGCCTTTCCTTTCATCCAAGAAACAGAGAATAGCATCGCCACCATACACACATAGGCAGCAAGGGAGAATGACATGAAAAGCGCCAAAAATAATATGCGGCATCGCCAAGTGTTCCATTTGCCTGCCTGTGCATACAACAAGGTGACACAAGCCATTCCCAAATGCGCAGGTTCTATGAAGACAGAATGAAACCGGGGAATGATATCCCAGTTAAAACGGTCGTCTATGAGGAAGAAAAGATAATTATCAAACATATAATCTCCCAGCCCTGTCCGTGAATGCGGAAGAGGAAAACCAATAAGGTACAAAATAAAAAAAGGAATGGATACCGATAAAATACAGGCCATTATTGAAGCCAATATATCGCTCAATTTGTGCAATTCCGGAATATTTACCTTAAAGATGGAAAGATACACAGTCATACTGAAAAAGACCATGAATATTCCGTTAATGTTTCTTCCGCTACTTAATGCCATTACCAAAAGGAATAATGTCATGGTTATTAAAGGGAAAAAGTAATCTTTACGGTTAAACAATGGAGCCTTGAGCCGCAACGAAAGTAACATGGATGCTACTATTGGCAAAAATGCCATAGGCATATAGTAGCGTTGTATAGGCCAAAGGAACCAAGGTCTAAGCGATGTAAAAAAGACAATGATTATTCCTAAATAAAACAGCCATAAAGCAACTGTTCGCTTCTGTATTAGGAACAGTTGCGACAAATTAGGCTTGTGCCATAAAAAAAGTCGGTTCAACGTATCCTTAGGGATAATGAACGGAATCTTCATGACGCAATGTCTTTTAGTTCTGTACACTTCCAACGAACTGAGACACCAGTTCTTTACGGAAAATATAAATACATGTCCCGATAGTTGAAAGGAAAAGCATCGCCGCCACAAAAATCATCCGTTTTGGACCGTTAGGCTTAACAGGGACACTAGGGGCACGAAGTATTGTGAAAGCAGGAGTCTGTTCCTGTACTTTGGCTTTTGCCGCAAGGTATTGTGCCTGCATGGCATTGTAGGTACTCATGCTTGTTTGCAGTTCATTTTCCAAGCGATCACGCTCCGAGAGATAGCTTTGCAATACTATGTTCTTGTGTGCGTCACAAAATTGACTATATTGCCTGCTTATAGTCTCATATTCTATGCGTGCGCTATCAGCCAGACTTTTATAATATTGCTCATCGATACGTGATTTGTTAGTACGGTAAGCGGTAATAAAATCCTGTAATTTAACACGAACGGAGTCTGCAATAGTCGCACACACCAAAGGATCCTGATCCTTTACAACAATCGTGATAACATTTGTCTTTATATCCACATCACATTGAATGGATTTTCGCACTTTATTTACAATAGCATCCTCACGGCGTGTCAAACGGTGCGGATTCATCCTCTTTGTATGACTAATGGGAGGGGCATCCTCTTCAAAAAGTTTGTTTATCTGTGCACGACACCAATTGTAAGGTTTAATGTATGGATTCTTCCGGTGATGACGTAATATATAATTAAGATATGTGGTATCTACAGCTGCGTCCGCTGTCTGCACTCGAGTATACAACAAGTCCACGATAAACTTGTTGGTGGACAGCAGGTCGGGGTACAGTTCTGGATAAAACGCATCGCTAATCTCTGCATTTCCCAGATTGAAACCAAACGAACTTGCTATGCTTGACAAAGTTCCTGTCGCTGAGGCACCACCCATTTCTGGAGCCAATGCGAGATCTACGGTATATGTACGAGGTTGAGGTAAGATATAGATACATGCCAGGGCAAAGGTGACAACCCAGACCTTGATAAATAATGTTTTACGTTTCCACAATTTTGCAAACTGGACACGCAAATCTATCACCTCGTCGTTATTATATTTGTTCGCGTCTGTATTCATTGAGGTTATTTTAAAATACTTATCAATGCAACTACTACACTTGCCAAAGAAGCACCTCCCGAGGCAATTGCCATTACCTCGCCTGTGGTCATTCGCTTACCTTGTTTCTTTGTTGGTATCACAATTTCGCAGCCGGGTTCAATGTCTTTACCCGAACGTCTTCCCAACTGTTCAACCGCACCGTTCATATAGATGGCATAAGCTCCGCGTTTTTTTGCCATGTTGCCAAAACCACCGGCACGCTTGATATAATAGCTTAACGGTTCTCCTTTCTTGTAATTAATTGAAATGGGATAAACTACTTCACCACTAATCTTGACCGTGTTGCTATATTGAGGTATGGTAAGGCGGTCACCTTCGCGCAAAATAAGGTCTTCTGCCCCACCGGGTTCTTCCAGCGCCTTTTCCAGATTTACAGCCACAGGATATGTATATCCCAAATCCATTTTCAAGCTTAACAAAGAGTCTGCACGATGTACATCATAGTCCTTTTCATCCTGCATAGCTTCTTCATACATTTGAATCTGCGCTTTGCGAAGCGAACTTTCGTTCTGTATCCTTTCTTCCTCGGTCAGTGTGCGAATCAGACGTGCGCCTTTAGCATAGGCTATAGTAGAAAGACCACCGGCCGCTTTAATCAAATCACTTAGGCGATAATTTTGACTTGTCATGGCATAATCGCCTTCAAAGTTTACGCAACCTTTGACAGTAACATTCTGTTGTTCGCTGTAACCGGGACTTTTACGCACTACAACCACATCATAGGGTTTAAGGAAATAAGTGGAATCTGCCTGTCTCAACCCGTCTTGCAATGATATTGTAATGCTCTCAGCCAATACCTCATCGCTTTCTGAAGCTTTTTCGTTACGTATTCTTCGGAATATATCAATTTTTGCCATTGATGCCGCATCCGTCAAACCGCCCGCCTGAAGAATAAGGTCTTCTACAGAAGTATTTTCTGCAAAATGGTATGTTCCGGGATACATGACTTCACCAGAGATCTTCAACGTCTGTTCACCGCGCATATCTATCGTACTCGGGACAAACAACAAATCGTTTTTCTTTAATGGGATGTCTGCCTTTGAACCATTCATTATTCCTTCCAGGTCAATGGACACCATTTCCAATGTCAAATCCTCGCGGCGGCGGTGCATAACCACTCTGCTGACAAACGCATCTTCACGAAGTCCGTCTGCAGCCTTTAACAGTTCTTTAACGCTGGAAATCTTGGAGCTGAGTTGGAACTGTCCGGGATGCATAACCGCTCCGCGTACCTCAACCATATTGCTGAATCTTGGGTTGACACTATCTATGTAGAGTGAGTCGCCGTCTGCCAATTCAAACGCGTTCATCTTAAATTCATCAACAGTATGCAGGCTATATTCCGCACCTTTTTTACGGGTGAGACGCACATTTTCAGTATATGCGTTTCCTGTAAAACCTCCGGCATAACCTATTACGGTTCCAACGCTTTCACCAGACTTCATCTCATAGAACATGGGACGTTTGACCTTTCCACGCACATTTACCAGACACTCATAAGGACCGACTACAATCACGTCGTTATCTGTCAATCTGATATCGCCCGATGTGTTACCGTTAAGCAGATAGTCATACACGTCAATTACAGAAACTACTTTTCCTGCACGATAAACCTTAATATTACGTAGTGTTCCTATATTGCTGATACCTTGAGCGGCATACAATGCATTGAATGCGGAACTCAAACTGCTCAATGTATATGTTCCGGGGACATTTACCTCACCCATTACCTGAACGGTTATGGTGCGGGTGTCACCAACTGACAGGCTGAAATTGCAATCGGCATAGTGTTGGCCCAATTTATTGCTGACAACTTCATTGGCTTTCTGAACACTCAAACCGGACAGGTTGATGGGGCCAACTCCTTGTAACACTATCACACCATCAGGAGAGATAACGGCCTCGAACGTCTCCTGGCTTGCCCCCCATATGTCAATTATAACATTGTCACCAGGACCTAAACGATAGTTGGCCGGAGTGGGCATATTCTGGTTCGGCTCAAATGTAAGATTAGCGTTATTAAAAATATTACGACCGAAAACCGCACTTTCATCACGGAAATAATTCTGATAATAAATCAAGGAGTCAATATCAAGAAAACCAACTTCATTGTTTAGTTCCGCTTCTCTTTCAGAAATGGGTCTCCTCTCTTTTTCCTCTTGCTGGGATCTGATCATAAAGCCCTTCCTTTTCTGAGCTTCGTCGGCCGCCTTTTCCTTAGCTGTGCGCATGCGGGAACTTCCAGACTTGACTTCTGTTGACCCAGTCAAATCCACTGCCCCCAGCTGACTCTGCTCCGCATCGTACTTTTTCTTAATCCGACGCATTTGGTCAGCAGAAACACCCTTTTGCAACAACTTGGTAACGATTGTTTGTTGGTCTGTTCCCTTCTCCACTTCCTGTTTCACGAAGCGGACAACTTGCTCATCCGTCATTGATTGTCCAAAGATGAGTAAAGAACTGCAAAAAAACAATATAATGAAACTGAATCTATGCCACATAATTTTAACTGGATTCATGGTTATTACGTAATTATAATCAGAACTTTTTACCATAAATGATAAAACGAACTGTAGTGAAGACAATTTTGGCATCAAGCCACAAAGAACGGTTTTTCAGATAATCCAAATCCATCTGCAAACGGATAAGCATTTTTTCCATGGTATCCGTATAGCCGTTATATATGGTTGCCATAGATGTCAGCCCAGGGCGCATCATGTATATATATTCGTAATCCGGATTAATTTCCATGATACGGTCTATGAAATACTTGCGTTCTGGCCTGGGGCCGACAAAGGACATGTCTCCCTTAAAGACATTTAACAATTGCGGCAGTTCGTCCAGATGATGTTCTCTAAGGAATTTGCCAACAGGTGTAAGTCTCTCATCACCTTTACATGCCAGTTGCGGAGTGCCATTCTCTTCGCTATCAGTCCGCATTGTTCTGAATTTCAGAATGTAAAATGGTTCGCCCTTATAACCGATTCTTTCTTGTTTAAAAACAACCGGACCGTCATTTTGTTTCTTTAGAAGTATGTAAACTAATAGAAAAATTGGGGACAATATGACAAGCCCAATCAATGAGAGTATAAAATCAATCGTTCGTTTAAGTATTCTTTCCGTACGGCTCATGCCGTCCTGTATGACCATATCTACATAAATTTGTTGTACCATAGAAATAACTGGCGATTTGTTTTATCGATTTTAATATCTATATGTAAAAACTAAATCGTCCATGTTTTATTGTGCAAAGGAATATACTTTTTTCGTGATATACAAACTTTTCCGTAATATTCTATACTTTACGTATCAGAGTAAAAAATTATACTTTATATACTTGCATATTTCGTATAATTCCTCTATCTTTGCGCCAAATTACATGACAAATTTCATCTGTATTTAATGGGGCTGACATGGATTTGACAGCAGGATGATAGTTTGTGTAAGCACGCAGTGAGTCGGTGATTGCTCACTATAATCCATAGTTACCAAAGATTTAATTGGCGAAAATACTTACGCTCTCGCTGCTTAATCGAAGTACAGTAGATGTAGCTTTATCAAGGCACAAGGTGCTTTGACGAGATGTCACTCAAAGGCTCTTGCTCCGAAGCATTTGATCCAGTGGCACAGGAATATCGGGGATAGTTGGCAATGTCCCTGCATTGTGCAATGAAATCTTAAGGGATAAGATGCAGGTTGGTGGCCCAGGTCTTGCCTGCATTCGAAAATCAAGGCTGGGATAAGCGTGTAGAAAGCACAGGGTGTCCCTGTTTGGACGAGGGTTCAATCCCCTCCAGCTCCACTTTTTTTATTATAGATTTCTATACTTTATGAAAGAACTTACACTCAAGTATGGATGTAATCCAAACCAGACCCCTTCACGAATTTACATGGAAGAGGGCGAATTACCTTTAAATGTTCTTAATGGCCGTCCCGGGTACATCAATTTCCTGGATGCACTTAACAGCTGGCAGTTGGTGCGTGAATTGAAGCATGCCACTGATATGCCTGCTGCAGCCAGTTTCAAGCATGTGAGCCCCGCAGGTGCTGCGATAGGTCTTCCACTTGACGAGACACTCGCCAAGATATATTTTACAGATGACGTAAAACTGCCCCTGTCTCCCATCGCTTGTGCGTATGCAAGAGCAAGAGGAGCAGACCGTATGAGCAGCTACGGTGATTTTATTGCATTAAGCGATATCTGCGATGAGGTTACCGCCACACTCATCAAGAGAGAAGTGAGCGATGGAGTCATTGCCCCAGGATATACTGAAGAAGCGTTGAAGATCCTTCGCGAAAAACGTAATGGCACTTACAATGTAATTCAGATAGACCCTGAATATACCCCTGCACCCATTGAGCGCAAACAAGTTTATGGCATTACCTTCGAGCAGGGACGCAACGAAATCCGTTTGGATGACCCCAAATTGTTCGAGAACATACCTACAAAGTGCAAAAACTTCCCCGAAGACGCAAAGCGCGACCTCATCATTGCACTTATTACCCTTAAATACACCCAAAGCAATAGCGTATGTTATGTAAAGGACGGACAAGCCATTGGTATTGGTGCAGGCCAGCAGAGCCGAATCCATTGTACCCGATTGGCGGGTAATAAGGCAGACATCTGGTGGTTGAGACAAAACCCCAAAGTGATGAACCTTCCCTTTATTCCTGGAATCCGCAGAGCTGACCGCGACAACACCATTGATATTTATATCAGTGATGACTATATGGATGTGCTCGCAGACGGTGAATGGCAGAAATTCTTTACCGAACAGCCTGAACCGCTCACCCGTGAGGAGAAGAAGGCGTGGATTGCCCAGAACAAGGGTGTTTGCTTAGGTAGCGATGCATTCTTCCCATTCGGTGACAACGTAGAGCGTGCCCATAAGAGTGGAGTAGAATATATTGCCCAGGCTGGCGGAAGTGTGCGTGATGACCATGTCATCGACACATGCGACAAGTATGGCATTGCAATGGCCTTTACCGGTGTAAGACTATTCCATCATTGATTTTATATCTATGATACCAGGAGGAGACGATATCAGCCAGGTAATTCTTAACGGCATCACCTTCCGTGGTGGGCCTAAAAAAGACAAGCCTGCCACTGATACAAAGGTAAAAACCAAGGCAAAGAAAAAAAAGTATATCACTGGCTCGCATGGTTCTGGTTCAGCTAAAATGAAGGCAGAGATCAGACGCAAGCGTGCGAACCGGCATAAGTGATAAATGCCATAGACATCAATGTCATTAATAAACTGACAGGATTTGCCTGAAAATCTTTGTTAGGACCAACAAAAAACGCAACGCGTTGCGATGGCTTACGGAATGCTTTCCGTTCACTATCGCAACGCGTTGTGTTTATGATTTCAATGCACTGCGTTTACTGAGCTGGTTGCATGTAGGTCATTATGCCACCACTAATCTGATTTAATGAAATCTCGCACAATTTCGTGTTGTACTCTGCAACCAAGATGCGTTCCTCAGCATCCAGAAGGCTTTGCTGTGCTTCTCTCATCTCTATACCAGACAAATCGCCCAACAGATAACGTTCGCTGGCAATGTAATGGTTCTCTTGTGCGGTTATGAGATTCTCACGTTCCAAAGCCAACAATCTCAGGTTATTCTTATAAGCCTGCCACAAGTCGGCAAGGTCGGCACGCAATGTCTGCTCAATCTCCTTCTGTGCCAGTTCTGCATTGTCCATATCAAGGCGGGCGTTCTTACGTTCCATACTGCGCTTACCATCGAATAGTTTATATCCTACACTTACACCCACATCTGGTCCCCAACTGTTTCTGTTCTTGTTCGCGCCAGATCCGTATTCATTATGTGAATAATTATATCCAGCAGCTAATTTAATATAAGGGTAGTCTCGTGCTGCCACTTTCTTGAAATCAAGTTCTGCCAAAGTACGGTTCTGAGCAGCTTTAATCAGCGTGGCGTTTGCACGAAGCGTAGCATCTAAAAGGGCATTGTAATCCAATGCATCGTTGACCACAATGGCTGTGTCAGGCAAAACGATTCTTTCCTCAATGTCCTTCACGGCCATCAATTCATACAGTCGGATACGTGATGTGGCAAGAAGTTCAAGTTGCTTAAGGCTTTGCGCGCTATCTGCATTGAAGTCCACACGCGCCTGTTGAAGATCCAATCGGGAGGCACTACCCAGTGTATAACGTTCAAACACAATGCGTAAGCGTTCCTTGGATAAAGCAACGGCATTATGCAGGTTCCGCATACGGATGCGCTGCTGGATGAAGTTGTAGTATTCTGCCGTCAGATCTGCCACATAATCCTCAATGGCGATGCGGGTTTGTGTCTCGCCTTGCAAACGGAGTTGCTGCAGCCTTTTATAATCAGTTTGAATCTTAAAACCGTCAAAAACAGTCCATTCCGCATTTACTCCTGCAGTAAAACCATGGTTGAAGACATTGCGTTCGGATGAAGTAGCACCACCAGTACGGTTTTTTGAGTTATTGCTATTCAGCGCTCCATCATAACCTGCATTCAAATTTACTTGCGGCAAATATCCTGCATTTGCTTTTGTTGCCTGATTCGCCGCTATTTGTTCCTCGTTGCGTACAATTTGCAGTCCATAATTATTTTTCAGTCCGGTTTGTATGAACTGAGGCAGTGAATAGGCTTTAGCGCTTCCAGTGTCTTGTGCTTGAGCTGTACTGATTGCCATAAAGTGACAAAGCGCCCATAAGGCCTGACTTATAATGAATCTTTTCATTGTTTCTTAGACAAATTAGTTGACACGTATGTGTAAATCGCCGGCACCACAAACATGGTGAGCAACGTTGAGATAATCATTCCGCCTACAACAGCCGTTCCCATGGCCACACGGCCATTACAACCTTCACCCGTAGCAAACATCAAAGGCAATAAGCCTAATACTGTAGAAAGACTGGTCATAAGAATCGGGCGCAGACGTTGGATAGAGGCCTCTTTAATGGCAGTCATCTTGTCTTCTCCCGACTTCTGACGTTGATTGGCAAACTCTACAATCAAAATACCATTTTTAGCCACAAGGCCGATAAGCATGATAATACCAATCTGGCTGAAGATGTTCATAGTCTGCTCTCCCACAATCATGAAGATCAATGCACCGCAGATAGCCAAAGGTACGGTAAGCATAATGGTAAACGGATCCTTAAAGCTCTCGAACTGAGCTGCCAGAATCAGATATATAAGAAGCAATGCCAATGCAAAGGCGAAGATCAAACTGGAACTACTTTCACGGAATTCCTTTGAATCACCAGCAAGAGCCGTGCGGAATGTATCGTCAAGCACATCTTTGGCAATCGCATCCATGGCATCCAAACCCTGGCCGATTGTCTTTCCTTCCGCCAATCCAGCAGAAATTGTCGCAGAGACAAATCGGTTATAACGGTAGAGTTTCGGCGGAGCGATGCTTTCAATCAAGTCCACTAGATTCTCCATCTGAATCATACTGCCGTCAGCAGAACGCATATAAATGGCTTTCAGATTGGTTGGGTCGTTACGCTGCTGTCGGTTGATTTCACCCACAATCTCGTATTGCTTTCCGTTCATATAAAGATAACCCATACGCTGTCCGCTCAAACCATATTGCAGTGTCTGTGCAATATCACGGGTACTGACCCCCATCATGTTTGCCTTCTCGCGGTTTACGCTAAGCCTTACTTCAGGCTTGGAGAATTTCAGGTCCACGTCCGCCATTTGGAATGTCGGGTCATCATAGACACGGCTCATAAATTCAGGCAGCACCTTTTGCAACTTCTCTATATTCGTGGCTTGAAGCACATATTGTACAGGCATGGATCCACGACGGCCGCCAAAAGTACTTTGCTGTTGCACAAACGCACGGGCATCGGTTTTCTCACGCACAGCCTTTGACAACTTTTCCGCCATATCCATCTGAGAATAGTCACGGTCTTTCAAATCCTTGAGGGTAATCTGTACGTTACCACCTCCTTCAAACACACGCGCGGTGATGAATTCAGCATCAGGCATGAGCGAATCCGCAAGACGGTTGATGTCTTCCGTGTAGTCGCGCATATATTCATAGGTTACGCCCTCTGGACCCATAGTGCGGATGGTAATCTTGGAACGGTCTTCCAATGGTGCCATCTCGGCAGGAATCTCGGACCACATTTGAACAGTGGCAGCAAGTGCAACCACCATGATAAGAATCGCTATGATACGATGTTTTAAAAAGAAGGACAAACCACGGGCATATATCTGGTTCATGCCTTCAAAGAATGGTTCTGTTTTCCTGTAGAACCAGTTCTTTTCTTCTCTTCTTACCAACAATTTGGTTGCCAGCATCGGCGTAAATGTCAATGCGGCAAAAGAAGAAATTACTACTGAGCCCGCCACAACAAAACTGAACTCGCGGAAAAGACGACCGGTTGTTCCTTCCATGAATACGATGGGAAGGAATACAGCCAAAAGCGTGATAGTTGTGGATATAACGGCAAAGAAGATTTCTTTCGCACCTTCGATTCCCGCCTCAAAAGGCCTCATTCCGCGTTCTATTCGGATATAGATGTTCTCTGTCATCACAATGGCGTCGTCCACCACAAGACCAACCGACAACACTACGGCCAACATTGAAAGCACGTTGATGGAGAAATCACAAAGGTACATCACGAAGAAAGCGCCGATAAGCGAAACCGGTATCACCACACAGGGAATCAAGGTTACGCGCCAGTCACGCAAGAAAAGGAAGATAATGATGATTACCAATACAAACGCCTCGTATACAGTACTTTCCACTTCTGCAATAGAGGCACGGATAAACTTTGTATTGTCAAATCCATAGTCATAATGCACGTCTTCGGGCAAGTCCTTTTCCATCATCTTCATACGCTCATGTACAGCATCAGCAATGTCAATGTGGTTAGCACCGGGTTGTGGAATAACAACCACACCCACCATGGGCACACCGTTCATCTTCATATAACTCTTGATATCACGCGGAGAAAGTTCTGCACGTCCGATATCGCTGAAACGCACAATTCTTCCGTCTTGTTCCTTGATAACCAAGTTGTTGAATTCTTCTGTCGTATGCATCTGACCCATGGTACGGATGGTAAGTTCTGTGGTATTTCCCTCAATAGAGCCAGAAGGCAATTCCACGTTTTCACGGTCCAGCGCACTTTTAACGTCCATGGGTGTCACGCTGTATCCGGACATCTTTACAGGATCCAGCCACAAACGCATACAATAACGCTTTTCACCCCAGATGGAAACGCTTGACACATCCTGAATGGTCTGTAGTTGCTCCTTTACAGTAAGGTCAGCAATCTCACTCAGTTCCAGCAGAGAACGTTTGTCGCTCTGCAATGCAACCATCAGAATGGGCTGTGCATCGGCGTCGGCCTTAGACACAGTTGGCGGGTCACAGTCTCTTGGCAACCATCTTTGCGCACGGGACACCTTGTCACGCACGTCATTGGCAGCAGTCTCCAAGTCTACTGACAATTCAAATTCCACGGTAATACGGCTGTTGCCCTGCTGACTCACACTGGTCAACGAACGGATGCCAGGGATACCGTTAATATTCTGTTCCAAAGGCTCTGTAATCTGGTTCTCAATTACATCCGCATTGGCACCGGGATAAGAACATGATACAGAAATGATGGGATTATCCACAGAGGGATATTCTCGCACGCCCAGGGTCATATAACCAATACATCCGAAAAGCAGGATGATAAGGGTCATTACGGTGGCCAACACCGGACGGCGTATGGATAACTCTGATATATTCATGGTATATTACTTCTGCTGAACCGATACTACTACATTCTGTCCGCTACGCAACTGCATCGTGCCACTGGTAATCACTGTGTCACCGGGAACAAGACCGCGCAATACCTGCACCATGGCATCTGTACGCAATCCCTTGGCAATCTCTACAGGTTGTGCTTTACCGTTTTTGCATACAAACACCTTGTCTATACCCATTTCCGAAACAATGGCTTCGCTGGGAACAGCCAGTGTGTTATCAAAACGTTGAGTTACGAGGTTCACGTTTACGTAACGGCCGGGAATCAGTTTCCCGTCGGCATTGGGATAGATGGCGCGAATGGCAAAGGTTCTTGTTTCGGGGTCAACACGTGAGTCCGAAGCATATACTTTTGCGTTTCGTGTAGTCAAGTCTCCTTCAGCGGTGAAGGTCAGTTCTGTTCCTTCAGGCAACATACCTGCATATCGTTCCGGCACATTGAATTCCACTTTCAAAGGAGCAGTCTTGGTCAGAGTCGCCACTTCTGTGGTAGTGGTGGCATAAGCACCCACACTGACTTGGCGTAAACCGATGATTCCGGAGAAAGGTGCGCGCAGTTCTGTCTGCTCTATCTGTGCTTCCACTCCCTCAATCTCAGCTTCCAGCGCTGCCAGATTGGCTTCCGCTTCCTGAAAAGCCTCCTTACTTACCGCCTCCTTTTCCAACAGCGCCTTAGCGCGGAACAGACGGTCCTGCATCAGTTTTACCTGTGCCTGTTTCTTCCTTAAGTCAGCCTGTAAAGGAGCATCGTTAATTTTGGCCAAAAGTTCCCCTTTTTCCACATGGGTTCCTTCTTTAAAGAAAATATCCGTGATTTTACCTGATGATTCGAAAGAAAGGTTCACTTCTTCATCCGGCACAAGACTGCCGCTCACAAATATACCATCTGTCAAACCTTGTTGAGACAATACAACCGCTCTAACATTCAATGCTTTACTTTGTCTGTTACCCGCTTCTTTCGGAGCCTCTTTCATTTCTTTGTTCTCATGTGGCATCAGATGTTGGTATGCCAGAAAGCCAGAGCCTAATACAATGACTCCGACTATACTCCACTTGGTAATCTTATTCATAATTTATTCTTCTCTATCGAATAATTATTATATCGTTATTGCTGTATAGACAGTTTTTCTCTTTATGGGTTTAATCACATTATTAAATTTTTATCTTTCATCGTCAGGGAGATGAACCATAGCCGTAACGGCAAATGTCACCAGACAAAGAATCATCACCCACCAGAAGAAATCAATATAACCCAGATTGTCCGACATCCAACCCGATACCATTCCGGGCAACATCACGCCTCCGAGATATTGGAATGCCGTACAAAGCGAGAAAACCGACGTACTGCGTTCGCCTCTTGCAAAGCCCACCAGATATAGGGTATAGGCAGTAAAGCCCAAACCATATCCCACCTGCTCCACAAACACGCAAGAACCGATGAGCCAAAGGTTTTCGGGCAAGACATAGCTCAGATAGACATAGACTAAGTCGGGAAGCGTGATACTCATCACCAATGGCCACAGACAACGGCGCAGACCGAATCTGGAAACCAAGTAGCCCCCCAGAAGACCACCACCCAAAAGTCCAATAACACCTAATGTGCCGTAAATGGTGCCATAGTCAAAACTGTCAAGTCCCAAACCACCGTCAACGCGCGGGCGTTTCAGGAATAAAGGCACAATTTTGGTCAGCAATCCTTCGGGAAGGCGGAACAGCAGGATAAAACATAATGCAGTGATTATATGAGGCTTGCGAAAGAAAACCACCCAAGTCCTGGCAAATTCCTGCAGATGATATCCTATGGATTTACTTCCCTCGGTGTGTTCTTCTTTGATCTCTTCCACTTGTGGCAACACCCTTGTGTGATATGCCGCAAGCAGAATCATCAGTCCGGCAATTGCCATAAAAGTGATACTCCACGATAAAGGGACGTTCATCTCATTGCCCAAAAGACCGCGTTGT
This sequence comes from Bacteroidaceae bacterium, assembly GCA_017379075.1. Classification (GTDB taxonomy): domain Bacteria; phylum Bacteroidota; class Bacteroidia; order Bacteroidales; family Bacteroidaceae; genus Physcousia. The sequence continues at coordinate 27,969 of JAFNXL010000030.1, forward strand.
AAAGCACCAGCCAACACTATAAGTCCTCCTTGCCCCAGTATCATACCTATTCTATAGAAGGTATTTCGCACACCCACATACAATTCCTGATCCTGTTTGCTCAAACCTAAAATATAGAAACCGTCTGCAGAAATGTCATGTGTAGCACTGCTAAACGCCACCAGCATGAACAATGCCAGACTGGCCTGCAACCAGAATGCAGTAGGAAGGCAAAGGGCAACACTCGCCAATGCGGCTCCAATAACCAGCTGCATACTAAGAATCCACCAGCGTTTTGTTCGCATCATATCCACCAACGGACTCCAAAGAGGCTTTATCACCCATGGAAGCCCCAACCAACTGGTATAGAGTGCAATTTGCGTATCTGTTAATCCCATTTCCTGGTACAGCACAACCGACATCAGCATCACTGCCGCATAAGGAAGCGCTTCTCCCATATAAAGCGTTGGTACCCATGCAAACGCCTTTGCCGATGTTTTCTTTCCTTTTCCCGTCATATCTGTTTTCATTGTCTGTTCTACCTTATTATATATATGCTACTTGCTGCCAGTCTTCACGCGCGAATACCCCACCAGTCGGTCTGTCCTTGCACCTTGCGCACGGAAATAGACTAATGTGATGTATTCGTTTTCCGTCTCGTAGAAATCTCCCATTGTCCGGGAGGTTGCACTGTTTTCCTGAACAAACTGGTAACTGTAGTAACCTTGTTTCAGCATCACCACCGCTTCATAGCGTTTCTTCATGTCATCATACTCCATACGGCACGACGGGTCGAAAGCGCCGTTGGTCCATTGTCCGCACACATACACATCACCGCCCGGAAGCCTTTCCGACTCCAGGATGAAATGCACAAGTATATATTCGGCCGTTGTGGCATCGTCCTCATCATCCTCACTGCGGATTACGGCCACACCATTCTGGTCTTCATCGTAACGATAGTTGCGTCCAGGTACTTGCGCAAACAAGGTGGCATGGTAATGAGGCTCAAACCATTCCATTTTGTCCACGCCCATCGCCGCACGGTTCACATCCAGAATCTCAAACTTGTGAAATTCGTTTCCTGCGGAGAATATCAAGTCCTTACAATGTGTGAAGGCTATTCCTTTGTTGTTTCTGATATTGGCTTTTGGGTTCACCACCCTATTGTCCCATCGTCTGTTCTGCATCACCACCGTGTGCAACTGCTGGTGCGGGTCCACAACCGGCAGCGTACCATAGTTGAGATTCAGCGACACTTGCTGATGCTTCTTGTTAAAGTCTATGTCTGTATCGCTGCTCACTTCTGTCTGTATGCTCACTGCTTTTTCAAACACACAGAAACGCGCTTCCAGTATCGGTTCATCCTTACTCCCACCATCTTCGTAAATCAGCACTTTGTAGTTTCCACTCAGCAAAAGGCCCGTTTCCGGATTTGGAAATCTGATTTGGTAATGTGTGTATATCTGCGTGGTATTGAAACTCTTTTCATAGTCCTCCACTGGTTGGTCGTTCAGCCCACTCAAATAGTCGCTTTCAAAGATGCCGTCCGAGGGTGTCCAATCATACTGGCAGTGTTGGACGTGATAGATATAGCGGTGATAGTCATGACTCATCTCATCCCATGAGATCTGCACGTGCTGATGCTTGTCCATGTCAAGCATAGGGGGAAGCAAGGGATTGCCGTCCACTGCCACTTGCACACTCTGAATCTGATGCGAAAAAGCTTGGTGTGTCTGTGCTGATATAGGCAGCACACACATCAAACTGAACAAAAACAAGGAAAAACCAATCAATTGTCTCATCATACACTCACCTTTTTTATCGAATGGATTCATCCCTGCCTTTCAGAATAGGCAGGCACCAGTGAATCATGACACTACGTTTTGGGGATTGCCTTTAAGAAACATTTCAATATTATTGGCGCATATCTGCATTAACCTTATCCTTGCTTCCTTGCTTGCCCATGCGATATGTGGGGTCAGTTGCACACGGGGTGCGGATAGCAAAGGATTGTCTGCCTGTGCCGGTTCCACAGAAAGCACATCGGCTGCGTAAGCACCCAACTCCCCTTCTTTCAGTGCTTTGGCCACTGCTGCTTCATCAATCAACGGTCCACGGCCAGTGTTTATCAATATGGCATCACGCTTCATTGTGCGCAGACGTTCCTCGTTTACCAGATGCAAGGTGCCTTCCGTAAGCGGGCAGTGCAGTGAAAGCACATCACTTTGGGTAAAGATTTCGTCCAAGTCTGCTTTTTGGATACCATTTGGCAAATCTTTCTGGTTTTTACTGGTAAAGGCCACCACATTCATACCGAAGGATATGGCAATCTGCGCTACAGCCATGCCAATGCGGCCCAGACCAACCACCCCCATCGTTCTGTTCGCCAGTTCCGTCAAGGGACGGTCGCAGAAGCAGAAATCCTGCGAGGTTACCCACTTCCCTTCCTCCTTGGCCTTTTGCGTATAGTGTGCCACATGGTTGGTCAGGTTCAGCAGATGGGCGAAAACCATTTGCGCCACCGAGGCCGTACTGTATGCCGGAATGTTTGTCACACAAATGCCCAATCGTTTGGCGGCTTCCACATCCACCACATTATATCCTGTTGCCAACACACCCACATAACGCAGTGTGGGCGAAAGGTTTTCCAACAGAGTGGCGTCCAAAACAACCTTGTTGGTCAGTGCAATTTCAGCACCAGCCAGACGTTCCATCACTTCCTCCGGTCGTGTGCGGTCATATACTTCCACTTGACCAAGGCGTTCTACTGCCTCCCAACTCAGGTCTCCGGGATTCAAAGTAAATCCGTCCAGTACGACTATACGCATACGCTTGTAATTATTTGTTTGCTTCTCCGCTGTCCAGTGGTTCAACGACTTTGAATACAAACTGGTTGTTATTCAGCACATTCAGCTTCATACCCTTCATCTTATTATATTTCGCAAGGGCTTTCTGATATGCCTTGTCCAACTTCTGTTTTTTTACATTAAAGCTGACGGCGCAAGTCATATGAGGCGGCAAACCCTGTTGTTCCAAATGACTGCGCAGCTGTTCGCTGTACATGGTACGGGCTTCCAGGAAACTGGTCTTTGCGTTTAGTACGGCTTTGTCCACATATTGGATGTCGGTTATATACACTACAGAATCCATCAGTGAGGTTGCCATGCCATACATATAGACTCCCTTCACGGGTTCTTTGGTCTTGGCGGTAACAATGACCATAGCCATCGCACACATCAGCAGACCAGTCCACAATCTTTTGTTCATAATCAGTCAAATCGTTACAAAATTATCAATGCAAATTTACGGAGTTTCCCCGATATTCACAAATCTTTGTTCAGGTTTGTCGTAACGGGGGTTTAAAAACCCCACTGTTCTTAACTGCCCGGTCTTTGGCTTCGCCTAAACTGCTAACGCTTTTGGCGGAATATATACATCTACAAATGGCGTCTATAAAGACGCAGAACGGCAACAATTATCTCTTCGTCCTCACTATCTTATACCCCAAAAACGCCATAAGTACCGTCATCACTGGACTCAGATAGCAGAAGATGGCATAAGGAGCATAGGCTAAAGTGGTAACGCCCAACACCGAGCTCTGCGTCATGCCGCAAGTATTCCACGGAATCAGCACACTCGTTACCGTGGCGCTGTCCTCACAGGTACGGCTTAGCAGACGGCCCTCATATCCGTTGTCCTTGTATACGCTCTGGAAAATGTTGCTTGTCAGGATGATGCTCAGATACTGGTCCGCACTGACAATGTTCAGGAAGATGCCAGTGAAGGCCGTTCCCGCTACCATGGATGCCGTACCTTTTACCATACGGATTATGGCGTGCATGATGCTGTCCACCATACGGGTGGCGGTCATGGCCGCGCCGAAGATTGTGGCACACAGAATCAGCCAGATGGTACCCAACATGCCCGACATGCCGCGAGTGGCCACTAGCTCGTCAAGTTCCGGTGCCCCGGTCTCAATTCCCGTGCTGCCATACATCAGTATCATGGCGCCTCTGAAGCGTCGGGCAATGCCCTCAAATTCCTCACCGGCAATGTGGTCCAGCAACTCGCCTTGCACGCACACCGCCACACCGATACCCATCAACACCGCAGTAAACAACACTGCCATGGCGGGTCTCTTGCGCAGAATCATGATGAAGGTCAGCACCGGCACAAGCAGAAGCCAGGGTGAGAGCAGAAAAGTGCTGTCCAGCGCATCCTGCACCATTGCAATCTGTTGCACATCTGCCTGGGGTTGCATCAGTCCTCTTACTGTGAAAATCAGCAATGTAACCAACATCGTAGGCACGGTGGTGTACATCATATAGCGTATATGGGTAAAGAGCGGAACCCCCACCGTGCTGCTTGCCAGTACGGTAGTGTCCGAGAGGGGTGAAATCTTGTCACCGAAATAAGCGCCACTGATGACAGCGCCGGCAATCCATCCCTCTTCGTACCCCAATGCCTGTCCTATACCCATCAGCGCAATGCCGATGGTGGCAATGGTGGTCCATGACGAGCCTGTCATCACACTCACTACGGCACTGATGAGACAAGCGCTGGCCAGGAACCATTGCGGGTGCATGATTTCCATTCCATAGTAAATCAGTGTGGGAACCACACCGCTCAACATCCACGAGCCGCCTAACGCGCCAATTAACAACAGAATGAAAAGTGCCTGGCTCACGCCCGACACCTTCTCTGTTATGGACTTTTCAAAATCGTCCCATGTGATGCGCCGTGTCAGCAGACCGATGCCCACGCATACCGCAGTGGCCATAATCAGAGCAATCTGACTGGCTCCGCTCAGCGCATCGTCGCCGAACACGCTCACCACACAAGCAATGAGTGCCACCAGTAAAACCAGTGGCACACATGCAACCCATAAGGGAGGGTATTCTTTCATTTTCAGTATTTTATATCAGCTTACCTTGTTCAGTTTCTTGATGATAGAGAAGATGAACAATGCTGCCAGCAGACAGATTACCATCAGGGTTCCCCATACAATGGTCAGGTCCATACCCCACATGTGGCCGGGGATACTTACCAGCTTGTTACCGATGGCTGTGGCTACGAACCATCCACCCATCATCATTCCCTTATACTTGTTGGGAGCAACCTTTGTCACGAATGAGATACCAATGGGGCTGAGCAACAATTCGGCAAAGGTCAGAATCAGATATGCGTTCACCAGCAAAGAGGGTGAGAGGTCGGCTACATGGGTGTGCTTTGCAGCGTCAGCGAGAGGCTGGTTCACGCTACATACGGTAAGCATCAGGTAAGCGGCGGCAGCCACCAACATTCCCAAACCGATCTTCACGGGAGCCTTGGGCTCCTTGCCCTTCTTGCCAAGCCATCCGAACAGCGCAATGCTGATGGGAGTCAGCATCACCACGAAGCAGGCGTTAAAGTGCTGATAGATAGGAGCGCTCAGCTGGGTCTCCACACCGGGAGCGGGAATCATGTTGTAAAGGAAGAAGATGCTGACAATGATCATCACCACAGAAAGCACTCTGGGAAGTCCCTTGGTCTGGAAGATACCGAAAGCACCATATACGATAAAGATGCCGGCCAAGAGGTTGCGCACGTCAAAGAGCATGCTGCCGATACCGGTAGAGGTGGTGGCGGTGTACTCGTCGGCAAACCATGTCAGGGTCAGACCGTTCTGGTGGAATGCCATCCAGAAGAAGATAACCACGGCAAATACCAGACACAGACATACGATACGTTCCTTGGTGTCGTTCTCCACGGGAAGAGTGGCCTCTTCCACGTTTGCGGCCTTCTTGGTCTCAACAGCCTTTTTGCCGTTGCCAATCACATGAGCGTAGGTCTTACGGCCCAGGAAGTAGATCAAAATTGAAGCGATTACGCTGATGCATGCCACTGCAAAGGCAAAGTGGTAAGAGTCTGCCTTAGAGTAGTTTAATGACTGCTGTGCCCAATCCATTATAGAAATGGCGGCGGTGGGGGCAAACAATGCGCCCACGTTGATGGCCATGTAGAACAATGAGAAACCGCTGTCACGCTTGTCTGCAAATTCGGGAGCGTTGTACAAGTCGCCAACCATTACCTGCAGGTTACCCTTGAACAGACCGGTACCCAGTGACACGAACACCAGACCGGCAACCATGGCCACAAGCGCGGTGTTTGAACCGCCCAAAGGCACAGACAGGATAAGATAACCCAGGAACATGATCAGGATGCCGATGACAACCATACGGCTGTAACCATACTTGTCGGCAAGGATACCGCCCAACAAAGGCAGCAGATACACAAAGAAAAGGAAGGTGGAGAAGGTTTCAGAGGCCCAACCAGAGTCAAAACCAAAGTTGTCGCCCAAGAACAATACAAATACGGCAAGCATCGTGTAATAGCCGAATCGTTCACCCGTATTGGCAAGCGCCAATGTCCATAAACCCTTGGGTTGTCCCTTATATGAAAGGATAAGGAAACATGCCCAAATTGCAAACAGCCCAACAATCAGTGGGGTTGATAATACTTCAAACATGATAAAATTATTGATTTAAATTAATTAATTTGGCGCAAAGATAACGAAAAATAATGAATCTGAAACCCATCAATGGAAATTTTCGTAATTTTGCACTCCATTTTCAGCTTACACACCTAAAAAAGAGAAGAAAATAATGAAAGGATTTGGTTTGAAGCCCTCATTGATAGACAGTTTGAGGGGGTACAGCCGCGAGATGTTCATGAAGGATCTCATGGCTGGCATTATTGTAGGTATTGTGGCGCTCCCCCTTGCCATCGCATTTGGTATCGCCAGTGGCGTAACACCCGAGAAGGGAATCATCACGGCCATCATCGCCGGTTTCCTCATTTCCCTGTTGGGAGGTTCCAAGGTACAGATCGGAGGTCCCACGGGAGCTTTCATCGTTATTATATATGGTATTGTCAACAATCCCGAATACGGATTGCAGGGTCTGCTCATCGCCACCATTCTGGCCGGAGTCATCCTTGTGGCGTTGGGTGCGTTCCGCCTGGGTGCGCTCATCAAGTTCATCCCCTATCCCATCATCGTGGGTTTCACAGCCGGTATTGCCGTCACCATCTTCACCACACAGATGGGCGACATCCTCGGTCTCACCCAAGAGGCGGTCAGCCAGACTGGTGAGGCCATCCGCATACCGCTGAAGACGCCTGGCGATTTCATCGGCAAGTGGATCTGCTATGCCCAGCACATCTCCACCTTCAATGTTTGGAACTTCATCGTGGCCATCGGCAGCTTGTTGCTCATCATCTTCACGCCCATGGTCACCCGCCGAATTCCCGTACTCAACAAGATTCCCGGCTCGCTCTATGGCATTATGCTCGGCACCGCGGCCGTACTCATTATGAAAGAGTTCTTCGGCATCACCGGCATTGACACCATTGGCGACCGTTTCCAAATCCAGTCTCAACTGCCCGATATGGTAGTGCCCGACATCACTTTCGAACTGATTCAGAAGCTCATGCCCGTGGCCTTCACCATTGCCATCCTCGGTGCCATTGAGAGTCTGCTCAGTGCAGCCGTGGCCGATGGCGTTACCGGAGACAAGCACGACAGCAACATGGAACTCATCGCCCAGGGAGCGGCCAATATCATCACACCCCTCTTCGGCGGCATCCCCGCAACCGGTGCCATTGCCCGCACCATGACCAACATCAACAACGGCGGTCGCACACCCATTGCCGGAATCATCCATGCCGTGGTGCTCATGCTCATTCTGCTCATTCTCATGCCTTATGCCGAGTACATCCCCATGGCTTCTCTGGCGGCCGTACTGGTCATCGTCAGCTATAACATGAGCGGCTGGCGCACCCTGAAGAGTCTTATGAACAACCCCAAGAGCGACATCCTGGTGTTGCTCACCACCTTCTTCCTCACCGTCATCTTCGACCTCACCATCGCCATTGAAGTGGGTCTCATCACCGCTTGCGCCCTCTTCATGAAGCGCATCATGGAGACCACAGAGATCAGTGTCATCAACGATGAAATCAATCCCGGCGATGAAATGGGCTTGAGCCATGTCCATGACAGTCTGGCCATTCCCGAAGGTTGTGCCGTATATGAGATCAACGGCCCCTTCTTCTTCGGCATCGCCAACAAGTTCGATGAGTTGCAGGCCAACATCGGCCACGAGAAGCCCCGTGTCCGCATCATCCGCATGCGCAAAGTGCCGTTCATCGATTCCACGGGCATCCACAACCTCACCAACCTCATCCGCATGAACCAGGAAGACGGCATCCACATCATCCTTTCCGGTGTCAGCCCCAAGTTGCATAAGCAGCTCGAGAAGGCGCGCTTCTACAACCTCATTGCGCCGGACCACATCTGCCCCCACATTGACATCGCGCTGGAGAAAGCCCGCGAGTTTTTGGCAAAGTAAAGTAAGTTTATATCAATACAGACAGTAGGGACCTCATACGTTCCTACTGTTTTTTTATGCAGTTTTGATGGTAGTTTGAGTCCGTTTAGCAAAATTTTGTTCAGATACAAGTAAAATTGTTTTTTAGCTTAACTGAAAAAGTTTTTTGTCAACGATAAAAAGTTCATCCCAAGCCTTGGGATGTACGTTTCAAGCTTTGGGATGTACGTTCCAAACCTTGGGATATACATCCCAAAGCTTGGGACAAAACTTTCTCCACTGAGAAAGAACTTTTTCACCACTGTCCTACAACAGTTTAGCTACTATGTTTCAACAATATTCTAATATTGTACCATTTTGTGCGTATAATTAGGGCGAAAAACATCGTCTGCAAAGGTGGGGAGATTCAAATACCGAGGGACTTTCATGTCCCTGGATCAGTTGCCGACACCCGTCTTACAGACACCAGAACCAAAACTCACAACCCATCACTCACTACTCATTACTCAATGCTCATCACTCACTACTCATCGCTCACAACTCACCACTCATATATATATATAATAATGTGTAAAACCACGTTTTGAAAAAAAGATGTTAATTTTTTTGACACATTAGAAAAAAATGTTAACTTTGACTAAAAATATCCTAAAAAGGGGTAAAATAACGTGCGAAAAGAGCAGAAAAACCCTCCTGCTCCGCTTGCACAAAGAATTAATTATCAAGAGGGTAACTTTAAAAATCATTGCTATGAGGCAAAAAAACTTCTTCTCTCTGTTTACTGCCATCACGATGATGTTCGCATTCCTGCTCCCCGGCACAGCGCTGGCACAGGACAATGCTGACATTTTCGGCCTGAATGACGGTTACAGAAACAACACTACCATCGAACAGATGGAAGATGGTTCGTGGGTGATTACCACCATAGGCGGAGACCCCTATGTGGCATCCACTGGTTTGAATCGCGACCTCACCGAGGCCGAGACCACTCTTACTTTCGAGTATCAGGCAACTCAGGAAGCCGAGCTCGAGT
>JAFNXL010000071.1 GCA_017379075.1 Bacteroidaceae bacterium
ACAAAAAAACTAACTGAAATCTGAAATCTGAAATCCCTGTGTGTATTTTCTGAAGGGTGTTGAAAAATAAATTTTGTTTATTGCACACAAGTTTGGTAATTTGCTGATTTTTTTGTAACTTTGCAATGGAAAAGCATAAAAAATGAATTAATTATTAACCTATAATACAAATTCTCTTATGAAATTTAGCATTTTAAAGTTTGCCGCAACCCTGCTGATTGCCCTCATGATGGGAGGCGTTGCCATGGCGCAAGGACAGCCCCGCCCAGAGTATCCGCGTCCGCAGTTTGAGCGCAGCGAGTGGAAAAACCTGAACGGTACATGGACCTATGCGTTCGATTTTGGCAAGAGCGGCCATCAAAGAGGCTACACTAACTCCAAAGGTTTCGACGGAAAGATTACCGTTCCCTTCTGCCCCGAGAGCAAGCTCAGCGGTGTGGAGCATGTAGACTTCATCAACTGCATGTGGTACCAGCGCAGCATTGACATCCCCGCCGAATGGGCAGGAAAGAACATCATGCTCAACTTCGGTGCCATCGACTGGGACGCCACCATCTTCATCAATGGCGCCAATGTGTTCCGCCATGTGGGCGGCAGCTCAAGCTTTGCCGTGGACATCACCAAGCATGTGGAAGCGGGCAAGAGCGCCAATCTGGTTATCCAGGTGCTCGACGACATTCGCAGCGGCATGCAGACAGGCGGAAAGCAGAGCGTGGGATACCACTCGGCCGTATGTAACTACACCCGCGTGACCGGTATTTGGCAGACCGTATGGATGGAAGCCGTTTCTCCCCAGGGATTGAAGCAGGTGATCGCCACCCCCGACATTGACCAGCAGCAGCTCGTCATCCGTCCCCAGTTCTACGGCGAGTCTATGGACAACAAGCTGACCGTGACCATGATGGACGGCAAGAAGAAGGTGGCCGAGAAGACCGTAAACGCCTGCAACGAAAACATCGTTGTGCTGCCCGTGAAGAAGCCCAAGCTCTGGAGCCCCGAAAGCCCCTTCCTGTATGACGTAACCTACACCGTGAAGGACAAGGACGGAAAGGTGATTGACGAGGTGAAATCGTACGTGGGTATGCGCAAGGTACATCTTGCAAACGGCTATTTCTACCTGAACAACCAGCCCTATTACCAGCGCCTGGTACTGGATCAGGGCTTCTATCCCGACGGTGTGTGGACAGCCCCCTCTGACGAGGCCCTGCGCAAGGACATTGAGCTGGCCAAGGCTGTGGGCTTCAACGGCGCACGCCTGCACCAGAAGGTATTTGAGGAGCGTTACTACTACTGGGCAGACAAGCTTGGCTACATCACCTGGGGCGAGAGCGCCAGCTGGGGACTGAACGTGAACAGCGACCTGGCCGCACGCAACTTCATTGCCGAGTGGACAGAAATCGTGGAGCGCGACCGCAACCACCCCTCACTGGTTACCTGGACACCCTTCAACGAGACATGGGGTTGCCAGCCCGGCAACTACGAGCGCTTCATGCACAACGTGTACAACATCACCAAGGCCATGGACCCCACACGCCCCATCAACGACGCCAGCGGCGACAGCCACATCAAGACCGACATCTGGAGCGTTCACGACTATTCACGCGACTATGACGCGCTGGTGAAGAACCACACCATCCAACCCGGTGTGGAGCCTTATCGCAACATGAAGGACAAGAAGTATCTGGCCAAGTATGACGGTCAGCCCTACATGATTGACGAGTTCGGCGGCCTGCCCTGGATTAAGGAATCTGAGCGTTCTTCTTCATGGGGATACGGAAGCAACATCGATAAGATTGAAGACTTCTACAACATTCTTGAGAAGCAGATTGACGCCCTGAAGGCTTGCAAGCACGTGGTGGGCTTCTGCTACACACAGATGACCGACGTTGAGCAGGAGAAGAACGGTGTGTACTACTATGACCGCACAAGCAAGTTCGACACCGAGCGCCTGAAGAAGATTTTCGAGAAGATTCCTTCCATCATTGAGAATCCGCAGGACCTTAGCGGATGGAAAAAGAAGTAATTCCGGCCTTTATTTATAATGCGATGCCCTGCCATGCACAAGCTATGGTGGGGCATTTTTGCATAAAAGAGCGACAAATAGGTTAATTTTTACACGCAAAATGCGCCACTTTATTGAAAAAGCAGTATTTTTGCAGCGTTATAACATAGGTATTGAATTGGCTCCCCAAAAATGAGAGTATAAACAACAAATGCCTTCAAATGTCATGCTGAACTTGTTTCAGCATCTCACCGCGAGCCTTTTCTTGTCCTTTTCCGCGGACAGATCCTGAAACAAGTTCAGGATGACCATCAACTCTGTAGTGTCTCTTATGTTATATAGAAGTAAAATATTAAGGTAAACAAGATAAAAAAGACATGGAAGATTCTTTTGTACAAATAGGTGCCCGTTTGAGAGGGCTACGCGAGGTGCTGGACATTCCGGCGCAGGAAGTTGCCGACCTGTGCAACATCACACTTGAACATTACGAGAAGATTGAACGCGGCGAGGCTGACCCCTCGGTTTTCCGCCTGCAGAAGATTTCAAAGCGCTATGGCATTGACCTTGACGTGCTGATGTTTGGCGAGGAGCCCCGCATGGACGGCTACTTTGTCACACGCAAAGACCAAGGCATGCTTGTTGAGCGCCGCAGCGATTACCGCTACCAGAGCCTTGCGGCAGGATTCAGAATGAGAAAGATGGAGCCCTTCATGGTGGAGGTGGCCCCCTTGCCCGAAGGCGAGCGCCGCGGACTCAATTCGCATGACGGACAGGAGTTTGACGTGGTGATGGAAGGCACCCTGGAGCTGACCATTGAGAACCACACCATGGTGCTTAACGAGGGTGACAGCATCTATTTCGACGCCACCCGCAAGCATTGCATGCACGCCCTTGGCGACAAGCCCGTGAAGTTCCTCTGTATTGTTGACTAATCTTCTGAACAAAAGAATATTATGAACGCTATATTGAATCGTTTTCTAAAACAGACAACCTTTCAAAACCAACAAGATTTTCGGGACAATCTGGAGATTGTTGTGCCCGAACATTTCAATTTCAGTTATGACGTAATTGACGTATGGGCAAACGAGGAGCCGGAAAAGCTGGCGCTCCTTTGGACAAACGACGAGGGCGAGTGCAGACGCTTCACCTTTGCCCAGTTGAAAGAAATATCTGACCGCACGGCCGCCTATTTCCAGTCGCTCGGTGTGGGACGCGGCGACATGGTGATGCTCATCCTTAAGCGCCGTTGCGAGTTTTGGTTTAGCATGCTTGCCCTCCACAAGCTGGGCGCCGTGGCCATCCCCGCCACCCACATGCTCACCTCGCATGACATCCAGTACCGTGTGGAACGCGCGGGCATCAAATGTATTGTCAGCGTGGGCGAGGACTACGTAATGGAGCAGATAAAGGACGCCATGCAGCATACCCCCGTGCCCATCTTGGTAAGCATAGGCCCCAAGGAGGATGAAGGCTTCCACTCTTGGCACAAGGAATGGAATGAGGCGCCCGCCTTTGAGCGCCCCTTCACACCCAACGACAACTCGGACACCATGCTGATGTACTTCACCAGCGGCACAAGCGGAGAGCCTAAGATGGTGGCGCATGACTTCCTCTATGCGCTGGGACATCTTTCCACGGGCGTTTTCTGGCACAACCTCAAGGAAGACAGCCTGCATCTGACCGTGGCCGACACTGGATGGGGCAAGGCCGTATGGGGAAAGCTCTACGGACAATGGTTTGCCGGTGCTGCGGTGTTTGTCTATGACCATGAGAAGTTCACCGCCAAGGCGCTCCTTGAGCAGATTTCAAAGTACCGCGTCACCTCCTTCTGCGCACCTCCCACGGTATACCGCTTCATGATACACGAGGATTTCTCCCAGTTTGACCTCTCTTCGCTGCGCTATTGCACCACCGCTGGCGAGGCGTTGAACTCTGCCGTGTATGAGAAGTTCTACGAGCTTACGGGCATCCGTCTGATGGAAGGCTTCGGACAAACAGAAACCACACTTACGCTGAGTACAATGCCTTGGAATAAGCCTAAGCCTGGAAGCATGGGCTTGCCCAATCCCCAGTATGACATTGACCTTGTGCGCGACGACGGCACGCCTTGCGAGGACGGAGAGAAGGGCGAAATCGTTATCCGTGTGGGCGACAAGAAGCCCATCGGCCTGTTCAAGGAATATTTCCGTGACGACGAGCTTACGGCTTCCGTTTGGCACGATGGCATGTACCACACAGGCGACGTGGCTTGGCGCGACGAGGACGGCTATTACTGGTTTGTAAGCCGCAAGGACGACGTCATTAAGAGTTCGGGCTACCGCATCGGCCCCTTCGAGGTGGAGAGTGCGCTGATGAAGCATCCCGCCGTGTTGGAGTGTGCCATCACTGGTGTGCCCGACGAGACACGCGGAATGGTGGTTAAGGCCACCATCGTGCTTAACGAAGCGTGGAAGGAAAAGAAGGGCGACGCGCTGGTGAAAGAACTGCAAGAACACGTAAAGACGCACACAGCGCCATACAAATACCCCCGCATCATCGATTTTGTGGATGAGCTTCCCAAGACCATCAGCGGAAAAATCAGACGCGTGGAAATCCGCAATAAGGACAAATAGAGATTCTGATTACCCAGGAAAAAGGTAATCACAAGGTTAGATAACGGGCCAGTTCTTCGGCATCCATTCCTCTGCGGATGGCATAGTCGAGGAACTGGTCTTTTCCAATTGTGCCCACGGTGAAATAGCGTGCCGCAGGGTGGGAGAGCATCAATCCGCTCACGCTGGCATGGGGGCGCATGGCACCGCTTTCCGTGAGCGATACGCCCACTTGCTGAAAGCCAAGCAGCTTGTCAAGGATAAAGTTAAGGCTTTGGTCGGGCAGGGAAGGGTAGCCCACGGCAGGCCTTATGCCTTGATACTTCTCGGAAAAGAGTTCCTGTGGCGAAAGGCGCTCCTCAGGCGCATACCCCCAAAGCGTGGTGCGCACGTATTGATGCGTCTTTTCAATGGCGGCTTCGGCCAGACGGTCGGCCAAAGTTTGTGCAAGCATGTGGCGGTAGGGGTCATTGGGAAAACTTTCTTCCATGGCCACATCGCAAGAACTCACGAACAAGCCAATCTTGTCGGTGCGCCCCGTTGAAAGCGGCCTTACAAAATCACTAAGGCAAAGACATGGCTCCGAAGCCCTTTCATGTTGTTGGCGAAGAAGAGGGATGCGTTCGCCGCAAGCCAGTAACACGTCATCACCATCCGCATTTGCATCCACAAGGCGCACAAGGGAGTGCGCACGGAAGTCGCGTTCAATAAAGTGAGCGAACACCTCCCAAGCGTCATTGAAAAGCCTTACAGCCTCAATGGCCTTTCCTTTGGACGCCTCTGGCTGGGCGTTTATCCAAGCGCTTTGACATCCGGGACAACGGTGTACGTTGGCAAGCGCAGAAAAGCCGGTGGGCAGCGACCATGCATGCAGAAAATACGCCCAATTTACATAGGGCGTAATTTCGTTTACAGTATAGTGGTGCAGGCTTTTTATAGGACAATTACTTTATCTTGGTGTATTGGTTATCTGAGGAAACGCACAGGCTCACCAGCGCCCATACATTCAATTTCTTTACCATTCCATACACGTTTTCCGTTTACCCACGTCTGGCTTATCTGCCAATTGAAGGTATCTCCCTCGCGTGGCGACCATCCGCAACGGCTCAAAATCTCGCTCTTTTCAAGCGTATGGGGAGAGTCGTGGGTAAGCAGGACAAAATCGGCCTTGTATCCTGGACGCAGGAATCCTCGCTTCTCCACCTTGAAAAGTTCAGCGGGGTTATGGCACATCAACTTTACCACAGCTTCGGGCGAAAGCAGGCCTTCGTCGCTGAGCTGCAACATGCTTTGGAGGCTAAACTGAATCATTGGCATGCCGCTGACGGCTTTTTTGCTTCCGCCCTCCTTTTCGCTGAGCAAATGGGGGGCATGGTCGGTGCCGATTACGGTGATAGTTCCGTCAAGAATGGCTTTTCTTAGGGCGTCTCGGTCGCTTTCGCTCTTGATGGCAGGATTGCACTTGATTCGGGTGCCAAGACGTGTGTAATCGGCGTCAGTATAAATAAGGTGTGCCACACAGGCTTCACCCGTGATCTTGGGATTGGATGTTTGGCGAAGGAGTTCAACTTCGGCCTCGGTGCTCAGATGCGCCACATGAAGCTGGGCATCGTGTTTGAGGGCAAGATTGACCGCCAATTGCGTGCTCATCAGGCAGGCTTGGGCATCACGAATCTTGGGATGCTGGCTCACGTCGGGGTCATCACATCCACATGCTTCCATTGCCTTTTGCATGTTAGCGTTGATACGATTTGTGTCCTCGCAGTGTGTCATAATGAGCGTGCGGCTCTCACTGAAAACCTTGTCAAGCGCGGCTTCGTCATCTACGAGCATATTGCCCGTGCTGCTTCCCATAAAGAGCTTTATGCCAGGGATGCGGGTGACATCAGCTTGCTCAATGTCTTCTATGTTATTAAGGGTGGCACCGAGGAAAAAGGCATAATTGACCTGGCAACGGCCTTGTGCCAACGCATAGCGCTCTTCCAGCAAGGGAAGGCTGGTTGTCTGGGGAGAGACGTTGGGCATGTCAAAGACGGTTGTAACGCCACCGGCAGACGCGGCACAAGTTTCGGTAACCATGTCTCCCTTGTGGGTAAGTCCCGGATCCCGCATGTGCACATGGTCATCAATCACACCCGGGATGAGTGTCATGCCCTTCGCGTCAAAAACTTCATCCTCTGGCGAGGGCGAATAGTCGGCACCGCGCACCACTTCCTTTATCACATCTCCTTCAACAACAAGGGAGCCAACATAGTGCTCCCCTTCGTTGATTATATTCGCATTCAGAAAAACGGTTCTCATTTTCTTGGCTTTATTTTACTCATACGCAATTTAACTACGCCAAAAAGCGCCTCGCTGAAGATTCCTCCGCTCATCTTGCTGGTTCCCAATTCGCGGTTGACAAAGATTACAGGCACTTCCTTGACCTTGAATCCAAGACAAAGTGAGCTGTACTTCATTTCAATCTGGAAGGCATAGCCCTTGAAGCGGATGGCATCGAGGTCAATTGTCTGAAGCACTTTTCTGCGGTAGCAGACAAAGCCTGCGGTGGTGTCATGTATGCGGATGCCTAAAACGGTGCGCACATATTGGCTGGCGTAGTAGGACATCAGCACACGGCCAATGGGCCAGTTGACCACGTTGACACCGGTGATGTATCGGCTTCCGATTGAGACATCATAACCTTCGTCGTGACACGCGGCATAAAGTTTGGGCAAATCAAGGGGATTGTGGCTGAAATCGGCATCCATCTCGAAGATGTATTCATAATCGTGCTCCAATGCCCACTTGAATCCGCAAATATATGCGGTGCCAAGTCCGAGCTTGCCTTGACGCTGTACAAGGAAGAGGCGGCCTTTCTTCTCGCCTTCCATCATTTCCTTCACAATGTCGGCCGTCCCGTCGGGGCTTCCGTCATCAATCACAAGCACGTCAAAAGGCTTTTCCAACTCCGTTACGGCCTTCACAATGGCGCGTATATTTTCCTTTTCGTTGTATGTAGGGATAATTACAAGACTATCGCTTTGCATTATTATTTTATGGTATTATGTGTTATTTTTAAACAAAGGTAGCCGAATCTGCCATTTCTTGCAAGCAAAACAACTCATTTTTTCAGATTTTTCGCTTATTTTACAAAATTATGTAGTAACTTTGCTTTCCGAAAAAGGCAAAGTAGATTCTGATTAAGACGTATATGCCACAACAGAGCACTATTTTTTGGACATTAGTATGCAAGCCGCCAAACTTGCATTAAAATCTGCGCCCAAGAAATAGACAGGGAGAAAGAGGGAAAATATAATGAAGTTATCAATATATTATTAAATTACAAAAATACAGATGAAACAAGACATGATTGTAATTTTGGACTTGGGTAGCCACGAAAACACCGTGGTGGCCAGAGCCATTCGCGCCTTAGGCGTTTATAGCGAGATTTATCCGCACGACATCACCGCAGCAGAGCTGAAGGCTCTTCCCAATGTAAAGGGTATCATCATCAACGGTGGCCCCAACAATGTGATTGACGGTGTAGAAATCGATGTTTTGCCCGAAATATATGAAGCTGGCTTCCCCGTTATGGCCGCTGGTCATGACAAGGCATTGTGTGAAGTAAAACTGCCCGAATTTGCCAACGACGAAGAAGCCATCAAAGCAGCCGTTAAGGATTTCGTTTTTGACACTTGCAAGGCAGAAACCAACTGGAACATGAAGAACTTCGTGGCTGACCAGGTGGAGCTCATCCGTCAGCAAGTTGGCGACAAGAAGGTTCTCCTTGCTCTCTCTGGAGGTGTGGACAGCTCTGTTGTTGCAGCTCTTCTGCTGAAGGCTATCGGTGAGAATTTGGTTTGCGTTCACGTAAACCACGGTCTCATGCGCAAGGGAGAGAGCGAAAACGTTGTGGAAGTGTTCCGCAACCAGCTTTGCGCAAATCTTGTTTATGTGGATGCCACTGACCGTTTCCTCGGTTTGCTGGAAGGTGTGGCTGACCCCGAACAGAAGCGCAAGATTATCGGTGGCGAGTTCATCCGCGTATTCGAGGAAGAGGCACGCAAGCTCGACGGCATTGACTTCTTGGGACAAGGTACCATCTATCCCGACATCGTTGAGAGCGGCACCAAGACCGCCAAGATGGTGAAGAGCCACCACAACGTGGGTGGTTTGCCCGAGGACCTTCAGTTCGAACTTGTTGAGCCCCTGAAGCAACTCTTCAAGGACGAGGTTCGTGCATGTGGTGTGGAATTGGGTCTGCCCTACGAAATGGTTTACCGCCAGCCGTTCCCCGGCCCCGGATTGGGTGTGCGTTGCCTTGGCGCAATCACTCGCGACCGCCTGGAAGCCCTGCGCGAGAGCGATGCCATCCTGCGCGAGGAATTTGCCCTTGCAGGACTTGACAAGAAGGTTTGGCAATACTTTACCGTGGTGCCCGACTTCAAGAGCGTAGGCGTACGCAACAATGCCCGCAGCTATGATTGGCCCGTAATCATCCGTGCCGTCAATACCATTGACGCCATGACCGCCACCATCGAGCAGATTGACTGGGCTATCCTGTTGAAGATTACCGACCGTATCCTCAAGGAAGTGCCCAACATTAACCGCGTTTGCTACGACATGTCGCCCAAGCCCAGCGCAACAATCGAGTGGGAGTAAAATTTGGTTATATTTAGCCAATATCCGATGATATATTAAGCCTCAACTTTATGGTTGAGGCTTTTTGTATGCCTTGATTACCAGGTGTTTATGATGGTTTTTAATGGACTTTTACACAAATGTTAAGTTGTGTGTTTTGACACCAACTTTTGACACCAGTAGGTTTCTCACTATTTTGTGCATTGATTTATTCTTTGTATCTTTGCAAAAAAGTATCTCATGGATTTGGAATTACGAAAAAAAATTCTTTATTTTTGGTAGTTTCATAAAAATACATTATCTTTGTGGCTGTAATTAACTTAAAACAATTGTAATATGAAGAAACCTTGTACAGTTATTGTGATGCTTATGATGTTGGTTACATCATTATGTTTTGTCTCATGCAGTAAAGATGATGATAATCAAGAAGATGGTAAAAGTGGTGTGGTTGGTACCTGGGTCGGCTATTCGTGTGCAGATAGCAATCCAAATGATTTGAGCATGAATCATACATTAAAACTTGTTTTTAGTTCAAATGGCTCTGGTAGCTACTTAGAAGATGATGGAACGTATACGGACAAGTGTAATTTTAACTATGAAATGGAAGGTGCTTTAAAAGGCAAGGCATACATTGAAGTCAAGGGTAGTACAATATATTTTGTGATTGATAGTGACAAGATGTATGTTTATGGTCATGGATATGGTAACGACCTTGATTATTTGTTGACTAAACAATAGAATAGCTTTAATGATTATGTTTGTTTAGATAGGGGTTGACACCAGTTATTGACACCAGTATATATAATAAGGTGTGTAATAAGTAAGTTAAAGTGTTGAAAATAAGCCTAATAGTATTCGGAGTAAATTTAACAATTTCTATCGAGTGGGAGTAATCCTTTCTACATTCACTATGCAATACGGTTCAAACCCCGTTATATAATCGAGAACTGTCTCCGCTTACGGGCGAGGGACAGTTCTTTCTTTTTTTTCTCAGATATCAATATTATAATAATGAAGCGAAAACTAGTAACCCTGTTGCTTTGTGCCACCGCATGCTGTTTGTCCGCACAGGACGATAACAAGAAATCCATCGTGAAGCAAGGATGGAACTTCGGTCCTCTGCCCGTGGTGGGATGGGACAGCGATTTAGGATTCCAATACGGTGCCTGCGTGGACATATTCAACTATGGCAACGGAAGCAACTACCCATCGTATGACTACAAGATGAACCTTGAGGCATCTGCTTATACGCGAGGTTCAATGCTCTTCCGCTGTTATGGTGATTTCAAGACGCTAATTCCAGAAGGAAAGCTCTTCTTCGACTGCACCTATTTCAACTCCAAGAAGTTCGACTTCTTCGGCTTCAACGGATTTTCTTCTCCTTATTTCGGCCCCGAATACGGTGCGGCAGACGGTGAGAAAAGCGAGTTCTACTGGATGCGTCGCAACCAATTCCGCCTTGTGGCCAGTATGCAGCGTCGTATCAAGGGTAATCTCAATTGGGCGGCTGGATTCGGCTATTATAATATATATACCGACAACATCAACTTGAAAAAATATGACGGTCAGAACACGCTCTACCAGCGCTATGCCGACTACGGACTTATCCGCCCTGACGAACTGAATGGTGGAAACGTGTTGCAGTTGAAGGCAGGATTGATTTACGACTCACGCGACCACGATAGCGACCCCACACGAGGTGTGAATATTGAGGCAACCCTTACCGGCGCACCAGATATCATTGATTGCGAGGGATATAGCAACCTGGGCTTCACCTTTGTAGGAAGCCACTACGTACCCCTTTGGAAAGACCGCCTCACCTTTGCCTATCGCCTTGGCGTGCAGACAAAAATAGCAGGCGAAATTCCCTATTACTTCATTAATAACCTCAATACCCTTTTCTTCCGTAAGGTGTATACAGAAGGTTTGGGCGGCAACGCCTCTGTGCGCGGACTCAACCGCAACGGTGTGGTGGGCAATGGCATGGCTTGGCTCAATGCAGAGTTGCGCTGGCGCATTGTCCACTTCCGCTTCATCAACCAAAATTTCCACATCGCACTCAACCCATTCTTTGACATGGGACAAGTTATTCAGCCCTACCGCCTTGACGAGCAGAAAGCCGCAGGTAAGATGTGGGAAGCGACGCATGGCACAGCAGATCCCAATCCTTTCTATTCGGGAAAAAAGGAAAAACTGCATGCCACCGCAGGATGTGGCGCAAAGATTGTGATGAACCGCAACTTTGTCATCTCTGTTGAATTTGCCCGCGCGTTCAACAGCAACGACGGCAAAAAACTATGGAACAACATCGGATTCAATTATTTATTCTAAATTGCTAACAGAAATTCAAAAGCTTTAAATAGCATACTAACACAAATAATAATTATGAATCTCAAAGAAATCAAAAACCGTACGTGGTACAAACCCGTAATCACTTTCCTGCAAATATTAATTGATATAATAGGCGTTTGGCTGTTTTCATACCTTCTCTATAGAAGCTTTCAAAATGACGCATCCATTTGGATAAAGATTGGTGACAGCCTTCTTGTAATTTGTATGCTGATACATTTGTATATAGATAGTATAAAGATTCTTCGTAAGAAAAAATAACTTTTCAGATTGTGCCCGACAGAAGCTGCCGGGCACAATTTTTATTCGAAAAGACTATTTTATGGCAATCGATGACACAGATGCGACAGATGGCCATAGATTCAATACCCGTCTTCGCAGACAGTTCACAGCTCATCGCTCACAACTCACCACTCATAGCTCAGAGGGCGTCTGCAAAGACGCGGAACGTGAACGATTTTGAACGTTTAACATTTAGCGATGAGAGTTGAAAGAAATAACCCCTACGTTGCCGATTCGCGTCTTTGCAGACGCCTTTATTATATGGTCGTTAAAAAACCGAGGGCTTAAAAGCCCCCGGCTATTCAATTTCCCGTCTTTCAGACGTTTTATACTCATCGTTCAACGTCACTCGCTCACTATACGTCATGCTGAATTTAGTTCAGCATCTGTCCGCGGTGAAGGACGAAAAAAGGCTCGCGGTTAGATCCTGAAACAAGTTCAGGATGACGGGTGGTTGGCCATCGCTCACAGCTCAAAGCTAACTACTCCCCTCCATAGAGGGAGGGGCAGGGGGTGGGTCCGGGTGGGTCCAGGTCTACCCAGCCAATCCTCCTTCATCATCGTCTTCCTCGCCCGTGTCTGGGTCGGGAGTTGGTGTAGGCTCCGGATCTGGCGTAGGTGTAGGTTCCGGATCGGGAGTGGGTTCGGGTTCTGTGTCGGTACTTCCGCCCGTTGAACCGCCAGACGATGAGCCAGACGAAGAACCTGGTTTGGTGAGCGAGATGAGTCCGTTCATCTGCGCAATGAACGCCTCAATGGCCTCGGTGGGCTGCACAATGGCATAGGCATTCACCGTCTGCACAATCTCGGCATACTTTGTATCCACCTGCTTGCGCAGTTCCTCGGTGTCGATGTCCTTCTGTGGCAAGCGCTCCACCTCTTCCTGAAGCTTCGCGTCGTCGATGGCCGCAAAGGCTGCGTTCTTCTCTGCAAGCAACGCCACCTCTTCGGTGAGGTTCAGCGTGGCGATGTGCGCCATCGACTCTTCTTTGTTCAGCACCGAAAGCAGTCCGGCCACCTCGCGCGTCTCGGTGCGCTTCTCGTGATAGCGGATGTTGCGGTATGGAGCCACTTTGGCATCCAGCGCATGCGCGGCCTTGCTCTTCTCTTCAATCATGTTTGTCTTATGCGCAGTTATGATATTCAAAATCACTCCCATTGCATTGTCGCGTTCCTTGTCCATGTCGTTGAGCTGCTTTGTACTCACATAGGCAGTCTGGCGGCGTATTATAGTTGATTCCAACTCAACCAGTTCTCCGTAGGTCGGAAGCTGGTTTTCGATGTGCAGCGCTTGTGCGCCGGCAGCCTTCATCTTACTATAAGCCTTGCAGTGAAAATCGTTGTGCAATCCCAGATTTAGATTACTGAATCCCATTAAGTTGATTTGTGTTGCCATAATTAATTCATTTTTATGGTTTGTAATATTTCTGCTGAAGCCAAATACATCTATTTGATGGCTTCCGACCCTTCCGACGGGACCAAATACATCTATTTGACGGCTTCCGACCCTTCCGACGGGGCTAAATACATCTATTTGATGGTTTCCGACCCTTCCGACGGGACCAAATACATCTATTTGATGGTTTCCGACCCTTCCGACGGGGCTAAATACATCTATTTGATGGTTTCCGCCCCCTCCGACGGGTCAAAAAGATCGTTTTGGCTTGTTCAGCATTCTTTCATAGATCACTCATTTGCCGCGCTAAATTCCCCTGCTCCTTTCGACAGACTTGGCGGCTGGTTAGTAATAGTTTTAATTGTCTCGCGCTGTCAGATGACAACAGCGCAAATTTACAACATTATTTTGAGAAAAGGAATATAACGGAGAGTTTTTTTTGCGGTGAGCCATGAGCAATGAGCGATGAGTTGTTTTCAATGGCACGCAGATGACACAGATACGACTGATTTCCGCTGATTTTTGTAAACAACTCACCGCTCATCGCTCTCAATATGTCATGCTGAACTTGTTTCAGCATCTCACCGCGAGCCTTTTCTTGTCCTTTTCCGCGGACAGATCCTGAAACAAGTTCAGGATGACGAATAGTCTTGACTCACAACTCATTACTCACCACTCAAAGGGCGTCTGGAAGACGCGAAGCCCGAAGGGCGAATAGCCGCGGGTTCTTGAACCCGTGGAAAAAGAGACGGGAAAAAGAAATAGCGTCTGCAAAGACGCGGAACGGCAACATTTTTGAACGTTTAACATTTAGCGATGAGCGTTGAACGAAATAACCCCCACGTTGCCGATTCGCGTCTTTGCAGACGCCAATATATGGTCGTTAAAAAACCGAGGGCTTAAAAGCCCCCGGCTATTCATGTTCCCGTCTTTCAGACGCCCTTTGAGCAATGAGTTGTGAGCTATGAGTTGTGAGACTTTTATGATCTTTTGTTCTTTTGTCTCAGAAAAACTCATAACTCACTACTCACCGCTCATCGCTCGCTATAGTCATGCTGAATTTGTTAACATTGTTCAATTTGCTCACGCTCGGCAAAGTTCAAGCAAGCTTGACTCTGCTCTCGCTTAACCGCAAATTTCAGCATCTCACTGCGAGCCTTTACTTGTCCTTCTCCGCGGACGTTTCTAAAAAAAACGAGGACTCAGATGCCCTCGGTTATCTATTCGGTGAATGGATGAACGTCAGTTATTCTTCATGATGCTTGCCACTATGAGGTGGTATTGTTGTTCAAGTTCAAGCATATCCTGCATTTTTTCCAATATGTCGGCCTGTTCGCGGCAACAGTCGATGACGGAGATTTCTCCTTCCTGGCAGGCCTTGACAAAGGTGTCCATGCTTGTCTGCATCAGAGCGGCATCGTAGGCTTTGAGTGCATTGCGTGTGGCATGCATTTGGCTGATAAGTGAACGAATCTGTGCTTCGGTGTGGATGCGCTGATGTTCGGTTTCGGCTTCAGCACTTTCAAGTCGGGCTTTTGCGGCACGCGTACGGTTGCGGTTGGAGAAGAGGGGAACTGCAGCGCCCACAAGGAAACCGTGACTGCGTTCTTCAAGCGCTGTATTTCGACGGTAACCAACAGAGAGCGAAGGCAGATTTTCCTGGCGTGTCAGGCTGATTTCGCGGTTGATTGTCTCGTTTTGCAGTTGAGCGGATTTCAACTCCAGATCGTTTGCCATGTATTGTGCCAACAAGGTGGCGTCGTCGGGCAGTGCGTCGATTGTGGGGTATGCGATTCCGTCAAACGCGAGTTCCTTGTTTCCGTTGAGGGCCGTCAGGGTTGTCTTTATCTCGGTAATTTGTGCATTGCATTCCTCCATTGCGGTGGTCAGTTTCATGGCTTCGAGTCGGGTTTTGTTCAGATCCATCACGGTGGCGTTGCCTTGTTGCAGATTGGTTTCGCAATGTGAGGTCAGAAGCGCCATGCAGTCATGTTGCCGCTTCAGTACGGTAGCCAGTTTCTGTTGGTGGACAAGTTGTATGCAAAGCAGTCGGGCATCGTGTAGCACATCGCGCCGGAGGCTCTCAAAGCGGGTATCGAGCACTTCAGATTGTTTCTTTATCATCTTGTTGCGTCCTGCATAAAGGGTGGGGAAGTCGAAATCCTGGCTCACCACCAGCTCGGAACTGGCAATTCCTTGCATGCCATTGGCAAAGAACGGGCTGTATGAAACGGCAGTGCGGTCAAGGTTGTTGCTGGTCTTCAACTCAATCTTCTCGGCATTGCGTGCTTTGTCCTGTGCATGGAGTTGCGGATTGTTTCGTGCTATTTGTTGCAGTATTTCGTCTATGCCTTGTGCGCCGGCGATAAGCCCATTGAAACACAGGATGCCTACGCACAGGATGGCGCGCAACATATATATGGTTGTTCTTTTCATAAGGATATTCTTGATTACGTAAGTTGATTATGCCATTGTCTTCAGTTGTTTCTGTTCTTTCTGACGATTCATGCGTATCATCTGGATAACAGGGACGATGTAGGCATTGAGTATGGTTGAGGTGATGAGTCCGCCCAGGATTACTTTCGCCATGGGGCTTTGAATCTCGTTACCTGGCGAATCACTGTTGATGGCCAGTGGGATGAGCGCAAGGGCTGAAGTGAGTGCCGTCATGAGAATGGGGTTCAGACGGTCCACTGAGCCTGCGATGATACATTCGCGGGGCGAGAGGCGGCCTTCATCGTGCAGAAGGTTGTACTGCGTAATCAGCAGCATGCCGTTTCTTGTGGCTATGCCAAAGAGCGAGATGAATCCGATGATGGCTGGTATGCTGGTCTCTCCGGTGGTAAAGAACAACACAATCACGCCGCCAATAAGCGCCAAAGGCAAGTTGATCAGGATGACGGCGCTCTGCTGGGCACTGTGGAACTGCATATAAAGCAACAGGAATATGACCACCACGCTAATGAGCGAGGCCACCATCAGTGTGGCACTGGCTGCAGCTTCACTCTCGAACTGACCGCCGTACTGAACATGGTATCCTTCGGGCAAAACGATGTTTTCATCAATGCGCGCCTTGATGTCGTTTACCACACTGCGGAGGTCGCGACCGCTGGTGTTGGCGGAAACCACAATCTTTCGTTTCACGTTTTCACGATTGATGGTGTTCGGTGTGTACGAAGAACGTATGTCTGCCACTTGCGAAAGCGGAATCATGCGTCCGCTGGCATTGCTGATGGTCATGTCCTTGATGCGCTCGGCAGTGGTGCGCGTATCTTCATCGGCTCTGACAACAAGGTTGAAAATCTTGTCGCCCTCATAGACGTGCGAAACCACTTCTCCAGCAAGGCAAACGCCAATCCATTTGTTGAACTCGGCCAAACTGATGCCGTGGCGTGCCAGCATCTCGTGCTTGGGAACTATGGATAATTCGGGTCGTTCCACAAGCTGTTCCACATTTAGGTCGGCAACACCTTCTACATCCGCCGTGGCAGCCTTTATCTGATTGCCAAGGTCGTATAGTTTTCGTAGATCGTCTCCGAATATCTTGATGGCGATATTGGCCTGCGTTCCACTCAACATGTGGTCAATTCTGTGACTGATAGGCTGGCCTATTTCTATATTTACTCCGGGAAGAACCGACAAACGACGTCGCACATCGTCCATAAACTCCTGTTTTGAACGTCCGTCCAGTTCGTACGGTGCTTCAATCTCTGACATGTTCACACCCAGGGCGTGCTCATCCAATTCCGCACGACCGGTCTTGCGTCCGACCGTTTTGATTTCGGGTATTTCCAACAAGATACTTTCGGCAATCTTTCCAATGCGGTCAGATTCTTCCAGGGATATACCCGGCATGGAATTGACGTTGATGGTAAGTGAACCTTCGTTGAACGGAGGAAGGAAACTGCGGCCCAGAGTGGTGAACAAGCCGATGGAAATGCAAAAAATCACAATTGTGAGACCTATAACCGACTTTTTGTGGTCAAGCGCAAAGACAAGGCTTTTCTGATAGATGTGCTTCAAGAATGCAGCCACTGGAGAATCTGCCTTTTTCTTTGTCTCTGCATTCGCATACTTTTTAGCCAGCATAAAACTGCACAATACGGGTGTCAGCGTAAGTGCCACAAACGTGGAAGCGCAAAGTGCGGTGATGAACGCCACACCAAGTGGCACCAGCATTTTTCCCTCCATTCCACTTAACCAGAACAATGGGATAAAGCTTACTATGATAATCAGAGTGGAGTAGAGAATAGGCAGACGCACCTCT
>JAFNXL010000031.1 GCA_017379075.1 Bacteroidaceae bacterium
GACATAAGAACATAAGAATCAAAAGGGAAAAACATGTCTTTCTGTTACGGTGAATATGTTATTCGCTGTTTTTGAGTATAAGGGTCTGTGCCCCGATAGCGTAGACGGGGATTGCAAATCCCTACCTCAATTCCATCGGATGGCATATCCGATGGAACGGATCACGAAATATTGCTCTAAACCTTTGGCGCGATTTGCGGGATTTGCGTGAGTAAAAACCTCGGACGCTGCACGCAACGTCCCTACTCATCGTTCATCGCTCACCTCGGACGCTGCACGCAGACGTCCCTACTCATCGTTCACCGCTCACCTCGGACGCTGCACGCAACGTCCCTACTCATCGTTCACCGCTCACCTCGGACACTGCACGCAACGTCCCTACTCATCGTTCATCGTTCATCGTTCATCGCTCACCGCTCATTGCTCACCGCTCACAACCCCAAATTTTAACGGATTTCATGAGAATCCCAAACAAAGCGTCTAAAAACGTTAAATTTGTGCTGCCTTTTGCTTATCGCAAGAAAGAAAATGTGTATTTTTGCATAGAGTGATGGCGCTGGCGCGATGATTGTGTGGCTGTAAAGCGTTATCCACAGGCTTTAAAAGGAGCATTGATATGTGTGAAGATTTGGAAAAGACATATAACGAACTTTTGGCAGAATACCAGAAGACGGTGATGAAGAAGATGGAAGAGAAAAAGCGGAACACGATAAAGGGACTTTCTTTTCTGTTGTAATTGATGTTGGGATGAAGAACCGTAACCATGCTTTTGACCTGCTGTGCGCCCTGTGCATCCTGCGCATGATTTGTCTGCATGTGCTGCAAATGTGCGGCCATGCGCATGACGAATGGTGGAAAGAGGTGATGGCATGGACCTATTTCTTCATGGCTTTCTTTTTCTTCAAGTCGGGCTTTTTCAACAAGGGAAACGGCGGAGACACGCTTTCTTATTGCAAGGAGAAGGCTCGCCGGCTGATTATCCCCTATCTGGCAAGCGGTCTCATTGGCGATGCCATCTACTTTGCCTTTCTGCCGCCACTGATGGAGAAGTACCATGCGCCCATTGAACCGCTGGAATGGCAGATGGTGTGGACACGGAGCAGTTTCTTCGGCAATCCGCCCGTGTGGTTCCTGTTCTCGTTCTTCTGCGCCTATGTCGGCATCCATCTGCTGGAGAAGGTGCGCCATCTGCATTGGGTGGCCGTGCTTTTCCCTTTGGCCAGTTATTGGCTGTTCCGCATGGACAATCCGCTGTGGATGGGGGTGGAGAATGTGTTTATGGGCATCTATTTCTTTTATCTGGGCAAGATGTGGCGACGGGCGACGGTGCGCCTTGACAGGGATACCCTGCTGTGGACATCGGTGGCGCTGACGGTGGCCTTTGCCATTGTCAACCTGTGCCTGCCCGGCCAGTATGCCATGAGCAGCAACAGCTTTACGGGCAATCCGTGGGGTGCGGTTGCGGGCACCACGCTGGCCTTGTGCGGACTGAGCGGTGTGCTGATGGGCATGCAGGTTCCGCGCATTCCCGCCCTCAGCTTCATTGGCGAACACTCCATGGTCTACTTCATTGCCCATTATCCCATCCTTTATTTTGTGAAATTCACCCACCTCTGTTTCGGCCGCAGCATCTATGGCCGTTACGAAGAGGCAATTGTATTGATACCCACCCTGCTGATTGTGTGTACATGGCTTGTGCCCTATGTGGAGCGCACGCCGTGGCTGAGCGGCAGATGGCCAAACCCCAAGAAAAGACTATGCACAGAGACCCTTACCGATTTGACCCTGAAGAGCTGAAGGCTCGTTTCAATCCCGAAGGCTCGCCCCTGAGGCTGCAGCAACTCCGCATGAAGGAGATGCTGAAGGTACTGGACGGCATCTGCCGCAAGCATGACATCCCTTATTGGATTGCTTCGGGCACGCTGTTGGGCTGCATGCGCCACGGAGGCTTCATTCCCTGGGACGACGACCTGGACGTGGAGATGCTCAGGCCCGACTACAAGCGCCTGTTGCGCATCCTGCCCAGCGAGTTGCCCGAATGGATGGAACTGCAACACAGGGACACCGACCCCAACTACTTCTACTCCTACGCCAAGCTGCGCGACAAAAACAGCCTGCTGGAGGAGACCAACGGATACGACCGCATCTTCCGCATGAAGGGCATCTACATTGACATCTTTCCGCAGGAGAAATGCCCGCTGTGGATGCAGAAACTCTCGTGCCACACGTTGGGGCACGTCTACAAGGTGATGAAGGACATGCGCATATCCGAGGCGGAACGGCTGAAAAAGGTGGCTTTCTGGTACAACCTGAACCACAGGCTTATATATCCCCTCATGCGCTTGGCAAACCTGCTGTTCCCCTCGCTGCTGGTGCGGCACACGTTCGGCGTGCCTTTCCATACGGCCTGCCACGTGGACGAGGTGTTCCCCATAGGCCGTGCCAAGTTTGAAGACCTGGAGGTGAGCGTTCCGCACGACAGCGACGCTTATCTGAAACGCAAGTATGGCGACTATCTGCGCATGCCCGACGTGGATGCGCTGAACCCTCATGTGGCACAGTGCCGCTTCTTTTAATACACACCCCCTTGAAACCATATCTGTCAATGAAACATCCAGCCCAAATAGACATTGCCGTGTTGATGCTCTTCTTCAACCGGCCCGACTCGCTGAAGAAAGTGTTTGAACAAGTGCGAAAGGCGCGCCCCTCGCAGCTTTTCCTGTACCAGGACGGGCCGCGCGGTCCGCAGGATATGCCCGGCATTATGGCTTGCCGGCAGATTGTGGAAGAGATTGACTGGGAATGCCGTGTGGAACGCAACTACCGCCCCCAGAACCAGGGATGCGACCCCTCGGGTTACTTGTCGCACAAATGGGCATTCTCGCTGGCGGACAAGGTGATGGTGCTTGAAGATGACGTGGTGCCCTCGCAGAGTTTCTTCCCCTTCTGCAAGGAGATGCTTGACCGCTATGAACACGATCCCCGCATCAGCATGATTGCCGGCTTCAACGTGGACGAGGTGACAAAGGATGTGCCTTACGACTATTTCTTCACCTCGGCGTTCTCCATTTGGGGATGGGCCTCGTGGCGGCGTGTGGTGGACCAGTGGGACGGTGAATACCGTTTCCTGGACGACCCCTTTACGGTGAGACAACTGGAGGGCATTGCCAAGAAACAAAGGCTGAGGGGCGACTATATGACCATGTGCCGCCACCACAAGCAGTCGGGCAAACCCTATTTCGAGAGCATCTTCTGGAGCGCCATGCTCATGAACAACGGACTGGCCGTGATGCCCAGCCGCAACCTCATCAGCAACGTGGGCGCCACCACAGATTCCACCCACTTCTCCACCGAACTGGCCACCATGCCCCATCGCCTGCGCCGCATCTTCACCATGCAGCGGCACGAACTGGACTTCCCGCTGCGGCATCCAGCTCATGTGATGGAGTATACGGATTATAAGGAACGCCTGTACAAAGTGAATGCCTGGGGACATCCCTGGACAAAGGTCTGTTATTCGTTGGAGGAACTGTGGCTCAACCTCAGGCAGGCGCGCTTTTCCGTCATCCTAAAGGCGCTGAGCCGCCGTCTGCGCAAATGGACGGGAACGGAAAAACACCGGTAAACATCCAGGTGCAGCGTTGCGTGAAGGCCGAAATTGGGATTTCTAGGCAGGTGCAGCGTTGCGCGAAGGTCGAAATTGGGATTTCGAGGCAGGTGCAGCGTTGCATGAAGGTTGAAATCGGGATTTCGAGGCAGGTGCAGCGCTGCATGAAGGTTGAAATTGGAATTTCGAGGCAGAAGCAGCGTTGCATCTGTCTTTCAGTCTCTGTCTTCCAGCAGTCTTACCAGCTCGTCGCTCTTGCCACTGACCACCTTTCGGCAGAACATCTTTCCGCTTTCCATCAGGCGTGGGTAGTCCGTCTCGTCCATTACCTTGATTACGGGGTTGTAATCAATGAAGTGCAGGGGCGTGAGGGCTGCCAGTCCGGGGTATTCGCCCTCGGTGAGGATACAGCGCGACTTGAACTTTCTGGAGTTGAGGGCGATGGTCTGGATGAGCGTTTCGGCCGGGCCGAAGCTGTCCTTGAAGTAGTTTCTGATTTCTTCCTTGTGGTCAAAGCTGTTGAGGATGTGCGATGCCAGCGCTTCCGTTATGCACCACCATGCACTGCCCTTGTACAGATGCCACTCGTCGCTGTCCACGCAGAACGAGAGGCGTTTGCGCAGCCCCAGTGCCTTGCGCAGTATTCGCTGGGCAATGGCCCACTTGCGGTGGCGGCTGAAGGGGCGTGCCACGGTGTACATCTCGTGCTGGGCTGCTGAAAGTCCGGGCTGGTTCATGCAGAAGCCTTGCAGAATCTCCTTGTCGCCCAGGCTTTCCAGCCATTGGGTGATGCGTGCGTTGCTCCACAGCGGATAGTCCATTCCGCTCAGGAAGAAAATGCGGTCGAAATGGGTGGGGTAGGCCACAGCGGCACGCAGCAGGTTCATCTGGTATTCCACCTCCACCATGGTTCCCCATACCACGTCCACACGCTGGTGGATGAAGTGGATGTTGGAACCCTTGATCAGTCGGGTAAAGTTTTCTATGTCGGCCTTGCTGTCAATGTGAATGAAGAACTCGGCCTTGGAATGAAGGGCGTCAATCAGGCGCTTCAGCTGAGGCGCGTCTGTATGAGCCGATATGAGGTATGCAATTTGCATTTTTTCGTTGAATTCTGTTTTATTGTTTTCGTTTATGTAAGAAATAGTCTATGCTCTCGCGCAGGATGCGGGCACGCAGTATCCACAGGATGCCCACGTAGCACAGGGCCGTTACGGCAATCTTGCCGGCCAGCAGCAGATAGATGTCCTCAATGGCGCGGGTCGCTGTCCATGCCACGGCCATGCTGCCGAGGCTCAGCAGCAGGAAGGGTGCCACATCGCAGAACGCGTGCCAGAAGCTCAGTCTGATAAGCCGCAGGGCGAAGAACTGCCACACCAGCAGCCAAAGGGCGTTCAGGGCAATGAAATAGACCACCATTGTATGTACGCCGAACGGATGAAGCGCCCACAACCCGATGAGGATGAGGCTGCTCAGCCCGATTGTACACCACATGTTAATCTGGCTTTTACCCTGTCCGATGACCATCTGCCCATAGAGCGTCATCAGGGGGAAGATGGCGCCGTAGACGCTGAACATACTCAGCAGTTCCGCACTGGCTTCCCATTTGGGACCCACAACCACCAGCAGGAATTCGCGGGCGACAAAACCCATGCCCAGCATACAAGGGAAGGACACGAAGCTGACGAAACGCAGCATCTTGCGGAACACCTGTCTGTAGCGCTCGCGCTCGTCGCGCACTTTGGACAGCACGGGAAGTGCCACTCCCGTTACCATGCCGTTGATGGTGTTGGCGCACATGTCGTCCCACTTGCGGGCGTTGCCGTAGATGCCGGCTGTGTAGTCGCCGTAGAATTTGCCCAACAGAAAACTGAATGCCTGACTGCTCAGCGTGTTGATGATGTTGGTGAACAGCAGTTTGCTGCTGAATCCGAACATTTTCCGCAC
This sequence comes from Bacteroidaceae bacterium, assembly GCA_017379075.1. Lineage (GTDB taxonomy): Bacteria > Bacteroidota > Bacteroidia > Bacteroidales > Bacteroidaceae > Physcousia. The sequence continues at coordinate 5,555 of JAFNXL010000031.1, forward strand.
GGGAGCCATGTCAAACTGCAACGTGGGCCGCCACGGGGAATACCACCAGTTCATCACCGCCACAATCAGGATGAACAGTATGTTCTGCGTGGCCAGTCCCCAATAGGAGAAGCCGGCCAATACCATTAGCAGGCCCACCGTGTTGGACAGCACCAGCGACGTGAGGGCGATGATGCAACTCTCCTTGTTCATCAGATGGATGAAGAGATAGGCGCGCTGCACCGTTCCCCAACTGCTGATGAAGAATCCCAGGAACAGGTAGCGGCTCAGGGGAAGCAGCGAGGGGTCGTTGTAAAAACGGGCAATGAGGGGGGCGCAGAAGAAAAGTGCCCCATACAGCAGGGCACTCACTCCTATGTTGAACCAGAATACGGCGTTATAGTCGCGATGGGTGGGTTCCTTCAAGTTGCACAGGGCTGCCGTGAAACCGCTTTCCTGCAGAATGCTGGCAAGGGCGGGGAAAACCATGAGCATGCTTATCTTGCCATAGTCGTCCGGAGCCAGGTGCCGCAGGATGACGATGCCGAACAAAGCGCCGATAATCTGCACCAGCCCGTTGTTCAGCCCGCCCCACAGGAAGCCGCGGGCAGCTTTTTCGCGCAACGAGGATTCCGCCATCAGCAAACTTGGCTTCCGGGTTTCACCGGATGTTCCACAGTGGTCACGCTGATGCTGCCGTCGAAGTTCTCGGCACTCAGAATCATGCCTTCGCTCACCAGTCCGTTCTTGAAGGCGCGCGGAGCCAGGTTGGCAATGAAGAGAACCTGTTTGCCTACAAGCGCTTCCGGCTCGTACCACTGGCTGATGCCGCTTACGATGGTGCGGCATTCCAGGCCGTCGTCAATCTTGAACTTCAACAGTTTCTTCATCTTGGGCACGCGCTCGCATTCCAGCACGGTTCCCACACGGATGTCCAGCTTCTGGAAATCCTCGAAAGCCACGTTCTCCTTGATGGGGTTGGCGCGGTAGGCGGCCTCTTCGTTGGCCTTTACTGTGGCGGCCAGCTTTTCGGTCTGTGCCAAGATGACGTCGTCCTCAATCTTGCTGAAGAGCAGACTGGGCTTGGCCAGCTGTTTGCCGGTGGGCAGCAGTTCGGTGCTTCCCAGACTTTCCCATGAGAACTCTTCCATGCAGATCATCTCGCGCAGGCGCTGGCTGCTGAAGGGCAAGAAGGGTTCGAAGGCGATTGCCAGATTGGCGGTAAGCTGCAGGCTGATATAGATGACGGTCTTCACACGCTCGGGGTCGGTCTTGATTACCTTCCAGGGTTCGCAGTCGGCAATATACTTGTTTCCGATGCGGGCCAGATTCATGGCCTCTTTCTGTGCCTCGCGGAACTTGAAGTTCTCCAGCAGTTGCTCCAGACGTTCCTTCACTCCGTCAAACTCAGCCAGCGTTTCGCGGTCATAGTCTGTCAGTTCGCCACAGGCAGGCACCACGCCGTCGTAGTATTTCTGTGTCAGTTGCAGCGCGCGGTTCACAAAGTTGCCATAGACTGCCACCAGCTCGTTGTTGCAGCGCGCCTGGAAGTCGGCCCACATGAAGTCGTTGTCCTTGGTCTCGGGCGCATTGGCGGTGAGCACATAGCGCAGTTCGTCCTGGCGGCCGGGCAGCTCGTCCAGATATTCGTTCAGCCAAACGGCATAGTTCTTGCTGGTGGAAATCTTGTTGCCTTCGAGGTTCAGGAACTCGTTGGAGGGCACGTTGTCGGGCAGAATGTATTCGCCGTGTGCCTTCAGCATGGCGGGGAATACGATACAGTGGAACACGATGTTGTCCTTGCCGATGAAATGTACCAGTCGGGTTTCGGGGTCTTTCCACCATGTTTCCCAACTGCCCAGTTCGGGGCGGGCGTCGCACAGTTCCTTGGTGTTGCTGATGTAGCCGATGGGCGCATCGAACCAAACATACAGCACCTTTCCTTCCGCTCCTTCCACGGGCACGGGGATACCCCAGTCCAGGTCGCGTGTTACGGCACGGGGGCGCAGTCCGCCGTCCAGCCAGCTCTTGCACTGGCCGTACACGTTGGGGCGCCATTCCTTGTGCTCTTCCAGAATCCACTTCTCCAACCATTCCTGGTCTTTGTCCAGGGGCAGATACCAGTGCTTTGTCTCGCGCAGCACCAGGGGATTTCCGGTTTCGGCGTTATAGGGATTGATCAGTTCCTCGGGGCTGAGTGTGGCACCGCAAGCCTCGCATTGGTCGCCATAAGCCTCGGGAGCGTGGCAGCGGGGACATTCGCCGCGGATGTTGCGGTCGGTAAGGAAGTGGCCTGTCTGTTCGTCATAGAACTGCTCGCTGACCTGTTCCACCAGTTTGCCCTCGTCATACAGTTTCTTGAAGAAGTCGCTTGCCAACTGGTGATGAGTGTCGCTGGTGGTGCGGCTATAGACATCGAAGCTGATGCCGAAGCGCTCAAACGAATCCTTGATGAGCGAGTGGTAGCGGTCTACCACCTGCTGCACGGTGATGCCCTCCTTACGGGCACGGATGGTTACGGGCACGCCATGCTCGTCGCTTCCGCCAATGAAAAGCACATCGCGACCCTTCAGACGCAGATAACGCACATAAATGTCTGCGGGGACATAAACTCCGGCCAGGTGGCCTATGTGTACGGGGCCGTTGGCATAAGGCAATGCCGAGGTCACGGTTGTTCTCTTGAAATTCTTTTCCATATCCTTAAAGATAATTATACTTGTTTCATTTTCATCCGCAAAGTTACTATAATAATTTCACTCTGCAAAGCAGAGACGGCTAACATTTTCAGAATCAGTTTTGATTTTGTCAAGCATGCCCGTCCCCTCTTCCTTAAATGGCCATAATGTCACCTTAAACAGAAAATGTCAAAATATGCGAATCCTAATTTTCTGCTATGTCACGTAGTAGGATTTTTTTCCTCGCGAGGTAGTTGTTTTTTCCTCGCGAGGCTGTGTTTTAGGGCTGGTTTGGACATCTCCAAGGGATGTGTGGTTTGTAAATCTTTTTTCCGTCAGGAGGACATAAGCGCAGATCAAAAAAACAGAGAGGATGTGCCTATTTTGACACATCCTCCCCATCTTGAATATATGCCGTCTGTGGGCTTACTTGTTCAGAATCTTCTTGCCATTGACAATGTTGATGCCCTTTCTTACATCATCAAGGCGCTGGCCGGAGAGGTTGTAGATGCCTCGGAATACGGGCTGTGTGGGTGCCGGGGCAAAAGGAATGATGATGCCGTTGGGATTGACGGGCGTGAGGGTCTCGTAGCTTACGCCTTCCAGCTTGAAGGCGTTGATGCCGAAGCTGGCCTGTCCGGTAAGATTTACGATGATACCCAGAGAGACTTCGGTTTCCTCGGAGAGAGAGAAACTGAGGCTGCCGTCAATAAGCTTGCACCAAGCCAGGGCTTCCTCTTCACACTTCGCGTCGCTTACCATGGTCTTGCCCTTGCATACAACAAGGCGGCTGCTCTGCGCATCGTTGCCGTCGCTGAACTTGACGCTGAATTGGTATTTTCCAGCGGGAAGGGTTACGGCTTGCCACAAGCGGTAGTCGAGAAGCGGAGTGGCAAAACCGCTCCATTGTGTCTCGAAGGTGATGTCGCTGTTGTGTCCGGTATCAATGTGCGCTCCGGTGGTAATGCCTCCGCGGACAATGGCATTGGCATCCTGCCATCTTGAGCGTGAGGTACGCATGGCCAGACGGAGGAAGCGGCTGCTGTTGTTGGGGTTTACTGAACCAGAAGAGGTGATGAAGGGATTCTTGTAGTTGGTGAGGTACTTGGCGGAAACATCACCGTGCATGACTGCCTGGGTGTCAAGTGTGAACACACCGGTGGCAGAACCCCAGGCGTCGCCATCGGGACCAAAGCCTATGCGCTGGGCGTTGCAGGCAGAAGAGGTGCGGTCCTGCACATCACCGCCACTCTGGTTGAAGTCGTAGTAGAGCAGCAGGTTGTCGCTGGTCTGTGCCGCCTGCACATCGCTGATATGCTGGTTGCTATATGCCGATAGCTTTTCTTCATCGAGAATGGCTCCCCAAAGACGCACTTCATCAATCTGACCTTGGAAACTTCTGGAGTCGTCGCCCATATAGACGTTTTCCAGGGCGGGGAAGGTGGAGCTTAATCGGGCGGTGGGGGTGCTGATCAGTACGGCGTCGCGATAGAAACTGATGCGGCCTTTGTTGTAGACCAATGCATAGTGGTGCCATTCGTTGCAGATGATATAGCCCTCTTCTGAGCTTATCTTTCTATTGCCCACATTGACGGTAAGGATTCCCTTGTTGTCCACTGAGGTGGAGAAATCGCCCTGTGAGGAAGAGAGGCATACGCTGCCTTGATAACGCTGGGGACGCATCCACCATTCGAGGGTGAGTTCGCTTTGTTTCTCTGCAAATGGGCAGGGAAGTTGCAGGCGCTCGTTGCCGTTGAAGTGGAGGGAGGTTCCGGGGTTGTCATTGCTGACCACAAGATAGCGGTTGCGGGTAAGGACGTCGTTGCCCAAGTCATTGGCCACCTGCAGGCTGATGTTGTACACACCGGGAGCTGTGGGCACAATGAAGGGTGACTGCTCCTCGGTCAAAAGGGCGCGGCTGCCGTTGTTGAGTTCCCATTTCCAGGAAAGGGGACTGTAGCGGCTGTTGTCAATGAGCTGGATGGTGTCGCCCAGCATAATTTCTGTCTGGGAAATGTCGAAGCGGGCTTCGGGTGCCGACTCCTTCACGGTAACTTCATGGGTGACGCTGCTGGTGCCGAAAGGATTGTTGACGGTAAGCGTTACGGAGAAAGTTCCGGTGCGCGGATAGAGGGCGGTGGCATTGGTGCCGCTGGTCTTTTCCACTTCAGCGCCGGGCATGCTCCACTGGTAGGTGCATCCGTCTCCCTGGCTTCGGTTGATGAAGCTGAAACGGTCTCCTGCGGGCAGCTCGTTGTTGAGGATGTCAAAGGCGGCAACGGGAGCTTTTCCATCTTCTACAGTTATTTCTTTGGTCGCTGTAAGTGTCTCGCCTGTTGAGTACTGGGCGGTGCAGGAAATGGTGTAGGTACCGGCTTTCGGGAACATAAAGGTGGGGCTGATGCCGCTGACCTCAGGCATTTCAGTGCCAGGTACAGACCATGTCCAATGGGTTGCGTTGAGTGAGCTTTGTGCGGTAAGGTGGAAGGGAATTCCTGCCTGGTAGGTGGTTTCCTCATCCTGGATAGTGAGCGCGGGGGTGGTGGGCACACTGGAGAGAGGGCCAAGGTTTTCCTGGATTTCCCAACTTCCGGTGGTGTTGAATGTGGCATGCTTTCCACTTACCCATTCGCGCAGAAGAGTCTTGCCGTCCACCTCAATGGTTTCCATGGGAAGGTAAACGAGAAGGTCGGGCTGCAGGGCTGGCATGGCAATGGGAATGCGCATGTTCTGGCGAATTTCTGTCTGGGTGCGTGCCTTGCTCCAGACGCGGATTTCGTCCAGACCGCCGTACCACCACTGGTTGGAGTCGGTCTTACCGAATTGCAGGTTGCCAAAGGCGGGAAGTCCTGAATAGCTGGGAGAGGTAATCTGTCCCTTTTTGGTGCCATTTACATAGAGAGCGAGTGTGTTGCCCTTTATCACGATGGCGATATGATACCAGCGGGCTGTGCTGGTGAAGACTTTGCTTACGTCAAGACGGTTGTTCTTGCTGCTTTCCCATCCTACGGAGATGGTGCCATTACCGTCGTTGTGGAAAAGGAACTTGCCCCATCCGGGACCTACTTGATGGCTGTAGCTCACGTTTTTGGTACTGCGCATGCAGAACTCAATGGTGGCTTCGTCAAGAACCTTGGAAATGGCACTGGGAATGGTGAGACCGCCTTCGTTGAACATCACCAATTTGTTTTCCTCGTGCTGTGGAGCCTGGAGCACAACGCGGTTGGATGCTGCAGATTCCTGTCCGTAAGCTCCAGCCTTGTAGACGGCCTTCACGGTAAAGGGACCCTCGGCTCCTTCTGGAAGTGTGAAGCCAGTTTCTTCCGCAGTCACCTGTGCCATCAGGTTTTCACCCTCATAGATGTTGTAGCCAGTGAGGGTGAGGCTGGAAGTCTGAGGTGCAGTCCATGTCAGCACACCGTCCTGCAGGTTGAGGTTGGAGGCGGGATAGAGCTGCTCGCCGGGAACAACCACGCTGATCATGGTTTCGCGGTTGCTGCTGAGAATTTCCACATTTGTGTCATCGAAAGGAATCTCCACGCCCTCGTTCTCAATCTCGTAATTGATGATGGAGGCTTTGTAGATGTGTCCGCTTCCGATGGTGCCGTCCTTTGTCTTTACGATGAAGAAGTATTTGAGAGGCTTGGTACGGTCCACCGTGGCGGTGAGGTCGGTGAGGTCGTAGCCGAACTCCATGGGCTCATAATGGATACCGTCTACCCAACGTCCCAGCATAGGCACTTCTGGCGCGGGATTGGCGCCCAGTGTGTTTCCGGCATTGCGGAAGTGCTCGAAGGGAATGATCATGTCGGGCTTGGTGGCATTGATGTCCTCAGAGATGCCGGCGCAGAGCAACAATTCGCTGCGGTGGCTATAGTCCATGAGCAGCTTGATGGTGCGCAGCGGACGATAGTTTTGGCGGATGATGTGGGCGCCGGGATTCCAGGTCAGTTCATCTTTGCGCACAGCATAGCTGTATTTATAGGGACAATAAATAAAACCTTTGTTTTCCCATCCGTCGCCCCAAGAGTTGGCGATGATCCATGCGCCCACCTCGTCTTCTTCAACCTCGCCAATCTTGCCGTCTTCGTCAAGGTCAAATTCTATACGGTCGTCGTATCCGCAAACAGTAACGGCGTGGTTGAACACGTCGCCCCATGCCTTTACATATTTCATGCCAGTTACGCCGGCTGCCTTGTTAGCGGTGGTGTTGGGGATGGAAGCCCAGGTGCCATAGGCAGCGACGCCGATGCCCGCAATGCCGCCTCCGTGCATGGTTTCGTCGCCACAATGGTTATAGAGCCATTCTTTTAGCAGCTGTCGGCCTTCGGGTGTGTTGGTGGGGCCAAAGTTGATGTCGTGTGAAATCTTGTTCCACATGGCGCTGTACCATTTGTCGTATCCCTGCATCCAACCGTAGTCGGGGTCGTCGTGGGTCTGTGGACCAAAAAGTCTGCTATAGGTGCGTCCTCCATAGGTGGGGACGTTGGGGATACCGATGCATCGTGCCATACCCTCTGTGTCGCTGGTTTGGTAAGCCATGAGCCAAGTGAAGTGTGAGGGATACTGGTTCTCGGGCAATGAGGCGTCGAGGTCGCGGTAACTGTTCATTTCATAGGTGAACATGTAACCGATGCTCTGTGCCGAACCGCATGAGCCTCCATCCTGATTGAAGATAGGCGGGAAATACTTGCTCTCTCCATTATATACAAATGGGGGAAGCTGTGTCTTGCCCTGCATGGTGCGTGCCTTACGGCGTGCCACAAGTTCTGCAGGCAGCGGTTTGCCGGGAGCGTCTGGCCGGAAATCGGGAAAGACGCTGCGGTCAATCTTAATCACCTTGCCGTCTGGCAGGGTGTAATCCTCAATCTGTGCCGTAGCATGGAGCGCCGACACAAGACATAATGTAAAAAGTAGAACTTTTCTCATCTTTATGAAACTTTTGAAAGGATGATTCAAAAAAACTTAGTTATGTACCAGGGTGCCGATGTCCTCGCCCTGCATCACTTTCTTCAGATTGCCATAGATGTCCATGTTGAAGACATAGATGGGCAGGTTGTTCTGCTTGCACATGGTGGTGGCGGTGAGGTCCATTACTTTTAGGCCCTTGTTATAGATTTCATCGTAGGTGATTTCTGTGAACTTGGTGGCTGTGGGGTCCTTTTCGGGGTCGGCGGTGTAGACTCCATCCACGCGAGTTCCCTTGAGCATAACGTCGGCTTCGATTTCAATTCCGCGCAGGCTGCTGCCGGTGTCGGTGGTGAAGTAGGGGTTGCCTGTGCCGGCGCTCATGATGACTACTTCGCCCTGCTCCATGGCTTCAATGGCTTTCCATTTGGTGTAGAACTCACCGATGGGTTCCATGCGAATGGCGGTGAGTATACGGCTCTTTACTCCGATGGCTCCCAGTGCAGAACTCAGGCCGAGCGAATTGATGACGGTTGCGCACATGCCCATCTGGTCGCCCTTTACGCGGTCGAATCCCTTGCCGGCTCCGGTAAGTCCGCGGAAGATGTTGCCTCCGCCAATGACGATACCAATCTGCACGCCCATTTCGTGTACTTCCTTAATCTGTTGTGCATACTCGGCCAGGCGCTTCTCGTCTATACCATACTTCTGTTCGCCCATCAAACTTTCTCCGCTCAACTTAAGCAGGATTCTTTTGAACTTTGCCATAATCTTGTCTATAGTTTATTTTATAATGAATTTGACTTCTTTAAAGGCATATCGCCTGTCCATCCCGCCTTCGTCGGTGAGAATCAGATGTCCGTCTGCCTCCACATCTTTGATGGCGGCCTTGAAGACACCTTGTTCGTCTTCGAACAGATGAGGCTCTTGCCATCGGTAAAGATGTTCCAGATATTCTTTATGTACGCTGTCATGCTCTCCCCGTTCCACCATTTGGTAATAGCGGGTAAAATGTTCCATCACACTTTCCAGCACGAAGCGTCGTTCCACCTCTTCTCCCATGATTTGTTTCAGAGAAACCGGGTTGGGCGCGTCGCTCAGAAATTCGCTTTGGTTTATGTTGATTCCCACGCCCATAACGCTGCGCTGGATGTTTTTTCCGGCTATGTCGTTCTCGATAAGCAGACCGGCCACTTTACAGTCGGCATGATAGATGTCATTGGGCCATTTTATTGAGAATCCCGAGGCGAATTCGTTGAGGGCATGATGCACAGAAAGTGCCAAAACCTCGGAAAGCACGAATACCCGCGATGCCGGTACGGCCTGCGGATAAGTGAGCAGACTGAAAATCAGATTGCTTCCGTATGCCGATTCCCAGGAATTGGTGTCCGCTCCTCGACCGTTGGTTTGGAACTCAGCCGTTGCCAATGTCATTCGGCAGGGGCGTGGCGGATGGTATTTCTTCAGAAAGTTGTTGGTGGAGTCAATCGTGTCCAGCTCCATCATGTGGAAATGGGGCGATTCGTCCAGACAAAAGTGTCGTTCTCTGTTCATGTAATACTTATTGTTTATCTGTACCAAACGGGCGAATAGAACGCCTCTTCGTAATGGTTTATGCGTAGGTTTGGGGCTGTGCCGGATATGGTGATGAGGTCGTAGCGGATGGGCATGTCCAGTCTTTTGTAGCGCACATAGGCGTCTGCCGCCTGCACGATGTTCCTTATCTTCATCGGTGTGAGCACGTCCATGGGGCGGCATTGCCATTCCGAGCGGCGTGCCTTCACCTCCACAAAGACCAGTGTGCCCTCTGTCTCGGCAACGATGTCCACCTCCTTGTGTCCAGTCCGCCAGTGCCTGTCCAATATGATGTATCCCTTGGTCCGAAGGTAATTGACGGCAGCCTCTTCGCCCAAATTGCCATATTCATTGTGGCTTGCCATAATCTTATTTTGATATATCTTCTGCAAACTTACAAAAAAAACATAACTTTGCACAACAAACCCAAAGGAAAAGCTATGGCAGACGATATTTTTTACATGAAAGCGGCCTTGGCGGAAGCGAAGAAGGCCTATGAAGAGGACGAAGTGCCCGTTGGAGCCGTCATAGTGTGCAAGGACCGCATCATTGCCCGTGCGCACAATCTTACGGAACGGCTTACGGACGTGACGGCTCATGCCGAGATGCAGGCCATCACCTCGGCACAGGAGGCATTGGGAGGCAAATACTTGAACGAATGTACGTTGTACGTTACGGTTGAGCCCTGCATCATGTGCGCCGGAGCCATTGGTTGGTCACAAATGGGCAGGGTGGTATTTGGCGCATCAGATGAAAAAAGGGGGTATCAGCGCTTTGCCCCACAGGCCTTGCATCCCCGCACCGGCGTAACCTCCGGCATTATGGAAGAGGAGTGTGCCACGTTGATGAAATCCTTTTTCAAACAAAAAAGATAGCGGCGCGTCACGGCGGCTATCTTTGAAGGGATGTTCTAAAAATTATGTCGAGTTGATTTTCGATTTTCTTTCGTGTGTGCTTTTGTAAGTTGAAGAAGGAGCATAGCAGGCTATGTGACTGATGAAACTTGACAAAATGACACCGAAAGAGACGAAAAGCGACCGAAACTGAGAACGCCAGAATAGGTAAAAACTTAAATCCAGAATTTTTAGAACGTCCCTGAATTTTTTCCTCGGGAGGAAAATTTTACGGCCTCCCGAGGGAATTAAAATTTGTACACATTAGACTTGACATATTTCAAGTCTGTGGAATCCTTGGCTTCAATCTGGAACGAGGGAACGGAATGGTGGAAACGCAGGCCTATGCAGTCATGGCCGTATTCCTCTTGCGTCAGCGTATAGGTGTTTTCGTTGTTGAGCTTGATTTCTATGGTTCCTTTGAAATCCAGCTCCAGGGTGAGACCGCCGTAGTCAATTGATTCCGTCCACAACTTTTCTAGCTTGTCCTGCGGAAGCAGGGCGGTGTTTTCTGCTTCCCAAGTCTCCCAGGGTTGGAACTTGTTATTGGGCATCAAACAGAAATCGGACAGTTGGATGCTTACGCCGTTGCGTGTGGCTTGCGCTTCGTGCGGACAAGGAAATATGCTGGCCTGCACTTCAAATCCAGCCTCTCGCAAAGCCTGGCAATAGGGTTGGGTGAGCAGTTCTCTCTTCATTGTGGAAACTCCAGCGCGTCCTCCAATTCGCTTTAGACGCTCTATGGCGTTTTCTGCCGATTTATCTGTTCCTGGATCCAACAACGTCAAACAGTTGGAGAATGTGCGGACCAGTTTGTGCAAAGAGTCGCTTCCGTGGAAACAAATCCATTCGTCGCCAAACATTTGTTGTGCCACTTTGTAGGATTCGGGCAGACTGCTGTGCAGCATGGGCAATATGCCATGTTCCTTGCAGGCGGAAAGCAGTTCTTCCAAAGTGGGGATGGGAGTACGCAGAGCTGGATCAGAAGATTCCAGTACATAATCACGGCGCAACTCTTCAAAGGTGATGTCGCTAAGTTTTACGGGTTGTTCCAGCTTACTGTAGTCTGCAGCCCGACGGGCTGTCCTGTTCAGCGTTTTGTCGTGCAGGATAACCATAACACTGTCTTTGGTATAATGTACGTCGCATTCTATTCCGGTGTATCCGAAACGTTTTGCCATGCGCACAGCTTCCACACTGTTTTCCGGTACAAGTCCTTTCAGCCAGCAACCGCGGTGGGCAATCATGGTGGGGTAAACCGGAGTCTCTTTCTTTGGGCTACAGGACATGAACAAGGCCAAGGCCATCATGAGCAGTAAGCCCGCTTTTCTTGTTTTGGGTGCGTTCATTGCATTCTATATTTTCAGATCTTTTTCTTCTTTATCTTTTCTTGAAACAAAAAGCAGGAAGAGAGTTTGAAGCTCTTCCTGCAATGTTTTTCTCTCCCTTGGCGGGAAGAGTGGAGTTTCATCAGTTCTTGATGGAAGCGGTCACTTTGGCGTTGGCTCCCTTTGTATATGTTCCGTCAATCTTGATTCCGCGGCTGCCGGCTGATGTGTTGTACACGGTAACGGTTCCTGATTCAATGGTCAGGTTGCCCTTTACGTTGATACCCATACAGCGAACGTCTTCGTCGGTCTCAGGATCTGTATAAATCTTACCGCTGGCATTGATCATGATATTGGTGGGGTTGCTGTCTTCGTTGATGAGCATGTTCATCGGTGCGCTGATACCCTTGCTTCCGCCACCTGTTACGTCAATGTTGATGTTACCGCCGGTAATCGTAAGGTCACCGTCACACTTGATACCCTTCACGTCGTTGCCGGTTACCTTCATGTTGATGCTTCCGCCGTTGATGAAGAGCAGTCCGTTCAACTCCTCGGTGGGGTCATTGGTAACCTCTGCCTGGATGCCGTCTCCGGCCATACCGGTAAGGTCAAGCGTTCCACCGTCCATCCAGAAATACTGACCGGCGTGAATCGCGTCGCTTACTGCATTTGTAACGGTGATGTTACCGGTATTTTCCTTTAGGATGAGGTATTCGTTGGTTGAGATGGCATGGCGGGTGTGCCCTGCTACGGTCAGGCTTCCGCTACCTTCCACTTCCATGTGTCCCTTGCAGTAGAATGCCGCTTTTTGCAGTCCGCCTGCGCAGTCGGTCAATGAGTTGGTTGTGCCATCCACAAGGAACAGGTCAATGCGCTTTCCGCATTGGATGTCAAGGGCGGCTCCCTTTGTGGAAGTAAGATTCAGTCCGTCCAGATGGAACTTGCATTTGTATACACCATTATACGTGATTGAGGCGTCATTGCTGGTTCCGCTCAACACAAACTCCATCTCTTCTTTTTCATTTGTATTGTTGATGACAACGTGTCCGCCTTCAGCTGTATAGGTTACTCCAGGGGCATTGTTCAGATTGACCGTGGCTTGGTTGTCCTTGATGTGTACGGTGATGGTGCGTACCATGGTGATGCTGTCCACTTCTGCAATGGTGTATGTCTTGTCTCCGATGGTGATGACGCTTCCGCCCTGGCTGTAGTTGATGTCAGAAAGCGCAATTCGGTCACTTTCTCCATTCTGCCATACACGCATATAGCGTTGTGCCGAAGCCGAGGTTGCCGCCAACAGCAGCAAACCTAATGAAAGAACTTTGTGGCGTTTCATAAGTTGTTGCTTTAATGGTGGTTATTTGCTTAATTTGATGGATTGTTTGCCCAGGCAGACAATGTACATTCCTGAAGGCAGGTTTTCAAGGCTGATGATTGCCTTTTCCTGGCTGATGTTGGCCACTTGCATGAGCATGCCGTTGGCATTGTAGATGCGGAGCAGACCTTTTCCAGTGGTTACCAACTGTCCTTGCAGGAACTGCAGACTTTCGGTCTGAAGGGGAAGAAGATCTATGGCGTCTGCAGTGGCGCTAAACGACATTTTCTCCATTTCAGAAAGTGGAAATGCCATTTCTCCTTCGCTGGTGTGTACGATGACTTGGGTGTCTGTAAAGGTTATCTTTTGTACGGTGGACAAGGTGATGCTTTCTTCTGCACCGTTGCTTGCCACATTCAGGTACTTGAAATCCTCGGCCATCATGAAGACGGCACTGGTGAGCAAGATGAAGCTCAGAAATAGTCTCTTCATAATTTTTTGGTGTTGAATTTATACATTATTAATTAATATAGCTCTGAATGCACTTTGTGTCAGAAATCAAAACCGTAACTGATGTTCAGCGCATGCTTGTGCTCGTTGGGAGCCTCGTTCAGGTGGCAGGAGTAAAGATATGCCATGCCCACCTTGTGCTGCTTGTTAATCTTGTACTCGGTACCCACTCCTGTACGGATCTTCTGCAGGTGCATCTTGTCGTCGATGCCATTGTACAGTTCCACGCTGACAAAGGGACCCCAGTCCACACCTTTCTTGTCATATTCGAATTTCACGCGGGTACGCAGACGCTGCTGACTTTGGCATTCGTTAATCTTGGGCACGTTATAGCTTTCCCAGTCGCCTCTTTCCACACCATTGGGTGTGAAATACTCCTCACGCTCAAATTCTGTGCGGTCAATTGATGTTTCCGCTTCGTGGTTGAACTGGTAACGCTCGCGGACAGAGATGCGCAGCCATTTCCAGAACTTCTTGGTGGCGGTTCCCTCCACATAGAAGCGGTGGTTGGGCTTCCAGTATCCGGGTGTCAGACGGTAACTGGCCAGCTCTCCGTCCTCAAAATAAGCGTGTTTGCTCTCCTTCTCTGCCGAATAGTCGCCATAGAAGATGTAGGAAGCGCCGAACTTGAAGTATTTGGAAGGCTTGTAGCTGAGTGCGATTCCTCCGCTCAGGCGGTCAATCGTGGAAGAATTGTTTCCGGTACGTATCTCACCCTCAAAGCCAAGGTCGAGTGTTTGAGTCAGCTCTTTCTTTACGCTTATCTCAGTCCATACCCCGAAGTCATCGTTGTCATCGGCTTGTGCTTGTACTGCGCCCATGGGCAAGCAGAGTGAAGCAAGGATAATCAGTCTTTTGAATTTCATTCTTTTTCGGTTTTTACAATTGTTACTATTGCTTTGGTCATGGACTTTAGACAACTAAGCAAACACTTGGTTTATTGTAATGGATGCAAAAAAATGTTAACTTTATCTAACAAATGTTGAAGCGTTAAGCCTTGGGCAGACGGCCAATTTGTTCAATGCTGTTGCCCTTGTCCTTTGGCTCATCGTAATAGATACGCATGATGCAGCTGTCCTTCAGGTAGTCAATCATACCCACTTCCACGCGGTCAATCTTCAGTCCGGTACGGCGCTCAAGGTCGGCAATCAGCTCGTCGCGTTTGTCGGGCGCAACCAGGTTCACGTTATCATAAAGGATGAACTTGCTGCATCCGGTATGTACCAGCTTGCTGCTCTCGAACAGCCATGCCATAAAGATGAAAGCCAGGTTGGCAAACAGGATGGTCAGTATACCCACACCTTCCCAATAGTCGCTTCGTGCATGGTATTCGGCCTTGCCCATAGCATTCACAACGCTCACTGCCACCAGCATGAACAGATAGGTCATCTCGCGGATGGGTATGGCTTCTGTGCGGTAACGGATAATGCCGAAGATGGCAAACAGTCCCAGAGCCGCTCCGGTGTTCAGCGTGTCGCCGCTTCCCATCAGGTTGACAAGCATAAAGATGCTCATGGACATAATCAGGAAAATGAACATATAGTCTCTGCGCTGGCTCTTTGGGAAATAGAAGCCGCGGGCGATAATGGCGACAACGACAAAATTCAGGATAAAACGAATGATCATTGACATGAACTGCATGGGTTCAAAGAATGTCATACCAATCATGTTGCCTAACTCATAGTTCCAATTAGAGATAAATTCTTCCATAATATTAAATATTTGATTGTTTTAAAATTTCGTATTGGCGTATTTGCTGTATCTCACTAATCTGTTCTTGAAGAGATTGTGCTTCAGTCCCCGGTTGGTGATGACCGAACCGATACAGTATTTGCTGAATCCGGATGGTTTGATGCGCAGTTGCTTCAACATGTTCAGTACGGGGCTGAACACGTTTCCGTCTCTCTTCAGCTCAATGATGACAAGGGGACCCACATCGGCATTCTGCCCCGTCTCGTAATTCAGGAACTGCACGTCATAGTCTATGGTAAGGCGTTCCGTCTTGCCGTAATTTACAAGGGTGATGCGGTGAAACTGGTTCCTCACTGTGGGGTGTATGCTGTCCAGGTCCCTCTGAACCAGCCCCTGTACAAATTCCTCCTTTTCGCCGCAATAGGTGAGGTCGTGTTCCGTCACCTCAATGCGTTTTTTCTTGGTACGGCCGTGGTTGTTCTTTGTCTTCACCTCCAGGTAGGTGACGCCACTATCCATATAGGTTCGTACGCGCACCTTCTGTCGGGGTGCCCGTTTGTTGTGGTGTTCCATATAGAAAATGTGGTCATCGGTGTCCCAGTAAGTGGTCATGTAGTTGGCAACCTTCTTCCCGTCAATGCTCTGTGCATAATATTCTCCCTGTGCCAGTTCCAAGAGTTGTGCAAGCTTTTCCTTGCTGGTAACGAACTTTGTGTCTGTCCGGTTCATTAGCCGGATAGACGACATTTGCTCCAAAGTGATGGGCTCCAATTTTTCTAAAAGTTCGTTTATTCTCTCATCAATTTTCATGATATTTCACAATTTGTAGCTGCAAATGTAATAAAAATTTAATGAAAAATAAAATTATTGCTACGTTTCGTTTGTAATCATTTGTGAAATTGGTTGAAAAAAAGTACTTTTGTTGGGTAATTAGTAAATACGATTGTTAAAAACCAAAGTAAAAGAAAAATTATGATAGATGTTAAAGTTGTTTTGAGCGAGGCTGAAGAGAAGATGGAAGAAGCCGTAATGTATCTGGACGAATCTTTGGCACGCATCCGTGCCGGAAAGGCCAATGTGAAGATCCTGGACGGCATCCGTGTAGAGAGTTATGGCAGCATGGTTCCCCTTAACAATGTGGCAGCCATCAACACCCCCGATGCACGCACCATCGCCATCAAGCCTTGGGACAAGAATATGTTCCGCCCCATTGAAAAGGCCATTATTGACAGCGAGGTGGGAATTATGCCCGAGAACAACGGCGAGATTATCCGTCTTGGCATTCCTCCCCTGACCGAGGAACGCCGTAAGCAGTTGGCAAAACAGTGTGGCAAGGAAGCCGAGCAGGCCAAGGTCAGCATCCGCAATGCCCGTCGCGACACCAACGACCGCTTGAAGAAAGCCATCAAGGACGGTTTGAGCGAGGACCTGGAGAAGGATGCCGAGGCCACTCTGCAGAAGACCCACGACAAGTACATCAAGAAGATTGATGAAATCCTTGCCGCCAAGGAAAAGGAAATCATGACCGTGTAACCTTTCACAGCACCAAGAACGTATGGCCTCTGAATCACCCGTACAGAAAGGCATCGTAGTCAAGAGCACCGGAAGCTGGTACACAGTCAGGACAGACAATGGCGGCCCGCTGGTCGATTGCAAGGTAAAGGGCAACTTCCGCCTGAAGGGAATCCGCAGCACCAATCCCGTAGCCGTGGGCGACAGGGTATCCATAGTGGTGAACCCCGAAGGGAAAGGGTTTATCCAGGAGATAGAAGACCGCCGCAACTTTATTGTGCGCAAGGCCTCCAACCTTTCCAAACAGAGCCATATCCTGGCCGCCAACCTGGACCAGGCAGTGCTGGTGGTAACGGTGGCACACCCCGAAACCAGCACGGTCTTCATCGACCGTTTTCTTGCCGGAGCCGAGGCATATCGGATTCCTGTGGTGCTGGTGTTCAATAAGACCGACCTCTATTCCGACTCCGAATTGCGCTACATGGAAGCCGTGAAGCGTCTTTATGAAAGCTTGGGCTACCAATGCGTATCACTTTCCGCTGCAACGGGCGAGGGATGCGGAGTCTTGCAGAACATCCTGCAAGACTCCGTAAGCCTGCTTTCCGGAAACTCCGGAGTGGGGAAAAGCACACTCGTAAACCGTCTGCTTCCGCACCTGGAAGTGAAGACCGCGGAAATCTCTTCGGTCCACGATACCGGCATGCACACCACCACCTTCAGCGAGATGTACACCCTTCCCTTTGGCGGATATCTCATCGACACACCCGGAATAAAGGGATTCGGCACCTTTGACATCGAGCGCGAGGAAGTGGCACACTATTTCCGCGAGATCTTCACACAGAGCGAAGAATGCCGTTTCGGTGTGGGCTGCACCCACACCCACGAACCCGGTTGCGCCGTGCGCTTGGCTGTAGAGGAACACCGTATAGCCGAGAGCCGCTATGCCAGCTATCTTTCTATGCTCGATGACAAGGAAGAAGGCAAATACCGTGCGGCATATTGAGTTTTGAGTTTTGAGTTTTGAGCCATGAGTTATGAGTAATGAGAGGGTAGGGACGTCTGCGTGCAGCGTCCGAGGTTTTTACTCACGCAAATCGCGCCAAAGGCATAGAGTAATATTTTGCGAGATTCGTGGGATTCGCGTGAGATTATAACTCTTGTGTGCTCTCTCGGACGCTGCACGCAACGTCCCTACTTTTTATAACTCATAACTCATAACTCAAAACTCACCGCTCACCGTTTAATAATGGCACGCAGATGACACCGATGCGACAGATTACCGCAGATTTATTTTTTTGACAGAGGAACAAAAGGACCTGTTTTTCTTTTGATCCTTAATGTCTAATCTAAAATTTCATCGCTCACCGCTCACGGCTCATCGCTCAAAATGTTCTTCTGTCTAATTCTTCTGGCGGGATTGGCGAGATTTGCGTGAGTAAAACAAATCTCAATTCCCATAGCAGTAGTACTGCGTTGCCCGTTTAAGATATCTTCTACAGCCGTTGCAGTATATCTGCATCGGCCCATACAGTATATCTGCTCCAAAAAGCCAATGCGGTGGCCCGATAAAGTCACCGCATTGCATCCGCTCATGCACCGCATTGTCTTTGCTCACGCACCGCATTGCGTTTTTGAAGGCACTTTAATAGTCATGAGGGTGTGTAAGTTTATTTTTTACACACCCTCATTGTAAAATTATTCTAAATATGGGCCTTTCCCTTTCAATCGTTCACTGATGAAGACAGGAGAATTTCCGACTTTTCTAAAATGTTTCTTGCCAATATATAAGTCTATAGTAATCATCGCTTTTGGATTATCACATTTGGCTTCAATTACGGCAAAGTAATCCTTTGTGTTTACCTCATTCTCAAATGTCCCTTTAAAATACAAACCTTGGTAGCCAAATCCGGGAGCGTTTATATGCATTTGCGCATCAGGTTCTTGACATGTAACCTTATATTTGACTCTTCTTTCAATGTCTTTTATTGGGATGCTATCTTCACAATTTTGCAATAAGAGTGCAGAACAAAGTAGCATAAGGGAAATTGTTAATTGTTTCATGAGAAGTTATCATTTTGTTGTTATTAAACGTTACAATATTTTAAAGGGTAATTCCTTTTTTTCTTCTATTTTGAATGTAAAACCCTTTTTGTCGCCCCTTGATATGCATGGATTCCAGATGCGGACATGCCGAGAAGGCAGGTTAAGAGAAATGTTTTCTTTGTCATAGAATCAAGATTAAATGTTATTTTGAAACGATTTCCGATGCAAAATTAGGATTAGTCCAAGAAATGACAAAGAAAAACATCACACAAAATCACACAACTTTAAAGTGGTATTGGTAATCAGTACGTTAAGAAAGCCCTTTTGCTGCCATACAAAATCACTCGGAAGTCATTTTCGGTTGCAGATATAGTGTGTTGGGTAAGAAAGATATGCGTAATATGTGTCAAAGGGACGCAATTTTTGCGTCAAAATCCTTGGCTCCTCCTTCCTCGCCAAAGAGTTTCACCATCATACGGCTGCGCAGGTTGGTTATGCTGTTTGAAGAGTTGTTGGTGAGGTAGGCAATATCGCTTACACGAAATCCCAGTTTGGTAAGTACACATACCTGATATTCGTTTTTTCCGATGGAGCGGCAGGATTTGATTTGTAAAGTAAAGGATGGGAAATGATTGTCCATCACCTTGAACAGTTCTGTCCAGTTGTCTGTGGCGGGCAGTCCAGTCCTGTCCTCTGCCATTTGCGCAAATAGTTTCACAATTTGTGTGTCTTCAGCCTTCCCTTTTGCCTTAACAGCGTCTCTTTTCCTTATTTCTGTTTCCAACTGCCTGACCAATTGTTCCGTACCATCCTTCAAAAGTGCCAAGGTCTTTATATCTGCATCCTTCTTTTTCAGTTGTTCGTTAAGTCCAAAGATTAATTTGCTGTTTTTCTCTATTTGGGTGTGCAGCAGTATGTTCTCCTCATTGGCGGTGTCCAATTGTGTGTTCAGAGTGTTTATTTCCTGGTTGTTGGCATCGATTTGTGTATTCAGTTGTGCGTTTTCTTCATTGGCCGTATGCAATTGTGTGCTTAATTGGGTGTTCTTGCGGTTAGCTGTGCGGAGTTCACTCTTTTTCAGACGGATTTGTTTGCGCCAGAAAAATACAATGATGGACAATAATAGAACACCTGCAATAATCCAGTTCCGTCGGCTGATTTCCATATCTTTTGCTTCCAACTCCTTGCGATGTGCTGTTTCAAGATGCCGGGTATAGTTATACTGTGCCTGTGCCTTCTGAAGATTTTCTGCAGCTCCTATATTATATAAGGTGTCGCTGTGTAGGAATGTCTGTAGGGCATATTTTCCGATAGAGTCCAGTTGGTCCTTGTGATAATATAATTGTGTCAATCCCCATGTTGCCAGATACAGGTCGTTGCGAGTGGTGCCACTGTGCTGCAGTTTGCGGAAATAATGTTCGGCAGAATCCAGTTCCCCCTTTTCCAGAAAGTAGGTACCTTTGATGTGATAATATCCTTCTTTCCCGGGTTTTGCGTCTCCGCCTTCCAAGAAATAACCGGAACGCTTCTCATATTCGTCCATGGCAACTTTGGCTTTGTCGAACTCTCCTTGTAGGGCATACCATTTGATGCAAAGCCCCATGACTTGGGCGGCATATTGAGGATAGCCCATTGTGCGGAATCCTTCTGCTGCCGCTTCTTTTATGCGTAGCGCTTCTTCGATTTTGCCTTGGTCGATTAAGGCATTGGACTTGTTGCCCCAGATGGTGAATACATTGATGGTGTCTTTGGCTCTCCACGCATAGTGTTCGGCATATTCGTAGGCTTGCAGCGCATTGTCGGGCATGGCACGACGGTCGAAAATATCGGCAATCTGTCCGTAGATGATGCTGAGCTGGTCATAATTACAATCCGCTGTCGAGGTGTCCGCCGCTGCCACGGCATCGTTGTAGCAACGCAGGGAGGCGGGCTGGTCGCCCATATCGCGGTAGGCACAGCCCTTGATGTAATGCGCCAGCATCCGCTCGTTGGGTGTGCCGTGCGCATCGTAGTAGTCCACCAGCAGACAGCCGATGCTGTCCGATGTGAAGTCCACGTATGCCTTGTTCTGCGCATTGGAGCGCAGGAGCAGGTGGCGCATGCGCAAAGGTTCGCTCACCTCTTCCGCCTCGGCATCCATGCCGCACAGCATACGATAGGCGGAGTCTGGCTGTTCGTGCGTCATCAGACTGTCCGCCACAGCCAGCCGCCGTTCAAAGTCGCCATCTTCCGTGCAGGCGGTGAAAATGGTGGCGATGAGGAGTATCAAAAGTGTCCTAAATAGTGTCATGATATGCAAAGGTACGATTAAGTGAGTGAAATACCAAGCTTGCTTGAGGAATTTTGAGCGGTGAGCGGTGAGCCTTGAGCAATGAGCGATGAGTTGTGAGATCTTTTGACAGAAGAACAAAAGAACATGTTTTCTATTTTCGGGTCACAGACCCTTATGCTCAAAAACAGCGAATAACAAATTAGCCGTAACAGAGTAGTGAGAGGTGAGGGGGTA
>JAFNXL010000072.1 GCA_017379075.1 Bacteroidaceae bacterium
GGCTTATTCAGACTTCTCGTCTTTCCCTGCTTTCCGCACCCAATTGCATAAGTATCCCAACCTGATTGTGCTCAACACCATGAGCAAGGCATGGGCAAGTGCAAGCATCCGTATGGGAATGGCTTTTGCCAGTCCGGAAATTATCGGACTCTTCAACAAGGTCAAATATCCTTATAACATAAACAAACTGACCCAAGACCATGCATCGGCTTTGATTGACGATGCATTCAAGGTACAACGTTGGGTGGCTCAGATAAAGGAGGAAAGGGCGCACATGATTCCGGCCTTCAACGAACTTCCCGTCTGCCTGAAGGTCTATCCCACAGGAGCCAACTTCTTCCTTGCAAAGGTGACAGATGCCGATGCCATCTACCATTATCTTGTGGACCGAGGAGTCATTGTCCGCAACCGCAACCGTGTGGAAATGTGCCAGGGATGCTTGCGCATAACCATCGGCACGCCACAGGAGAATAACGAATTGTTGTCTGCTTTACGCCAATACAAATGAAAAGAGTATTATTTATAGACCGTGACGGAACCATATTGGAAGAACCGGCGGACGAACAGATTGACAGCTTTGAGAAGTTCCGCTTTCTTCCCGGAGTCATCACGTCCCTTCATTTCCTGCGCCAGCATACCGATTATGAACTGGTGATGGTGAGCAATCAGGATGGTTTGGGAACGGCCAGTTATCCCGAGGAGGATTTCTGGCCCACTCATAACCTGATGCTTCAAGTGCTTGAGAGTGCAGGTGTCACTTTCGATGCCATACACATTGACCGCAGTTTCCCCGAAGACAATCTTCCCACACGCAAGCCCGGAACTGCCATGCTGACCGACTATATGAATGGAACGTGTGATTTGGCCAACAGTTGGGTGATTGGAGATAGGGCAACCGATGCACAACTTGCCGTCAACTTGGGTTGCAAGAGCCTCATTCTGAATGACCAGTACAATTGGGAACGCATTACGGAAATACTTTTTGCCGGAGAACGTACGGCCGAGTTTGTGCGTAAGACCCATGAGACGGACATCCGTGTTTGGGTGAATCTGGACGGAAACGGAAAAAGTCAGATCAATACAGGTTTAGGCTTTTTCGACCATATGTTAGAACAAATTGCGAAACATGGCATGATTGACCTTGAAATCTCCTGCCATGGCGATTTGCATGTGGACGAACACCACACCATTGAGGATACCGGACTGGCGTTGGGAGAATGCTTGCGCAAAGCCCTTGGTGACAAGCGTGGAATCGAACGTTATGGCTACAGCCTGCCCATGGACGATTGTCTCTGTCAGGTGGCTTTGGACTTCGGTGGCCGTCCTTGGCTTGTCTGGGACGCGATGTTCAAACGCGAAAAGGTGGGTGAGATGCCCACGGAAATGTTCCTCCATTTCTTCAAGAGCCTTTCAGATAGCGCACTCATGAACTTGAACATAAAGGCAGAGGGCGAAAACGAGCACCACAAGATTGAAGGCATATTCAAGGCCTTTGCCCGTAGTGTGCGTATGGCTGTCCGTCGGGATGTCACCCATTTCCATCTGCCCAGCAGCAAAGGTGTGTTGTAAGGACAAGCATAAGTTATCATAAAGAGAGACATAAGTTATTATATAAGGTATACATAAGTAATGTATGAGTTTTTCACAACAGTATCCTTCAACCTTGCTCCAACATGCGGTCAATGAAATGAGCCGCCTGCCCGGAATCGGCCGCAAGTCTGCATTGAGGTTGGTACTCCACATGCTTCGGATGGACCCCAATCAGGTGGACTCACTGGCCGGTAGCCTGAGCCAGTTGGTGCATGAGGTCAGATACTGCCGTGTGTGCCACAATATTTCCGATGTGGAGACATGTGCCATCTGTGCCGACAGCCATAGAGATGCCGGTATGGTGTGTGTGGTGGAGAACGTACAGGACGTGATGGCCATAGAACAGACTCAACAGTACAGGGGATTGTATCATGTGCTTGGTGGCGTCATCAGCCCGATGGACGGAATTGGCCCCTCAAATCTTGAAATCCAAAGCCTTATAGAACGTGTGCAGGCCGGTGGTGTTAAGGAGGTGATATTAGCATTAAGCCCAACAATGGAGGGCGATACCACAAACTTCTACATCTACCGCAAATTGCAGGATACGGGTGTGGCGGTAACGGTAATTGCCCGAGGTGTGGCACAGAATGATGAGCTGCAATATACGGATGAGGTAACTCTGGGGCGTGCCCTTTTGGGACGTACCCCATATTCTACATAAACAAAAACAAAGAAATATTATTATAAATATGTCACGCAAGAACCTTGTTCTCACATTTGTTTTCATGTGCGTTACCACAGCAATAGTGGCTGTTGTCCTTGAAATCCAAACAAGTCATAACGGTCCCATTCTTGATGTTTCTGCCGTTCCTAATATGGCTTACGCTTATTCCATTGTGTGTGCCCTCTCTACCATTGTGAGCACCTTCTTTGCCATCCGTCAAAGGAATAGTTGGAATCCTTTGTTGCTTTTGGGTATGCTTGATTCGGCTGCAGTCCTTATAGTGCTGGATTATTATATGTTTTATGATGCCAACCTGCTCGCTTGCCTGCTTATTCTGGCTGCTGCATCGTTGTTTGTGGTATTAAGGAAAGAATCGTAAATGGAACCCGTGAAGCTCAGTATTGTCATTGTCAGTTATAATGTGCGTTACCATCTGGAGCAGTGTCTTCATTCGGTACAACGCGCCCTCCTTGGAATCAATG
Source organism: Bacteroidaceae bacterium (assembly GCA_017379075.1). Classification (GTDB taxonomy): domain Bacteria; phylum Bacteroidota; class Bacteroidia; order Bacteroidales; family Bacteroidaceae; genus Physcousia. Next base: position 2,737 of record JAFNXL010000072.1, read on the forward strand.
CCGAGGTGTGGGTGGTGGACAATGCCAGTACAGACGGAAGTGTGGAGTATTTGCAGCCTCGCTTTCCTGGGGTAAGGTTCATTGCTAATGCGGAAAATCTGGGCTTTTCACGTGCCAACAATCTTGCCATCAGGAAAAGCTCGGGCGAATATGTCTTGCTGCTGAATCCCGATACCATTGTGGCGGAAGACACTTTGCGTGTGTGTCTCAATTTCCTTGACTCTCATCCCGAAGTGGGTGCCACAGGTGTGCGCATGCTTCATCCCGATGGACGTTTCGCTCCGGAAAGCCGCAGAGGACTGCCCACTCCCTTTACCAGTTTCTGCAAGATGTCCGGTTTGGGCACGCTTTTCCCCAACAGCAGAGTCTTTGGCCGTTATTATATGCGATACCTTGATCCGGAGAAACCCAATCCCATTGAGGTGATTTCTGGTGCATTCAATATGATTCGCATAAAGGCGCTTGACCAGATTGGCTTGCTCGATGAGGACTTTTTCATGTATGGAGAGGACATTGATTTGAGCTACCGTTTGCTTCAGGGTGGATGGCAGAATTATTATCTTCCCTGCCTTATCCTGCATTATAAGGGTGAAAGCACGGAAAAGAGCAGTTACCGTTATGTGCATGTGTTCTATGAAGCCATGCTCATTTTCTTCAACAAACATTATGGCAAGCGGCATTATCTCTTGGGGCAGCTCATCCGTTTTGCAGTTTATGTACGTGCTCTGATTGATATGTGGCAACGTCTTGTACAACGCATCCGCACACGTCTGCATTGTCCAGTCCGATATGCCGTCCCAGGTTATGTCCGCTTTGATTTTGACAACACCACGGTCAAGGAAATGCTGGAGCGCCTGCACAACCAGCCGCATGGAAAGCGTCTTTGGATTGAAACCTTCTCCCGTGCCACAGGTAAGGTAATCCGTCCGGGCGAAGTGTTGGATTGGGAGGGAGAGTCATGATGCTCAGGGGAAAGCGCGTCAGTCTGCGGGCGGTAGAGCCTGAAGACCTTGATTTGATGTATCGCATAGAGAACGATACGGAAATCTGGAAGTATGGCACGGCCAATGTCCCTTATTCACGTTATGCGTTGAGACGTTACATCGAAGAGACAACTTGCGACATTTTTGTAGATGGCAGATTGCGTCTGGTGATTGTAGATGCAAGCGGAACCTCTTTGGGTTTCATTGACTTGCAGAATCTTGACGCGCGCAACAGACGGGCGGAAGTGGGTATAGCCCTCTTGTCCGAATGGCAGGGACAACATTATGGAACCGAGGCCATGGAACTCTTGCTCCACTATGCCGCCCACCATCTCCATCTGCATCAGCTGTATGCCATTGTTGCGGATGAGAACCAAGCAGCCATGCACATGTTTCTGCAAACAAAATTCAAGCCATCCGGAACTTTGTCCGAATGGCTTTATAATGGTGCGTCCGGTTATGCGGACGCCTCTCTTCTTACTTGTATTCTGGATTAGTTCGCACTTGTGAACTCGTCCAGGAAACGAATGTCGTTTTCCGAGAACATACGCAAGTCCTTTACCTGGAACTTCAGGTTGGTGATGCGCTCGATACCCATACCGAAGGCATAACCGGTGTATTGTGTGCTGTCTATGCCGTTGGCTTCCAATACGGCAGGATCCACCATTCCGCAACCCAAGATTTCCACCCAACCTGTGTGCTTGCAGAAGGAACATCCCTTTCCACCACACAGGTGGCAGCTGATGTCCATCTCGGCACTGGGTTCTGTAAAGGGGAAGTAGCTGGGGCGCAGACGGATTTTGGTTTCGGGACCGAACATTTCCTGTGCGAAAAGCAGCAACACTTGTTTGAGGTCAGTGAAAGACACGCCACGGTCAATGTAAAGACCTTCCACCTGATGGAAGAAACAGTGGGCGCGGGCAGAGATGGCCTCGTTACGGTAGACACGTCCGGGGCAGATGACACGGATGGGAGGCTGCTGGCTTTCCATCACACGGGCCTGCACACTGCTGGTGTGGCTGCGGAGGATGATGTCGGGACGGCTTTCCACAAAGAAGGTGTCCTGCATGTCTCGTGCGGGATGGTCATCGGCAAAGTTCATGCTGCTGTACACGTGCCAGTCGTCTTCCACTTCGGGACCTTCAGCCAGTGTGAATCCCAGTCGGCTGAAGATGTCCACAATCTCGTTCTTTACGATGGTCAGCGGATGACGTGTGCCCAATGGAATGGGGTAGGGGGTGCGGGTAAGGTCCACTGCCGGACCGGCTGCAGCCTGTACGGAAGCCTCTGCCTTCAGTTGGGCAATCTTTTCCTGGGCAATTGTCTTCAGCTCGTTGATGCGCATGCCCACTTCCTTCTTCTGCTCAGCGGGCACGTTGCGGAAGTCGTTCATCAGTGCGGTAATCTCGCCCTTTTTACTCAGGTATTTGATACGAAGTGCCTCTGCCTCTTCGGGGCTTGCGGCTTGCAGGACGGCAATCTCCTGCTTCAGTTTCTCTATCTTTTCTATCATATTGATTGATGTTTTTTCTCCTTTGTATCCAAAATTTGTGCAAAGGTAATCATTTCTTGCCGAAAACGAGTGCTATATGAATTTAAAATTGTACTTTTGCACGATTTTTATAACGTATCAGATGAGTAACATCGGTAAGGTTTTGCGTTTTCTCTTTTTGTGTGGGTGCGTGTTGGCGGTTGCCTGCACACCACGGGAACAGCATACAGCAGAAACCTGTGTGCAGGATACCTTGTCTGTTGATACGGTCCAGGCTGATACGCTTCTCCTCTTTGAACAGGATGAGGAAGAGGATTTCCGTAGAGATTCGCTCTATGTGGAATATTTCGACGATTTCCTTTACTCCTTCGGTCACGATTCCCTCTTCCGCCGTAGAAGAGTGCGTTTCCCCTTTCTTCATATCAGCAGTACAGGCGATTCTGTAGAAGTCTCTTCGCGCGATTGGGGAGGCGACTTTGCTTTCCTGCAACAGGATTTCTATACGGTTTTCTACAACACCCAGTCCCAGATAGAAGAGACCAAGGCCTTGTCCAACGATACCGTTGTGGTTGAGCGCATCGACCTCGATTCGCTCATGCTCACCTCGTACCGCTTCATCCGCAAGAAAGGTTCATGGCGGCTCCATCAGCAGCAGGACTTCTATGTGCAGGGCAGCCAGCTTGCCGATTTCCTGGTCTTCTACCGCCAGTTCAGCACGGACAGCATTTTCCAGCAGTCCAGCATTGCACAGCCCCTTCATTTCTGCATGGAAGACCCGGACGATGAAATGGAAGTGATCGAAGGCACCATTGATGCCACACAATGGTTCTCTTTCTGTTCCGAAGTGCCATTGGGCATCATATCCAACATCCGATACGGACAGACCTATGACATGCCGCAACGCATTGTCATGCAGAAGTGCGCCCAGGGAAGCGGTTTTATGGAAATCTTCAATTTTGAGAAAGCCGACGGACTTTGGCGTCTAACCTCTTACGAAAACTGATGTATGAACGAAATAAAACCTCAGCTTCATTATTCCCTTCTCTCACACAACACATTCGGCATACAGGCTCATGCCGATTGTTTTATTCAATACACATCCGTTGAACAGCTCTTGCAGGCCATTGCCTGTTATCGTGAGCATTATGCGGGCCGTCCCCTGCTTCACATCGGTGGCGGAAGCAACTTACTTTTCATGCAGGATTTCCCTGGAGTCATCCTTCATTCTGCCATTGAGGGCGTAGAGTTGCTTGCTCAGGAAGAAGAGCGGGTGCTGGTGCGAGTGGGAGCCGGAATGAACTGGGACAGCTGGGTGGAATACAGCCTTTCCCAGGGGTGGTACGGACTGGAAAACCTCTCGCTCATTCCCGGTGAGGTGGGAGCGTCTGCCGTCCAGAACATCGGGGCTTATGGTGCCGAGGCTGCCCAATTTATCAGAAAGGTGGAGTGTGTGGATCTCTCGGACGGAAGTTTGCGCACTTTTGATGTGGAAGAATGTGATTATGGCTATCGTCACAGCGTCTTCAAGACCCTCCATCGAGGCCGTTATGCCGTCACCCATGTACAGTTTGCCCTTTCGCTCCGTTTCTCTCCCAATCTGTCTTATCACGGACTCACATCTGCCTTGCAGGAAAGCGGAAAGACAGAAGCCAACCTCACTGCACAGGACATCAGAGAGACGGTGATTGCAGTCCGCCGCCAGAAGTTGCCCGATCCCCAGGTGCAGGGCAATGCCGGCAGTTTCTTCATGAATCCCGTGGTGCCGGTTTCGCTTTACAACCGTTTGAAGGAATCCCATGCCACCATTCCCTGCTACAGGGTGGACGATGACAATGTCAAGATTCCTGCCGCATGGCTCATCGAACAGTGTGGTTGGAAGGGCCGTTCCCTGGGCAAGGCCGCCGTCCATGCCCGTCAGCCCCTGGTGCTGGTCAATGCCGGAGGAGCCTCCGGTAAGGACATTATGGAACTTTGCCGATGCGTGCAGGCCGATGTTCGTGAACGGTTCGGTATTGCGCTGCAGCCCGAAGTAATGATTCTATCCAACTTTTGCATTTAAATTTAATGTCCAAACAACTTGTCATGCTGAACTCGTTTCAGCATCTGTCCGCGGTAGTGTGCTACTTGCTGTGAGATCCTGAAACAAGTTCAGGATGACAGTGGAAACAAAAAGACGAATTGTGGAATACCACCCTTAAGTTATTCTGCTTGCGAAACTTGAATTATCATATACAATGAACCGTATCACTTTTCTTGGCACAGGCACCAGCACGGGTGTGCCCTATCTGGGATGCGACTGCCCGACGTGCGCCAGCACAGACCCGCGGGACAAGCGCTTGCGCTGTTCGGCCTTGGTACAGACCGCATCTGCCAACATCCTCATTGACTGTTCGCCCGATTTCCGTGAGCAGATGCTACGCCTCAATTTCCGGGGAACGCTTGATGCCCTTTTTATCACCCACGAGCATTACGACCATGTGGGCGGCATAGACGACCTGCGTCCTTTTAGCTACAGCCGTTCCCTGCCCATATATGCCGATCCCTATGCCGCATCCCATCTGCGCCAGCGCCTGCCTTATTGCCTGGTGGAAAACAAGTATCCTGGCGTGCCCCAGCTCCAGTTGCACGACCTTCAGCCCTATGAAACGGTCATGGTGAACGATACCAAGGTTACCGCCCTGCAAGTGATGCACGGCCAGTTGCCCGTCCTTGGATACCGCGTTGGCGACATGGCCTATATCACCGACATGACTTCCGTTACCCCCCGCACCTGCGAACTCCTTTCCGGTGTGCGCCTGCTTGTGGTGAACGGACTCCGTCACCGCCCCCACCGAACCCATCAGACTATAGACCAAGCCATAGCATTTGCCCGTCAGATTGGCAACCAACCCACCTACATCATCCACATGAGCCACGACATCGCCCCCCATGCTGAGGAATCCCTCCGTATGCCCCAGGGCATCCACCTCGCCTACGACGGTCTGACTGTGGAGTGGTGATTTTTTTATTTTTCATTTTTTATACATAATTATATATTTATTTACATAAAAATTGCTACCTTTGCAAAATCATGGTTCACCGCATAATGTTAATGAGCGGAAAGGAAAACATGAAAGCGATAGATAATTCGCGTTTTGGTTTCTCTAAATGTTTGATACTCTGTATTTTATACGAGTGTTAAAGCCCCAGAAGTATGTCCGGATGTGAAGAAGAGATGTTTTGGTTTGCTATGCGAGCCACTTACCGTAGGGAACTTGAAGCCCAGAGATTGCTTGAGGAGGAATCTATTTCAACGTTCATTCCCATGCACTATGCCCCAGCA
>JAFNXL010000032.1 GCA_017379075.1 Bacteroidaceae bacterium
ATCTGCTACGAAACCGGTGGTTTCTGTTCCCGAGAAGTCAAAGTTTACGGTAATGGTGTGTCCGTTTCCGTTGAACACGGCAGCGTAAGCATTTGAACCATAATAGCTGATGTTTTCGTTATAGCCGGTATAGTCAATGTCAGCCACCACCTCTGCGTTGGTGTAAGGGGCAACCTTGCTAAGCAGGGCAAAGTCGTGCATGTCTTCAGCGGTTTCAATGATTACTGCTCCGTTTTCGTCATAGCGCAGATTGGGGAACTGGCCTTCTTCCTTATGGTCTTCCGCACCGGTATCCTTTGATTTGATTTCGTTGTAAAGTGTTTGCACTTCCTCATCGGTCAGTGCCTTACTGTACATACGGGCAATAGCCATATCTCCTGTAAAGCAGGCTTCTACCACACCGCTACCGCTCAGGTCACCAGCCAAGGCGATGAAGGGCGAGCTGCCTACATTGGGACGTCCCAAAGTACCGCTGGTTTCAAGCGTTTGCATCAGTTGTCCGTTCACATAAATCTTGGTGCAGTTGTTCTCACCGTCCATGACGCCTACAACGTGTGCCCATTGCTTGAATTCGGGTGCGCCACCCCAAGCGTCATGATAACTGCCTCCGATGTGAGGCTCGTAACACCATTCGCCGTAGTAGAGCAGCATACCTGCACCTCCCGACTGCTGGAAACCCATTAACGTGGACCAGCCCTTTTTGTTCAGACCGCCTTCCCAGAAGGGGCGTACAAAGCATTCCATGGTGTGTCCGTCGGCTATGGCGCTCCAAATCTGTTCGGTCATTGGAATGACGAAGGTGTTGTTATTCTGCCCACCGATGGTTTCGCTGGCGGTACAAAGCACATTCATTCCGAATTGGTCACTTGTTACAATCTTTGGCGTACCTACAACAGAAATTTCGTTTGCCATTTCGGAAATGTCCGTTGCGGTTCCGTCCGCGTTGAACACTACGTCAAGCACATCGGCTTTTGGCACTTGTGCCCACGATGCCATTGCCATTGCAAAGGCCGTGCATGTAAGTAAAATTTTCTTCATGTTTTTGAGATTAAAAGTTATTAAAAAGATTTATTGGTTGATGTATTTTTTTCCGTCTTTTATATATATGCCTTTTGGGGTTGCCCCCATTGTCTTTTTCCCGTCAAGCGTAAAGGTCTCATGGTGCTGGCTATCTTTTTTTACGTTTTGTATTCCGGTACCGGGATTCACGCTTATCTTGGATATGTTGCTGATGCGCTTTCCTGCAAACAGAATGGCTATGTCATGTTTGCCAATTGGAAGGCTTTCCACCGTGATGCTTCCCGAGTCACCTTCGAGCAGAATGCCTTTTACGATAACCCACGCTATTTCTTCACCTGAACCGGCTGGTCTGTACGCCAATTGACATTCTGTCTGCATGGGCATTTCGTCCCAAGTGAACACCGCAGGGTCGCCCTCGTTCGTGGTCGCCGTTTTTGCGGTAACTTGACATGGTTTGCCAATGACAAAATAAATGCGTTCATAGGCCTCATCATATCCATCGTTCTTGAAATAGTTGGCAAAATAGCATCCCTTCTGCAAGGGGCCTTTGTAGTTTCGGGCGTCGGGGACATTCAGCTCAATTTTTACGTTGGTGTTGTTGCCCACATATTTCCAGCTGGGGCAGATGGCATCCTCTGGAGTGATGCCTTGCGCATAAATGCCCACCCAGTCTTTGCTCTGGGCCGGAACCTCTGTCAGTATCACTGAAACGGGATCGCCCACTTCATAGACAAATTTGTTCAGGGCGAATTCAATTATACCTTCGCCAATGCGGAAGTAGCAGCGGTCCGAGCATTCTTCGTTGCCTTCACCCTTGAGCATTACGGCATAGAATTTGCCGCAATCGTTAATTTTGAATGTAACAGAGCCTTCTGCTCCTTCTGTTTTCTGGAAGGCGTATGGCATTGTGGCCGTTTCCGGCTCCACTCCGTTCCTATAGATGGCAATGCGTGTTGTTTCGTCAGCCGGAGCATTGGCGTAGTTGATAACTACGCTTGGCCTTGCGCCATAATGCGTTCTGTCTGATGTAATCACCGCTTTGCCTGCGTTTGGATCGGAAATTCGGATGATATGTGTGGCGCTCCATTCGCTGTAGTCCAGATTCATGTTTCTGTTACGCGCTCTGAGGTAATATGTGCCGGGAACTAAGTCTCCCTCGTCCAGTTCCAGTTGGGTAACAGGTTTCTGGGCACATTGGTCAAGGGGCAGATAGTTGTTGTCCACCTTGTAGAGGTTTTCAAAGGTAAGCACTCTTTCGTGAACAATGTTGTTGAAACCTTTGTCTTTTGCAATTTGGTATTGCGCGCTGTGCAGGCTCTCATCTTTTGCTTCCTGCTCAATGCGGGTGGGCAGATTGATAATTGCACTCTCAAAGGGGAATATTGGGCATGAGGGAACACTCTTGCTGTTGAGTGTGCGCGAGAATTTGTCCACCATCACGTTGTCCAGCGCAAGGCGTTTGTTGCCCACACTGTAGGTTTCCACGGATAGAGTAGTGCTTGTCGGGTCGTATTCCACAATCTGATAGGTCCAGTGGTCAATGGTGGCTTGTACATGGTCGTGGTCGCAGATGTCCACATCGGTTACGCCCCACAATTGTAGGTAACCGCCCTCGGCAATACCCACACCACCGCCACTGATAATGTGATAGACGGGATGGTTGGGCATCTGTCCGCGAGCATAGAGGTGATGGTGGCCGGCGCAGTTCATCACGTGCTTGGGGGATGCGTTCAGTATGGGCATCACGTCTTTTAGCATCCATCCAGATACGTCCGTGCTGTACATTTCAGCATAGAGCGGACGGTGTTGCACACTGATGATGCAGTCCACGGTGGGGTCGGCATCGGCGGTGTTCACCACGTTGCGTATCCACTCCAGTTGCTTGCTGGAGGCACCGTCGCTGTTGATGCCAATCCACAGCACGCGTCCAGCCTGATAGGCATAATAGTTTGCTGTTCCGGCATCAAGTCCTTTATATGCCGCCTTTCTGTATGGTGCATAATGTCCGTTGTAGAAGCGCATGTCCGTGTCTCCGTAAGTGTCATGGTTACCCACTACGGTTTGGATGGGCAGTCGGCTCATGACCGAACGGTTCTTGAAACGGTGAATGTCTTCATATTGCTTCAGCGTACCCTGGTCCACTTGGTCACCCATGTTCATGATGAAGGATACGTGCTCTTCAATGGGTTTCTCGCCGTATTTTTCATTAAGTTTCCTCTCTGCCATACGAAGCATCCATTCATAGTCTGAATACAGGTTGCGCTGGTGGTCTCCGAATAGGAGGAACCTTACCACGCCCTCGTCTCCGTCTTGTGGTAGTGTGCGGAAGCGCTGGATGCCGCTGTCGTGTCCGTTGCTCTTTACCTTATAATAATATATATGGTTAGGTTGTAAACCGCTCAGGGTAGTTGTGTTCCAGAAGTAGTTTGAAGCAAGTTCTGTTGTGGAATATTGGGCTGTGTTGTCCAATTTGTCTTCCGTTTCGCCCCATACCACTTGCACGTCTTTTGGCTGGGCTGAAGTTTTCCACCCGAGGGAAATTCCATTAGGTCGCGAGGAAAAAAGATAAGGCTCAGAAACTTTTATTCTTTCGCCATTGGGCTGCACCGTCAGTCGGTGAGCCGTATACGTTCCGTCCGCACTTTTGGTATAATAGATGTCAGGCTCGTAGCGTTTTTGTCCGCCAATGTTGCAGTATTGGCCTTCTTCAATGCTGTAATCCTTGAATTTTGTTACGTTCCGTTGTGCCGTTGCCGGTCCAGAACCTAACAGGAACACTAATGTCGTCAGGGTAAAAAAGTGTTTCATGCCGTATCTTTTTTGTTAATTTTCCCCAAAGTTACTATTTTTTTTACCGAATCACACCTTGTAGTCCGCAATTTATTGTCCTTTTTGCGGAAAATTGTCCGCAGGACTCAGGATTGTATTTCTCACGGCTCATTGTTCACAGCTAATTTGGCTGTTTACATAAATAATAATTGTACAGACGCACATAATTCAAAAAAAATATCTATTTTTGCAACGGAAATAATGAACAAATAGTAAATAGTGAAAAAACTACTGCTTTATCTTATTTCATTTCTCATGTCCGCAATGGCTTTCAGCAGCGTTACGGATACGGATACCTACAATGAAGCAGAAGCTCTGTGCGAGGATCATTCCACAGAGGTGGTTTCCTGTTATTTCGAATCGAACCTATATGGTGTGGATGAATGTTTGCCACACAGCACATCACATTCCAACGTCAACCGCTCGCAAAAGGTAGCCCGGAAGACACACCGGCCATTTAAACCGTATAAGAGCAGTTTCGAGTTTGCCAAGGTAATAAAACTCATCACCACCGGAACGGGAAATTTCATTCAAAAGCAATCTTTAATCATCCATTCTTCGTTTATCAATCCTGACCACAGGTTGTACAGGCTTGGTAAACTTATTATTTAGCTTTTCTGCCAATCTTATCCCAACCATGCTGCATGACTTTCAAACTGATGAAAGTTATGGTTGTTCGGATATGTATTTGTGGACAGAAAAAATAGATAAATGAATCAGATTAAAGATAATTATGGAATATATAATTCTAATTGTATCTTTGGTGGGCATTGTCTTCGGCGCAGATTTTCTTGTCGCAGGATCAGTGTCCTTAGCCAGAAAATTTAAAGTCTCTGATTTTGTAATCGGAGCCGCCATTGTGGGCGTCGGCACCTCCATGCCCGAGTTTGTGGTGAGTTTTTTAGGTGCCATAAACGGAAACGCAGATGTGGCCATCGGCAATGTTGTGGGTTCTAACATATTTAATGTGTTGGGCATCTTGGGGCTTACAGCCATATTCTTCCCCGTAGCCATTGACCGTAAGAACATGAAGTTCGAGATACCTCTGTGTATAGCCGTGTCTGTTGTGCTCACCGCACTTGCGCTCAACTTCTTCAATGGTTCGCCAGCGTCAATCAGCCGATTGGACGGCATGTTGCTCTTGGCCTTCTTTGCCGGTTTTATGTGGTACTCCTTTGCCCGTGACAGAAAGCAGGCCGCTCAAAATACCGAAGTGGCAGAAGAGAAATCCCCAATTTGGCTTGCCTTGGTAAAGATTCTCGGCGGTTTGGCTTTGCTTATTACCAGTTGTGACTTCTTTGTGGACAATGCCGTGCTGGTGGCCAAGTCGTTCGGTGTGAACGATGCCTTCATATCCCTGACATTGATTGCTTGTGGAACATCCTTGCCCGAACTGGCCGCATCCATTGCCGCTGCGGTCAAAAAGAATACGGATATGGCACTTGGCAACATTGTGGGTTCCAATATTTTCAACATCACGCTTATCTTGGGACTCAGTTCTCAGGTTATGCCGCTCACTTCATCTGGCATAACTTACATAGACTATCTTGTCATGATTGGCGCTGCAGTGTTCCCTCTGCTGTTGGGCTTGAGGGGAAAAGTTGGCCGTTTTGGCGGACTGGTGATGCTGCTGTGTTTCGTGGCATATAACTGGTACTTAATAGAAACACAAAATTTATAACATTATGGGAATACTACAAATTTTTACACTCCTGGGAGCATTGGGAATGTTCCTGTATGGAATGAACCTTATGAGTTCCGGCCTTCAGAAAGCGTCTGGTAACAAACTACGCAGTTTTCTGAGTGCAATGACCTCCAATCCTTTTAAAGGTGTGCTGACGGGATTGGGCGTAACGACGGTAATCCAGTCGTCTTCAGCCACCACTGTGATGGTCGTTAGTTTCGTAAACGCGGGACTTCTCACACTTGCACAGGCCATCAGTGTCATCATGGGAGCCAACATCGGTACCACAGTGACTGCATGGCTGGTGTCATGGCTTGGCTTCAAGGCCGACATTTCAATCCTTGCCGTTCCTTTGATGGCGCTTGGTTTCCTGTTCTCCAACTCCAAGAAGAACCAGCGTCAGAACATTGGCGAACTCATTGTGGGCTTCTGCCTCTTGTTCCTCGGCCTTTCTTTTATGAAGGAATCTGTGCCCGACTTGAACGAGACTCCGGAAGTGCTTGATTTCGTGAAAACATGGTCGAGCCACGGATTTGCCTCCGTGCTCATCTTCCTGGCTTTCGGTACCATCCTTACTTTGGTGCTCCAATCTTCATCTGCCACAATGGCCATCACGCTCATTATGCTCAGCATGGGCTGGATTCCGTTTAATATGGCTTGTGCCATGGTGTTGGGCGAGAACATCGGTACCACAATCACCGCCAATATCGCAGCCTCTGTGGGTAACACCCAAGCCAAGCGTGCGGCAATGTCGCACACCATATTCAACCTCTTCGGTGTGGTTTGGGCATTGATTTTCTTCAAGCCTTTCCTTTCGCTTGTCGGATACATCATCACGCTGTTCGGCCTGCCCAATCCCAGTGTTGAGGGCTTTGTGGTTTCTCAGCCCACGTCAGACGAGGGCACAGCCGTGCTGTATGGTCTTTCCATGCTCCATACCTTGTTCAACACAATCAACACCTTCATTCTGATTTGGTTTGTAAAGGCCATTGAAAAGGCTGTTGTCGCCATTATCAAGGCACCGAAGGAACAGGATGCCGACGCGTTCAGACTGAAGTATATTTCCGCCGGTCCGCTCTCTACACCCGAACTTGCCACCGAAGAGGCGTTCAATGAAATCATCCATTTCGCCAACATCTCAAGAAAGGGTCTCGGTTACGCTAAGTTGGCCATTGCCGAGAAGGATGAGGACAAGTTTGAGGAGCTGCGCAACAAGCTGGTGAAGTATGAGGAGATTTCAGACAGAATCGAATATGAAATCGCCGCTTTCCTGAATGCGGTTTCTGCCGGCGACATCAGCGAGTCCACCTCGCTGAAGGTTAAGGCCATGTACAAGATCATCGGCGAACTGGAATCGCTCGGCGACTCTGGCGAGCTTATCAGCCGTATTCTCTCACGCAGAAATGTCCACAACAAGACCTTTGATGCCACAACCGTCAAGAAGTTGGAAGACATGGTGGATGCCGTTGACAAGGCATACGACGCCATGATTGTCAACCTTGAGGCTGCGCACAAGGGCGAGCTGCAAACCATTACCAATGCCTATAATGCGGAGGACCGCATCAACAATCTGCGTACCTATCTGCGCGACTCGGAAATTGAAGGCATTGAAAGTGGTGAGAAGAATTACCAGACCAGTGTGTATTACATCGACATTGTCAATTCGCTTGAACGCATGGGCGACTTCATCATCAATATTTCCCAGGATTTGGAAAAGTATTTCGTGGTGAAGTAACAATCTGGCGTTACTCATAAAGAAAGCGGTAAATGATTTGGAGGTCATTTACCGCTTAATTTTTATCCGTTTTTATTCTTGCTTAGAACATCTTGTCGGGATACTGTCCGTCTTCGTGCAGCTTGGCCAGCTTGGCAACCACTTCGGGACGGTCTTCGGGATAGGTTACGCCGAACCACTTTGATGTGGTGTCAAGCACCTCGCAGGTGGCCTTTCCGGTCTTGATGAGATGGTCCACCATCAGAGGAATGAAGAATTCGCTCTTGAGGTTCTCCTGGTTCTTGGGGTCAGAGAGGAAATCGATGAAATAAGCCTTTGAGTGCTCAAAATAGTCAGGGGTGAAGCCCCAGAAGTTCATGCTCACGGGAGTGGTGTCGGGGATGCTTACCCATTCGCCGTTCTCGTCGAGATACTGAACCACACCATCGTGACGCTCAATCTTGGTACGTTCAACCACGCTTGTCAGCAAGTGGGTCTCTGCATCGTTCTCGCAGATGCCGCGGCTCACGGTACCGCTTTCAGACAGTGTGTTGTCCACACGGAAACCAACCATGGCATACTTGCCGGTGCTGCCCTCGGGCAGTTCAGACAGGAACTTGCCCATTACCTGGAATGCGTCGCGGTCATAGAAGTCGTCGCAGTTCAGTACGGCAAAGGGTTCCTTGATGACTTCGGCGCCCATCATCACCGCATGGTTTGTTCCCCAGGGCTTTTCTCTTCCTTCGGGCACAGTGAAGCCTTCGGGCAGTGCGTCAATGGCCTGGAAACAAAGTTCGCAAGGCACATGACCTTCGTATTTGCTGAGAATCTGTGTGCGGAACTGCTCTTCGAAATCGCGGCGGATAACCCATACGATTTTTCCGAATCCGGCCTGGATGGCATCATAAATGCTGTAGTCCATAATACTCTGACCCTGAGGTCCCAGTGTGTCCAACTGCTTCAAGCCACCGTAACGGCTGCCCATTCCCGCAGCGAGGAGAAATAATGTAGGTTTCATGTACAAATGGTTTTATGATTTGTTTAAATGTTAAATTTGTGCAAATATACAGTTTTTTTTTCAAATACTTTCTTATATCGGCCTAAAATTCACATTGTGGCATTTTTTGTTCGGTGTTTATCTTTTTGGTTTTAGCTTACAGTGGTGTCTGCGTACAGATTTAGATATGCCAGGCTTGAATAATATAATAATGTAGGCAAGTTCTGATTAACGATAGTTGGGGCAGACTCGAGTCTGCCCCAACATGAACGCAATCATTCTCTTTCTGACAAAGTTGAGTTCTATTTGTAAACTTCTTCTCATTTCATTTTCTCCAACAGCCGGGCAAGGCCTTCCAGGTCTCTTGGGTCGGCATTTACGTCGAGGACATTGCCGTTACGGTCAATCAGTTTGTAAGTGGGGAATGCGTTTACGCCCAAGAAATTCTCTATGGCGCTTTGCTGTGCTTTGGGCAGATTGTAATGCACCACGTTTTCGCCCTCTACATTGTACATCTTTATCACGTTCTTCCAACTCGCATCGCTGCTGTTATTGGCAAGGTAGAGGAATATGATGTCATATTTCTTCAAACGTTCGTATTCCTTCTGGCTTTCCGCAAGGGCGGCCTTGCATGGTCCGCACCATGTGCCCCAGATGTCCAGCAGAATGATTTTGCCCTTGTAAGGTTCTATGATTTTGCGCAGAATCTTCTCGCCATCGCTTAGGTTCGCCACGTCTTCTGCCGATTTCAGACTTGGCGATTTGGAGATGTCTCTGCGCTCAAGGGCAAGATACTTTTCATGCTCAGCCTGCACTAATGCCTTTGCTTCGGCCATGGATACGTTCTTTTCCAGAAACTGCATGGTGTTTTCGTTCAGCGGTTTGCGCTCACCATCAATTATTCTGAGCAGTTCGCGGGTGATGATGATGTCGCGCAATTCTTTGTCGCAACCCAGCGAGTCCACAATGTTTAGTGTGTTGTATATTCCAACCAACTGAGCTTCCTCTTTAAGCACCTTCTTAATGTCTTCACGTTCCGCAATGGGGGTGAATTGTGCATTGATTTCTTTCCATTTCGGCTCTTCTATTGCCTTAATATAGGCTTCATCACCATCATTGAGCATAATGTCTATAATTTTTCTGTCTTCCTTGTCAATGCGCTTTGCAATAGCCAGCTCTTCATCGCTGATATTGATTCGTCCCTCTTCCCGACACCTGCGTAGCAAGGGTTCCTTGTCCTTTGGTATTACATAACCTTTAGGGCTTTTGATGGAATAGCGATTTGCAACCAATTCACTTGTAAAGTCTTGCAAAAAGGTTGAGAACTCCCTGTAAAGTGTATACGGTTGTTTGCGTTGCTGCCAATGCTGGCGGGTAACGTA
Source organism: Bacteroidaceae bacterium (assembly GCA_017379075.1). Taxonomy (GTDB): domain Bacteria; phylum Bacteroidota; class Bacteroidia; order Bacteroidales; family Bacteroidaceae; genus Physcousia. The sequence continues at coordinate 9,627 of JAFNXL010000032.1, forward strand.
ACTGAGGTATTCCTCTGGGCAGGAACGGTCTTTCATCCCGTAACGAGCCTGCATCAGTTCTCGCCCTTCCTCAGTGTTGTAGAGGCCGGTAAGGTAGTTGACGTAACGGTCTGAAAGATTGGGATGTGCTTCTTTCGCCTTTTCCAGTTCTCCCATCAGTTCTTCCTTATCCTTCTTCATGCTTTCCAAATAATTCATGGCGGCTTCCTTGTCCATGTCACGGCCGTAGCTTCTGTTTAGCCATCCGATTGGAAACGCCAGTGTTTCGTTCTGCAGTCGGCAGTCCTTTCCCATGAAAAGTTTGTGCCCGGCCTTATAGTCATACAGCATGAAGTAGGTTTCGCCCGGTTCAAAAAGGGTGCGGATGAAGGTGCGGTCCCAATCGAAAAACACTTCGGATGAGTTGCGCAATGGAATCTTTATTACAAAGCGTCCCAGTGAGTCCATCTTGCCGTAGTTGGAATTTATTGAGTTCATTCCATATATGAAGATGTCATAGTGATTGACCTTATATTCGTTTCCCTTCTTTTTCATCCCTTCCGGCATGTCCTTCAGCCATCCGACGAAGGTTACAGTGTCTGTCTGGTAGTGGGTGTCCTTGTATGATGTGCGTGTGTCCTTTGTGGGATAGTCGGGCAGGGTGATGGAGGTGATGAAGTTATATTCTCCCTCGCTGCCGTTGATGGTAAGTTGGCGCTTGCCGTTTTTGCATTTGTCCACGTTTACGCAGATTTCCTTTCCCTCGTTTTCCAATACAATGGTGTACTTGTCGCCTTTCTGCAGTCTTTCCTTATAGTTCCAGAAACGGCAGTCGTATATGGCGAAGTCTTCGTAGAAACCTATTTCCCATTCGCCCGTCTGGGTGTTGCGCCAGTTGGAGGGGAACAGCTGTTCTGCCCTGGTGTCTGCGCTTTCTATTCCTAAGATGCGGAAGGCGCCTGGCCCGTCGCCCTCAATGAAGTCGAAACGTTTGGTTTTCTTCGGTAAGGGTTCAAAGTGGAACACCAGATTGGCCTGGTTGTGGTCGGTCAGATGTACTTCCTTGTCCAGTTCCATTCCGTCGCAGCTTTTCAACGCATATCGTTTACCGTCGGCCAGCAGATAGGTGTCCGAGGCAAATTTAACCCATTGCTCGGGACGCAAGGAAACGCGCATCATAATGCGGGTCTCGTCTTTGGCAAATTCCACACGGGTGATTTCGTGAAGTACGCTGAAGTATCCTTCAATCTCTGTGTTCACCTCTGTGGCAGGACTTTCCCAAACCTGTGCTTTCTTGGATGAACCATTGTTGTACGCATGTGCCTGTGTCATGGCAATACCAAGCAAACAGGCGAGAATTAAAATTCTTTTTTTCATTATTTTTTGTGCTTTACATCTGCTTTCTATACTACAAAAAGCGTGCCAAAATGTAACTGTAAGGAAATCAGCAATGAAGGGTGTATAAGGGGTTGTGTTCGTTTTCGCACAATTGGCCAAATGTGTGCGATTTTGCACTTTAGATTGTGCGATAACGCACATTTGCTTTCCTCGGAAGGCAAGGTAACGCACATCTAAATTTATATCGTTAAGTTTTCTGTGAGGTATGGTCGGGATGAGGAGAGGACAATTCTTGAAAAGAGGCCTGGAGCCGGGTGAAGGTTGAAAAATGTTTTTTATGCATGGTCCGGGTCGGGACCGTGCTTCCAAAATGTTTTTCATGCGTGGTCCGGGGCGGGACCGTGCTTCCAAAATGTTTTTCACGCGTGGTCCGGGTCGGGACTGTGCTTCCAAAATGTTTTTCGTGCATGGTCCGGAGCCGGATTATGCCTGAAAAATGTTTTTCGTGTCTCATCCGGCTCCGGGCTTGCAGGAAAACAGATTTTTCATGCCTGTTCCGATGCCAGACCTGGCATAAACGGCATAAATTTTCCAAAAAATGAACCGAAAACTGAAAATTTTCTTCGTTTTTGTGCCGCTACATGACTTTATTGTGCATAAAATGTGGAATAAAGGATGTGATTCTCAATTAAAATGCTTATATTTGCCATGGGAAATTCCCAACGAGATTATCAAACTATTTTAAACCACTTAAAAAGTATAATGCTTATGAAACAAATTCAAAATCTTTATTTGGAGAACTTGCCAAAAGGTGCGCATTACTCCTTCAACCAAAGTGTGGTGAAACGCATCAAGAACGACTCCGTTTTGTGCGCAAAGCCGCAGCTCATCCCCCTGATTGCAAAGTACGAGTCTGCCTTCTTGGTGGAAGAGGAAAAGTTCAAACTCAGCCAGAAGAGCGAATTCACCGACTCGCTCAACCAGCTGGACGACATGCGTGACAATGCCTACCGCGGAATCAAGCAGATTGTGGGCGGATATGCCAAGGTGCCTGATGCGGAAATCCAGCAGGCCGCAAAGGCATTGAACCAGCTCATCACTGACTACCGCATCAACGTGGATGTGCAACGCGACCAGGAATCGGGTCTGCTCTCCAACTTCATCGCCGACCTGGATGGCAAGTGTGCCGCCCATGTGCAGACGCTTGGAATGGGAAAGGCTGTGCAGGTGCTCAAGGAGGCTAACAACCAGTACATTGAAGTGCGTGAAGTCCGCACTGAAGAACGCATGCACAAGGAGAAGAAGGCGTTGGAGACCGCATGCGCTGCCACCGACACTGCTTACCGTGCGCTCATTGCCATGGTGAACGCACTGGCGATGGTGGAAGGCGAGGCCGACTATGCCGACTTCATTGACTACATGAACTCCCTTGTCAGCGAATACAAGGCGGAAGTGCTGAACCAGTCCGCCAAACCCGCCACTCCCTCGCAGCCCGAAGACGACACCGCTGGCGGTGAAGAACAACCCGCACCAGGCGGAGAAGAGCAGCCCGGCACCGGAGGAGATGACACCGGAGGAGAAGACCAGGGCGGCACCACTGACCCCGGCGGTGACGGCGGCGGTGACGATGACGATGACGACGAAGGCGGCCTGGCCGGATAGGCCCGCGTCTGCATCCCTTCCTTACAAAGAGAGCCTCCCTTTCATGCGGGGAGGCTCTCTCGTGTTTCTCGGTTCTGACAGGCGCTCCGCCTGTCAGAACGGATAGCCCACGGCCAGGTGGTAACCCAGGCTCTTGCCGAACTTGGGCATATTGTAATAGCGGTTCTTTCCTGTGTTGTAGGGGGCGTGCAGACCGATGCCCAGGTCGAAGCGGATGACCAGGAAATCAAGGTCGTAGCGCAGTCCGGCTCCTGTGCCAAGCGCAATGTCCTTTCCCAGGCGGCTCAGCTTGAACTGTCCTTCGGGTTTGTTGGCATCGTGGCGCAGCAGCCACACGTTGCCGGCGTCGAGGAACGTGGCGCCATAGAGGTTTCCGGCAATGGGGAAGCGGTATTCCACGTTGGCTTCAATCTTGAGGTCGCCCATCTGGTCGATGTAGGAATAGGCGCTTGAGCCGGGATGATAGGCTCCGGGACCGATGCTTCTGACGGCAAACGCGCGAATGCTGTTGGCACCGCCAATGGTGAACAGGTCGTTGTAGGGGGCTATGGAGGCATTGCCATAGCTCAGCACCGCTCCGCCAAAGATGCGTGTGGCAATGCCGCTACGTTTGGTCAGTCTGAAGAGGTGGGTATATTGTGCCGTGGCCTTCATGTATTGTGCGAAGGGCACGTTGAAAAGCTGTTTGTTGCGCCTGTCGAACGGTTCGCCAGCAATGCGGTAGATCACGGAGGTCAGGTTTCCGGCCTCCTTCAGGGTCAGCGTAACGGTTCGCGGGGCGTGCCGTGTGCTCATCCAGTTGTAGGTATATTCTATGCTGGGCACAAACTGGTCGCGCATGCTGACATAGAGTGCTTGATTGGCGTCCATGATGGAGTCGAATGTCTGTGTGGTGTGCAGTTGCAGCTCATAGTCGAGTCTCAAGGGGGTGAAGTTGTGCTTCACGTTGCGTTTCTTCTGGTAGCTGTAATTGACGCGTGCGCCAAGGGAGACTCTGCCGAAATAATTGGCGCGGTTCATCCATTTGGCATTGAGTTGGAATTGCGTGGAGGAATTGGCCCTTCTGCTGAACCGTTTTCCCATGCGGCCCAGAATCATGCGGGGGTAGGTGAGGTCGAATGTTACTCCGTATTCGTAGGAATTCATCAGCGAGCGGTCGCCATGAAGGTCGGCTCCGGTCTGCCATTCGTATGAGCCCCACACCTTCATGCCCAGTGTTTCGGCATTTCTGAAAGCGTTGTGCTTTGTCATGGAAAAACTGGCGCCGGGACCAATCTGTCCGTTGCTTTTGGACGTGACCTTTCCTTCAAACTCGGCATCGTATGGCTTGTCCAGCACGGCTCTCACCTCTACATCCAGTGTATCAATGATGCCGGCGGAATCCCGTGGCACGTAATTGACTTGCAGCTGCGAGAGGATGCCCAGTTCGGATAGCTTTTCTTTTCCAACCTGTTGAAGGTCCTGGTTGAAGAGGTCGCCTTGCTTGTAGAACAGAAAGCGGCGGATAGCTCCCATCCTAAGCGGTGGCTCTCCGTTTTTAGCGCTGTATGCCATCGTCACATCCCTGATGCTCATGGTATCCGTAACCTGGTATTGGTCGTGTTCCAGCAAGGTGATGCGCGTCTTTCCCATGTGATATCTCCGGGTAGCCGCCGCCGGAATCGCTTTTGACGGCTGCACATGGAGCTGCACATGAAGCGGACGTATCACTGTGTCTGCCTTATACGAAATGCATTCCGGTGTGAAATAGTAATAACCGTTGTTGCGGAAAATGTTACTCAGCCTCTCGCGCTCGGCCGACAGTTTCATGGCGCTGAAGGGCTCGCCCTTGCGCAGGTTTGTCTTGCGGATGTTCTTGCTGATCAGACTGTCCGCAGCTTGGGGGAAGTTGAGGTATTCAATCTTGTCCAGATGGTACAGCGGGCCGGTCTTGATCTGGTAGGCGATGCGCGCCTTCTTCTCGTCCTTTTCCGGCTGTTCCACATAACGTGCCTTGCCCTGGAAATAGCCGTGGTTGCGCAGGGTCGTCTGTGCCACCTGCGTGCGAAGCTTGGGATTTACGGTGCTGACATAGATGGGTTCGGCCGCCACGTTTTCCAGTATCCACTTGCCGAATTTGGATGTGGAGTGGGCATATTTGTTGTATAGCCACAGGCGGGGAATGACGGGCCATTTCACACTGCTGCTGCCCATGAACGAGCCGTTGGGTTCAAAAGCCACAACGCCCGAAATCTCGTTCTGAATGTTGCTGTAAGCTTCTTTGTCCTGTTTCAGGAAATATGCCGCGGAGTCGCGCTTTTCCTTGGGCAGTTTTTTCAGTTGTGCCTCTCTGTCTGCAAACAGCAGTTCCTCCACGCTGTTGTATGCGTTGGAAATGGCGGTGATGACGCCTGTGCTGTCCTTTGGGTTGCGCTTCTGTCTTTTGAGCGGACGGTTGAACGCCACTTCGCTGATGCCGGTATACAGCACCTCGTCCTGCGGTATGTGGTCTGTGGTGGAGCATGACCACAACAGGCACATTATCATGAATAGGAAAAAAAATCTTCTCATTTCTTCTTCTTTCTGAAAATAAACAGGTCGCCCAGCTTGGCGCTCTTTCTGCGGAACACGGCGCCGGCTCCCATTTCCACAAGCTCTCCTTCAAGAAGGGATTCGTAATTCTTGTCATAATAGAGCTTTACATATCGTGTGGCGCTGTTGTCCAACCTGTATTCGAGCGACACATTGTCTATGATGGACTGGCCGTTGTTGACTACATTGTCTCCGGAGCTGACCTTTCCTCCAATGATCAGACGCACACGGTTTCCCCAGAAACGCTTGGCAAAACTGAAATTGTAGTCGGTCTGTGTGCTGCCGGTCTGGTTGATGGTGTTCTCTATGCCAAAGTTTATGTCCACGGTTTTCAACGCCTTTCCGGCAATCGCATTCACCTGGCTCTGCAGATAATTGTACAGGGCGTTGGTTGAGCTGACACCGCTTGCCTTGTAATTGTCCGTAAGATAGATGCCCGTTGCCAGCATGGTTACGGCCACGCGACCGCGCTGTTCAACGCTCATGGCGGCAAGCTCGTTCTGAATGCTCATATCTTCGGGGGCGTCCAGGGTGAATTCAAGTCCCATGTTCTCAAGCGTTTGGCTCAGACTCAGTCCCACGTCGAAGTTTACTGAACGGGGTACGTTGTTTTCCGTAACGGTGGTCTTCACACGTTCGGATGCCTTGATGTGGAGCGAGGGGTTCATGATGTTGCCGTGGAACTCCACATAGCTGTTGGGCTGGATGGTGAAGTGCTTGCTTACCAGTTCCATCAGCGAATATTTCATGTCGCCCTCCAGAATGGTGTATCTTCCGTTCAGCAGCAGATTGTTCTGGTTGTCGTATGAAAGGGTCAGCTCGCCACCGCCTTCAAGATTCACATAGTCCGACCCGCTTTCGCTCAGCAGGCAGTGTACCTGCGCGGCCTGTTCAATCTCTACCGTAAATACCATGTCCATTTTCTGCGGACTGGCCAGCACCACTTTTTGTTCCGTTACGATTGTGTCCGACATATCCACAAACTCAACCAGTTCGCTCAGCTGGTCTTCTGCCGAAATGGGGCTGTCCTTCAATACATAGGTAACGTCTGTCTTGCCCAATACTGTCAGTTTGCCACGCAGTCTGATGTCGTCTAGCGTTCCGCGCATGATGGCGCCGATGTTCACGAACACTTTTCCATAGGCCTGTGCGTCACGGCTTTTGTGTGCGTTGATCAGTTCGTAGTTCTGTGCTCTCACGGCAAGGTCGAGTTTTATCTTTTCCTGGTTCTTGAGGTCTATTGTACCATCCAGTACCAAGGGATTCTTTCCGGCTGCGTATGCCTCAATGCGGTCAAGGTCGATGATGTTCTGCTTGATGTGTATCGTATCGTCCGGGAAGGTCAGATTCAAGCTGTAAGGCACAGAACTTACTTTCATTGATTCCGTGAGCAGCGAACCGTTCACTACAGGAGCGGCTAATGCACCGCTGATGTCAATCTCGCCCTTTGCATATCCGTCCAGCTCAATCATTTTGTCCGGGATGAAACCGTTGGCCAGTCGCAAGGGAAGTCGCACCAAGGTGGCCATCGCCTCAATGGCTTCCGCATCTTCGGTGTGATGATATTTGCCGTTCAGGTAGAGGGCATCCTCTCCGTCGTGCGATACCATGCCGTCCACAAAATGGGTGCCGTCCGAGTTGGGCAGATATACGGCACTGATTCCCAAATCGCCTATGGGGCTGTTCTCCAATTTGAATGCGTTGATGTTCATGTCGGCCGATACGGACAATGTGCTGTCAGATTGCAGATAGTGCATATCGCCGTTCAGGAAACCATCCATGTTGGGCAAATAGGGAAGTACGGATGAGAGTTCGCCCAGGTTGATGCGGTTCACTTCGAGCGATATGTCCTGCAATGCCTCGTCGTTGGGGGTGGAATATAGTTTCAAACCCGTTCCGTCATCTGCCAAAAGGTCAACAAGCGCGTCCACTTTCCGGTTCTTGTTCAGCATGATGAAGTTGTCTTCGTTCAGCGTAAACCTGCGGTAGGCAATGATGGGATTTACCGGTGTGAAGCTCAGTCGCATTCCACTCTCCAATACGTCGGCTCTCATGCCGAAGTCAATTCCCTTTTTCTTCTTTTCGTCCAGGAAGTCAAGACCCGCAACCATGCCTGTAGGTGTGATGTGGGCAAACCAGTTGCTCTCAAACACAGCCACACGGTTCTTGGGGTTGTTGCTGATGCGGCCTTTCATGTTTACGCCCGCAGAGTCCTGGAAAATGTCCCAGCGGATGGTGTCCACGGGAATCTTTCCTGTATGCAGTGAATAGACGTGGCCCTCGCCCTGCAAACCGCCTGCGGGACTGGCATCAACTTCCAGCAATAGGTCGTTGTATGAATATCCAGTCATGTATTGCAGTATGTTGTGCATGGGATTGCGCTTTCCGCTGTGCAGATGAAGGGCAAGGTGGGGCAGGAGGGTTCTTAGTGTGTCCTGGTTGATGTAATATTCGTGCCGTTGCCGGTCCAGTTCTTCTGTGAAATTGGCGATACGTTTCAGTACATCCTGGTATCCCTGCTCAGAATTGACACTGAGCAGCAAGTCGCCTGCAGATGCGTTCACATAGATGCTGTCCGGTTCAAGCAATAGCTTCATGCTGAGGTCAAGCGGATGGTACACCGTATCGCTCATCATCAGTTCCATCGCCTGGATGCTCCCTTCAAGATGATGGTTGTCCTTGAAGTTGGTGCTTCCGTCCATCTTCATGATCATGCTTGCCGACAAGGTATCGCGCGAGAGGTTCAGTGCATAGAGGTCAATGTGGTTGAGGTTAAGGCTGAAGTCGGCCTTGCTTATCTTGCGGTCAATCTTGGCTTCGGTGCAGGCATGAATCTTCAGCAGTTCGTTGTCGCTCATGAAGTCAATGATGCCCGTACCTTTGTGCAGGTTGGCAGTCATCACCACATTGTTGAGCGTCCATTTCTTGTATTGCAGATCTTCCAAAATCGCCTTTGCGCTAAGGCTTGTCTGGGGCGAAAGAAAATCTGTTCCGTTGCCCTTTATTTCCATTCCTCCCGAGAGAGAATGAACGGAGTCGCGAGGAAAAAAATGATCCACCTTCATTTCATTGATTTCAGCACGGGCTTCATAGGTCAATTTTTCCACATCAGCCTTTCCGTTCACAATGACACTTCCGTCACTTTCGTGCAATTGGGCTTCTGCGGCATAGAGGTTGCTTTTCTTGTCCAGTTTAGCCGTCAGTTTCATGGCTGGAAGTTCCAATCCGTCTGTCTTGAACAGTTTCTTTACACATTCCAGATTGTGCGTTTCGAGTTCTGCGGTCAGCTGCGCATCCGAACGGTTCCAGTTCTTCACATTGGACAATGTGCCTTCCAGGTGTGCTTCTATGATTTCGGGCATGGCAAGCGTACATTGGCTCAGTTGCAGAAGGTCTGTTGTACCGTTGGCATTTACGTTGATGTGCAAGGGGGCTTGCGGCAACGCTTTCAGCTCGTCTTCCTGAAGATGGTTTGCCACAAAATATCTGATATCTTCGCTGCCGATGTTTCCAAGGAGTTGTGCGTCAATTTTGCCTGTGCCTCTGGGTTGGAATGCAGCAAGTCCGATGTGTGTGGCGGCTTCGATTCGAGTAAATGGTGTCTTCAGCAAGAGGTCGTCCGCCCAGACTGTGGTGCTGTCCAATCCGATGTTCGCACTGAGGGTATCAATGGCCAGTCCGCATCTTTCCTTTGCAGTCATCATTAGGCTGGCTCCCGCAGCATTAGAGGTTCGGTTATAGAAAGGATTATTTAATTGCAAAGAAGCTTCGGTCAGAAGAATCTGGGTAAAGTCAATTCCTGCGTGTTCCAGCGTATCATTTTGCGCATTATAGCGGATGGTGTCTGTCTTGATGTGTATATCATCGGCCTGATATATGCCTTGCAACAGATCGATATTACCATCGTTTAGCTCGCCCTCTCTGATTTGAAGTCCGAGGTCCAGACTGTCTAAAGGCATTTGTAGGGAAAGATTCAGACGGTCCAGTCTCACTTTTTCTATTCCGATGGTCCATGGTATGGGGCTGCTTTCTGTGGTGTCAGCAGCAGTGGTGTCCGCCAAGCAAATGGTCAAGTCGCCGTCTTCTATGCTGGCTTGCGCCAGTGATACGTTGGCATCTAACAGATTGATTTGCTCCGCTTTCAGAAAGATGCGCTTTAAGTTTCCGTTGATGCGGACCGACTCAATCAAATTGCCAGTTTCCACATCCAAGTCTTTCAGCTCGATGCCTTCAATACTGATTTGCAGCAACAGAATGCGCATCAGATCCAGATCCACCACCATGCTGCCCATGCTGCCAAGCTCTTCTCCTTGGTGTATCACTTGTAGCCCTTGCAGTTCAAGGTCGAGTGGGAATGAAACGCGCACACGGTCAATGCGGATGTCCATTCCAAATTCATCTGAAGCGTATGTTGTGGCTTGGTCAATTGCCCACCGCTGAACAGGGGGGATGTACAACAAAACTGCCGACAGCACAAAGGTGATAAGTGGTGTCAGCATCAGCCATAACAATATTTTTGACCATTTCTTCATTCTGTATAAAATTTCATTGTACAAAGATACGCATTTTCCAATTGTCTGCTATCTATTTCTTATATTTTTTACGTATTTTTAACCCACTATCAGGTCTCTTTACATTTGACTTCCGTTTACAAAAAAGAGAGCGTAACCAAAAATGGAAACGCCCTCTTTATACCTATATATATTATATAATGTATAGTGCCAGATTACTCTGTTCCTCCGCCAAGTGCCTGGTAAAGGTTGATGGTGCTGCTTACGATGTTGTAGTTGTTCGCCACTTCGTTAAGTTGAGCACCCAGCAAACTGCTCTGTGCGGTGAGCACTTGCAGATAGTTGGTGCTTGACAGCTTCATCAGCTTTTCTGTGGCATCCACTGCTTCTTTAAGGCTGTTTACCTGATTGGCCAGCAATTCCTTCTTGGCCTTGGCCACATGTACGGCAGCCAGAGCGGTGTTTACTTCTTTGCCGGCATCAAGCAGTGTCTGCTGGAATCCAATTGTGGCAATCTCAATTTCAGCCTTGCTGTTCTTGTAGTTTGCACGCAGTTTGCCCTGTGCAAAGAGGGGCTGTGTAATGCTTGCTACAGCAGCGGCAATGATACCACCGGGGTTTTCCACACCAAGTCCAGAGATGCTGTTGGTGTACTGACCTTGTCCGCTGAGGTTGAGGGCGGGGAAGAAAGCGGCTTTTGCCATGTTCTTGCCGTAGAATGCAGAAGCCAGTGCCATTTCAGCCTGCTTTACGTCGGGACGGCGTTCCAGAAGGTTGATGGGCAGACCGGTTGTGCAGACGGTGGGAGTCTGGAATGTGGCCAATGCCTGACGGCTGATGTGTCCGGGATGTTCGCCAATGAGCGCAGACAGAATGTTCTCAACCTCCTTAATACCATGTTTCAGGTCCACAACGCTGGTGCTGATGTTCCAGTAGTTGGCTTCGGTGCTTGCCACAGCAGCCTTGTTGCTCTGTCCGGCTTCCATCAGCTTCTTGGTTACTTCAAGATTCTTCTTCCATGTCTCACAGGTCTGTGTGGCAATGGCAAGCTGTTCGTCCATCATGGCCAGCGAGTAGTACATGCTTGCAATGTTGGCCACCAATGCGGTCTCTACGGCCTGGCGCACATATTTCATGTTCTGTACTGCCACTTCGCTCTTCTTCTTGGCGTTGCGAAGCGAACCGAAGCAGTCAATCTGCCAACTTACAGCAACGGGGAATGCATAGGTTTTGATCGCACCACCGCCAAGAGCGTCCTTGAACTCGTCGCGGTTGTAGGGGTCCCATCCGCCGCTAACAGTTCCACTGGGAGAGAATGCCAATGAGGGCGCGAATGCCAGTTTTGCAGCTTTCAGACTGTTCTGTGCCTGTTGGATACGGAGGTCTGTCTGGCGAATGTTGCTGTTCTGTGCCAGTCCCTTCTCAATAAGTGCCTGCAGGGTGGGGTCTGTAAAGACTTCACGCCATTTCAGCTCGCCCATACTGCGTGAACCGTCCTGTGCATCTCCGAAGATACCTTCAGCGTTGATCTCGGCAGGACGCTCGTAGTTCTTGTACACTCCGCAGCTGCTGATACTTGCAGCTGCCAGAGCGACGAATATGAATTTATTCAGTTTCATTGTTTTGCTTTTGACTTAAAGTGAATTACTTTTCCTTTTGTGCTTCCAACTTCTGCTTTCTTGAACGTTCAAGCTCTTTCAGGAACTGAACGTCGGCTTCTTCTTGCATAGCAGGACGAATCTTTTCCTGCAGATACTCGAAGATGATGAAGAAGAGAGGTACGGTAAAGAGAATGGCGAGTGTACCTACAACCATACCGCCGATGGTGGCCACACCGATGGTACGGTTACCGTTGGCACCGGCTCCGGTGGCAAACACAAGGGGAATCATACCGAAGATCATGGTCAATACGGTCATGAGGATGGGGCGGAGACGTGCCTCTGCTGCGGCATAGGCGGCTTCCACGATACCCATTCCCTTGCGACGGCGTTCAAGTGCGAACTCGGTAATCAGAATGGCGGTCTTTGCCAGCAGACCGATAAGCATAATCACACCTGTCTGCAAATAGATATTGTTGTCAATCTTACCCATGAAGATCATAGGCAGTGCGGCATATCCCTGATTCCACAACCAGGCGAAGAGGAAGGTACCCATCAGACCTGCAGGAACAGAGAAGATTACAGCGAAAGGAATGAGGAAGCTTTCGTACAGACAGCTCAGGATGAGGAAAATCAAGATAACACAAATCGCATAGATCAGATAAGTGTCGATGCTGCCCATTGTCTGTGCCTCCTCGCGAGACATACCGCCGAACTCGTATGCATAGCCTTCGGGATAAACCTCGTTCTTCACTTCCTCAATGGCCTGCATGGCTTCGGTGTTACTGTAGCCGGCAGCTGCGGTTACGTTCATGCTGATTGAACTGAACAGGTTGAAGCGGGTGTCAATTTCAGGACCCACAACGCGGGTAAGTTTTACAAACTGGCTGAGAGGAGCCATTTGTGTGCCGTTACGCAGGAACATGTTGGAAAGGTCTTCCTGGCTCAGACGTGATTGGGGATCACTCTGCATCATCACGCGGTAAACCTTACTGAACTGGTTGAAGTTGCTCACGTATGCACCACCGCAATAGCTTCCCAGGGTGCTCAATACCTGTGAGGGAGAAACACCTGCACGCTTACATTGTGCGGCGTCAACCTCAACCTTATACTGGGGGAAGTTGCGGGCGTATGTGGTCATGGCGCGGCTTACTTCGGGACGCTGGTTCAGCTTCTCAAGGAATTCCATGGTGTAGTTGTAGAAGATTTCCTTGTCTGCGGCACCGGTCTTATCCTGCATGTTCAACTCGATAGAACCCATACCATAGCCGGGAATCATACCGGGTTCGAACACGAAAATCTGTGCATCGCCGATTTCTTCCATCATGCGTTTGGTCAGCAGCTGAGACACAATTGTACTTGTACTCAACATATTGTCAATGGGGTGCAGAATGCCGTATCTACGCTGTGCCCAAGGCTTCAGACGGACTACGAACATACCATAGGAAGTACCTTGTCCAGACATGAAACCGAAACCGGCCACCTTTGTATAGTTTGCCACTTCGGGGGCATCCTTGATAATCTGCTCGGCACGGCTCATGATGTCGAAGGTGGTGCCGAGGTTGGCTCCGGGTACGGCACTTACGTTCACCATACAGGTTCCCATGTCTTCCTGTGGTACGAGACCTGTGGGCAATTGCTTGGCGAAGAATGCCATTCCGGCAACGGCAATAAGCAATGCGCCGAATGAAGCGATGTAGCGTACACGACGCTTAACCAGCTTGTTCAATACCTTCATGTACTTGTTCAGCAAGGCGTTGTAGCTGGTGGTGTATGCCTGACGTGTGTAGTAGTTCAGCGAACCGAAGAAGCCTTTACGACGTTCCTCGCTTGCAGGACGCATCATCATGGCGCAAAGTGCGGGACAAAGCACGAGGGCGCAGATACATGACAGACCTACAGCGGTGGCAAGCGTAACACCGAACTGGGTATAGAACACACCGCTTGTACCACCCATGAAAGATACGGGGATAAACACGGCCATGAACACGAAGGTACATGAGATAACGGCCATGGTTACATCGCTCATGGCATCCTTTGTGGCCAGGTAGGGACTCTTATATCCGGAATCAAATTTTGCCTGTACAGCTTCCACCACCACGATGGCGTCGTCCACAACGGTTCCGATGGCAAGCACAAGGGCGAAGAGGGTTAGTAGGTTCAGTGTGAATCCTGCAATGGTGATGCAGGCAAATGTTCCTACCAATGATACGATAATCGAAATAGAGGGGATGATGGTGGCTCTGATATCCTGCAAGAAGAAGTAAACCACAAAGATAACCAGGATGATGGCTACGATAAGTGTTTCTTCCACGTTGGCGATTGAAGCCAGAAGGAAGTCATTTGAACTCATCATCTGGACAAACTTCAGTCCCTTGGGCAGATCCTTGCTCAACTCTTCAAGTTTGGCGGTCACACGGTCGTTGGTTTCCTTAGCATTTGCACCAGCCAGCTGGTAGCAGAGGAAGGTTGTGGCAGGATTGCCGTCAGCCTCACCACGGAACGCATAAGAAATGGCTCCCAGTTCAACTTTGGCAACGTCCTTGAGGCGAAGCACGGTACCGTCGTCATTTGCGCGGATGACAATGTTTTCAAACTCATCAATCTTTTTCAGACGACCAGTATATTTCATTGTATACTGGAACACGTTGTTGATGCCGTCTCCAAGTGTGCCGGATACGGGACGCTCGCCCAACTGGCCGACGGGGAATTCAAGGTTCTGCTCGCTCAGCGCATAGGTGATGTCATCGGGCACCAGGCTATATTGAGCCATCACCTTGGGGTCTATCCATACTCGCAATGAGTATGTTCCGCCAAGCTCCATCACGTCACCCACACCTTCCACACGCTTGAGCTGTGGAATTACGTTGATGTCAAGATAGTTGGAGATGAAGTCCTGGTCGTAAGTGCCGTCGGTTGATGCCAAAGCGTCAATCTGAAGGAAAGAGGTCTGGCGTTTGGTTGTGGTCACACCAATTCGCGTTACTTCCTGGGGCAGCAGACCTTGCGCTCTTGCCACGCGGTTCTGTACGTTCACGGCTGCCATGTCAGCATTGGTACCCTGCTTGAAGTAGATGGTGATGCTGGCAGAGCCGGAGTTGGTTGCCGTTGAGTTCATGTAAAGCATGTTCTCCACACCGTTGATGGCCTCTTCAAGGGGCTGGATCACGGCATTCATTACAGCGTCTGCACTTGCACCGGTATAGGTGGCGCTTACAGAGACTGTAGGCGGAGCAATGTTGGGGTATTGCTCCAAAGGCAGTGAGAAGTAGGAGATAATTCCCACCATGACTATCATGATGGAGATTGACATCGCCATCACTGGTCGTTTGATAAAAATATTCTCTTTCATTAGTATTTCCAGTTAAATGGATAGTTGAATTACTTTGTTTCAGCGGGTTGGTTCTGGTTCAGCTTCTTTACATCCTGACCTTCCTTAACCATACCGGCGCCTTCGGCCACGATTTCCTCGCCGCCCTTCAGTCCGCTGGTTACGATGAACTCGTTGCCACCGTCCTTCTCGTTGATGGTGATGAGCTGACTGTGGGCAATGCCGTTTTCGTCAACGATAAATACCTTGAACTTGTCCTGTGTCTGAACGGTTGCAGCTGCAGGAACAACGATTACGTTTTCAAATGTGGCGGGAATGATTACATTACCGGTTGAACCTGAATGCAGCAGCTTGTTGGGGTTGTTGAATACTGCACGAAGCTGTACGCTACCTGTGCTGCGGTCAACCACACCGCTCACACTCTCCACCTTACCAACTTCCTCGTATTCAGAACCGTCAACCAAAAGCAGACGTACGGGAGGCATGTTGACTACGGCTGAATCAATGCTGCCGTATTCGCGTGCCAACTTGAGCAGTTCGCTTTCGTTCAGACTGAAATATACATACATCTGAGAGTTGTCAGATACGGTGGTCAGCGGCTTGGGCATGCTTGAACCTACCAAAGCACCCTGGCGGTAGGGCAATGTGCCAACCACACCGTCTGAAGGACTCTTCACTACTGTATAGCTAAGGCTGTTGCGTGCGTTTACAACCTGAGCCTTGGCCTGTGCCACTGCGGCCTTGGCGCTTAACAACGCATTGTGTGCAGTCTGCATGTCAAACTCGCTCACCACGCGCTCGTCAAAAAGCTGCTTGCGGCTGTTGTAGTTGAGTTCAGCGGTAGCCTGTTGTGCTTCTGCTGCCTTGAGGGCTGCTTCTGCTGTGTTCAAAGCTGCCTGGAAGGGAACCTGGTCAATGATGAACAATGTCTGGCCCTTCTTTACGGTCTGTCCTTCTGTTACGCAAAGTTTCTGCAAGGTTCCGCCAACCTGTGGATACACATCAATGTCCTGACGACCACGGATGGTTGCAGAATACTCTGTATCCAACTGGATGGTCTGTGTGGACACCTTTACGGTTTTGTAAACGGCTGAAGGCATCTGCTGTTGTTGCTTTTTGCCACAAGAGGTTAGCACTGCGAGTCCTACAATTGCTGTAAGAAGCCCGGTTTTAATGTTGTAACTCATACGCATTTAATAAAGTTTTATTTAATGATTATAATCTTTCTATACAATAATATATGTGGTATGATGACACCACTTTACGAAATCGGATGCAAAGTTACAAAAAAATACCAACATGATAAATCCCAGTATATTTAAAAAAGGTAACGATAATTGTTCAAAATGGGAATTATGTTTTTTTTTGACTAAAAAAGTTTTAACTTTGTGCCCAAAATGAAAAAATAGGTTAAAAATGAAGACTCAAACAGCCAACGAAATTTTCTATTTTGAGCGTCCGGACTATCATCCGTATCTTGGAAAAATGTACATCCCCCGTAACATGATGATGCTTTTCATTGAACAGGGTACTGGCGCCATTTCCATAAACAATGAATTGCATTCCATGGATGCGGACCACATGTTCTTTTTGCATTCTCGTTCGGAAGTGATGCTAATAGATGCCACTCCCGATTTTAAATGTGTGGTGATTGGTGTGCCTGCGGTATTGACCCAGTCTGCATCTTTGCAAATGGATATTTCCTTCATCTTTCTTTTGATGAAGAAACCATGTTGGGCACTTGAAGGCAACATGCGCAAGATGGCAGAAAGTTTCTATACCATGTTTGAATATATAAGTAACGACTTGCAATCTGATGCTAAAACAGATCTCATTACGTCTTTGTTTACCTTCTTCATGAGTGTTATTTATGAAACCACAAAACATACGCTGCCGTCTGACAAACCAAAGACATCGATGACCAAGCAATCGCTGATTTCTCGTTTTGGCAAACTCTTGCGTGTACATATTCGGGAAGACCACCGTGTTTCCTATTATGCGGACCAATTGTTTGTAACTCCTAAATACCTTACCCAGGTTGTCAAAAGTACGATTGGCATCACTCCCAAGGACATCATAGACCGCATGCTGGCATTGGAGTCACTTCAGCTGCTCAAGCATACGAACCATACCATCCAGCAGATTAGTGGGCAACTGGGATTCCCCGACCAAAGTTATTTCGGACGTTTCTTCAAAAGAATGTTCAATATCTCACCCATTCAGTTCAGACAGAATCCAGACATGGAGGTGATGATGCGCCTTGAAAAATCACTTCATGAAAAATATCCCGAATTGGAAAAACTCTATCAAGTCAATCCTATAACAAATGAATCGGAATCTTGACAATACTTTGATTCGTTCATGACAAAGTATTGACCAGGCAAAGACAAAGCATTGTATGACCCAACGCAATGCATTGAAATGGCCAACGCACCGCATTGTAATAGCCAACGCAATGCGGTGCGTTTTTTTTCTCTTAGGCTTCCCTATAATTTCTAGATCATCTAGATTGTCTAGCCCCTCTAGATTGTATAGCCCTTCTAGCCCCTCTAGCCCTTCTAGAACATCTCGTCCTTCTCGCCTTTCCAGATAACAAAAATCCCCCGGGCCAAACCCGGGGGATTACTATAGAAAGGGAATTGTCAATTACTTAACCATAACCTTCTTGCCATCGATGATGTAGAGACCCTTAGTGGTCTTTTCTACCTGGATACCATTGATGTTGAAGATCTTGCCCTTGGCAATGCTTTCAATATTGTTGATACCGTCAGACA
>JAFNXL010000033.1 GCA_017379075.1 Bacteroidaceae bacterium
GGCAAAGCAGTTTGGGCTGGCATGCCGCCACATGAGGATTTTTGTCCATGTATTCCAGCAATGGCGAAAGCCAATCGGCGCCCACCTGTACATCATTATTTAGTAAGAGATAGAATTCGGCGTCCACCTGCTCCAAAGCCAGATGATAGCCCTGCGCAAATCCGTGATTGCGGTCAAGCACAATGCGGCGTACCGTGGGGAACTCCCGATCAAGCATCTGCAAGGAGCCGTCGGTACTGGCATTGTCGGCCACAACGATTTCCGCTCCGGTGGAATGGCACACCACATCGGGGAGAAACTCGCGGAGCATCTTCTCTCCGTTCCAATTGAGTATGACAACCGCTACCCTTTTCATTCTGCTGTGTGTTATTGATGGGTTACTATCTCGCCCGTAAGTGCGTCATGCGCTTCATTCCATCCGCCCAGACGCACAGGCACAATGACGTTGTCGGGCTGTGACGGGTCGCACTTGATTTCCACACGGATATAATTGTCCGTGAAACCATGAACCACCCCTGCCTGACGGCTGTGTTCCAGCAGCACCGGCCTCACCTGTCCCATGAAACGGGCATAAAAGGCATCCAGATGACGGTCGCTCAAGGCGATTACCTGCTGGCTGCGGTCGTGCTTCTCCTGCGGACTCACCGTGTGCGGTATGCGCAATGCCATGGTGCCGGGACGCTCGCTGTAACTGAACACATGATACTGCGACACATCTATCCGTTCCATGAAGTCCAGCGCATCGGCAAACAGCTCTGCCGTCTCGCCCCGAGTGCCCACAATGACATCCACACCGATGAACGCATCGGGCATCAGCTGGCGGACGTATTCCACCTTGCGTGCGAAAAGTTCGGAATCATAGCGTCTGCGCATCAGTTTCAGCACCTCATCGCTTCCGCTTTGCAGGGGAATATGGAAATGGGGCATGAAGGCACGGCTGCCGGCACAGAACTCAATGACTTCATCCGTAAGCAGATTGGGCTCAATGCTGCTGATACGGTAGCGTTCTATACCCTCCACCTTGTCCAACGCCTTTATCAAATCCAGAAAAGACTCGCCTGTGGTGCGGCCGAAATCGCCGATATTGACACCGGTGATGACAATTTCCTTTCCTCCCTGTTCTGCTGCCTCGCGGGCCTGATCCACCAAGGAGGCGATACTGCCGTTGCGGCTTCTGCCACGAGCCTTGGGAATGGTGCAATAGGTACAGTAATAATCGCAACCATCCTGCACTTTCAGGAAATAACGTGTACGGTCGCCACAGGAACAACTGGGCATGAAGGTGCGGATATCTGCCGTCCTCACCGTATGATGTTCGTGCGCCACCAGCACCCTTTCTTCGGGCATCATGGCCAGACGCTGAGCGATGTACTCCAATATCTGTCCTTTCTGCTCGGCGCCCAGCACCAAGTCCACACCATCTATGGCCGCCACCTGTTCCGGTTTGAGCTGGGCATAGCAGCCCGTAACCACAACCAATGCGCCAGGATGATGCTTTACCAAACGATGGATGGCCTGCCTGCATTTCTGGTCGGCAACCTCGGTAACGCTACAGGTATTTATGATACACATATCAGCAACCTCGCCTCTCTTGGCCGTCTGAACGCCCATTTGCCGAAGTTGCTGTCCCACTGTGCTGGTTTCTGCAAAATTCAACTTGCAGCCCAATGTAAAATAAGCGGCTTTCTTGCCTGCAAACAACTTATACATGATGCAAAGATAACATTTCTTTGCGGTTTATGCAAATTGGTTAACATTATTATTTTATGTTACAAAAGTTTTGTATACTTTCGCAGAACAACAGACCATACAACACACAAAAACAATGGAAAGAAGATCTTTTTTAAAGGCATCGGCCTTGTCACTGATGGCCATGAATACAGGGATTGCCGAAGGGCAGACTGCCGCACAGACCACTGCACAGGCAGGAGAGGTTAAAGTACGTTTTCTGGGCACAGGAGCAGCCGACTGGAACGGTCGCGACGACAGAGGAGAGCTGAGACGCCTGTCAAGCATACTGGTGGACGACAGCATCCTGTTTGACCTCACCGCCCACAACCCTGAGATGATACCATCGGGCATCGCCCCGCAAACCGTGTTCTACACCCACTCCCACGGCGACCACTATCATCCAGAAACGGCGTTGAAACTGGGTGTAAAGAAAGTGTATCTGAGCCAAACCTGGTACGACATTGCCGTACAGGATTTCAAGCGGGCAGCCGCAAAGCTGAAGGCGGAAATGCCCCAAATCATACCACTGCACATTGGGCAACCCGTGCAGATTGGAAACCTGTCCGTCACACCGTTGCCGGCAAGCCACGCCACCGAGAAGTTTTATGAACAGACGCTCATTTATCTGATAGAAAAAGCAGGAGTAAGACTCATCTACGCTACAGACACCGGCGGAATCCCCGCCGTAGCCGCCCGACTGGCTGGCATAGACGCACACGACCGCAACGGCAAGCCCATCACGGGCCTCATCATGGAAGCCACAATGGGAATGGGGTACGATGACGACTTCCGCGTCTTTGCACATTCCAGTGTGGCCTGCGTCCACCAAATCGTCAGAGTCATCCAAAATGCCAAGCGCTACACCCCACCCGCAGGACAACCCGTCTACCTCACGCACATGGCAAGGACAATGCACGGCACCCAGGCCGAACTGGACGCCTCGCTCCCCCAACCTCTTAAAGCCGCCTATGACGGACTGGAAGTCGTGTTCAAGTCGCCTATGACCTAAAAAGTTTACAATCCTCTATCCATCACACGCTGCTAAAAATGTAAAGAAAAAAGAAGCGAAATATAAGCTGTATATGGGAAAAAGTGTGTACCTTTGCAGCGTTTTTAAAGGAAATAGATTGTTTAATAGTTTAAAAGTTAAAGAAAATGAAGAAGTTAGCTTTTGTTTTTGCTGCCGTAGTTGCAGTATCTTTCGCTTCTTGCGGTAACAAGACTGCAGAAAACGCCGAAACCGCAGACAGCACCGTTGAGGCTGAAATCGTTGAAGAGGTAGTAGAGGATTCTTGCTGTGCAAAGGATTCTGCCTGCTGTGCCGAAAAGGCTGGAGCTCCCTGCGCTGAATAATCAGCAGCATTAGCAACAAAAAATAATCAAAGATGGGTCATCCAATGATCCATCTTTTTCTTTTTGTATGACGAGCATTTCATTCTAAAAAAAGATGCGCCCCATAATGTATGGAACGCATCTTTATAGGTTTTAATATGTCGCTTATTGATTAAGCTTCTGTTGCCTCAGCGGGAGTTTCTTCTACTGCGGGAGCACCTTCTTCAATAACGGTGAAGGCAATCTGTGCAGAAACTTCCTTGTGTACCTTAACGGTAGCTACGTATTCGCCAACGGTCTTTACATCCTTAACCTGGATGAGCTTGCGGTCGATATCGAAACCGAGCTTCTGCAACTCATCAGCAATCTGCAAGCTGTTTACGCTTCCGTAGATGTTGCCAGAGGTGCTAACCTTGGTTGCGATGGTCAAAGATACAGCGCTCAGCTTTTCAGCCAGAGCCTCAGCGTCTGCCTTGATCTTAGCCAACTTTACAGCCTTCTGCTTGAGGATTTCAGCGAGTTCCTTCTTTGCGCTCTCTGATGCGATAACAGCCTTTCCGTAAGGAATCAGATAGTTACGGCCATAACCAGACTTTACGTTTACAATGTCATTCTTGTAACCCAAGCCAATAATGTCTTCTTTCAGTATAATTTCCATAATCTATGTCCTCCTTAAGTTTTTACTTCATCAAATCAGTTACGAAGGGCAGCAAAGCCAAGTGACGGGCACGCTTAACAGCCTGAGCCACACGACGCTGATACTTCAGTGATGTACCGGTGATACGACGGGGAAGAATCTTTCCCTGCTCATTCAAAAACTTCTTCAAGAATTCGGGATCCTTGTAGTCGATGTACTTGATACCGCTCTTCTTGAAACGGCAATACTTTTTCTTCTTGGTGTCGATTGCAGGAGCAGTCAGATAACGAATTTCAGATGATTGCTGTGCCATGATTAAGCCTCCTTGTTAGATTTGTTGTTTCTGCGCTTTTCAGCATACTCTGCTGCATACTTCTCCATCTTTACGGTCAAGAAGCGCAGCACCTTCTCGTCACGACGGTAAGCTACCTCAAGTTTCTTGAGTACTTCGGGAGCAGCCTTGAACTCAATCAGTTCATAGAAGCCGGTATTCTTCTTCTCGATAGAATAGGCAAGCTTCTTCAAGCCCCAGTTCTCCTCATTGATAATCTCTGCACCATACTTGGTGAGAACACCTTTGATTTTGTTTACCGCTTCCTTCATCTGTTCATCAGACAAAACGGGAGTCAAAATGAAAACGGTTTCGTATTGATTCATAATACGTTAAATTGATTAATTAATTAGGTTTTATGCAAAATGCGGTGCAAAGGTACTACTTTTTCCTCATTCCCACAATGTTTTGTATGATTTTTTTCTTCGGTGCATGGATTCGGAGTGTCTGATATCCATACATTTTGCACAGCCGAACTGGGTATTGGAATAGCTGGGCAAAACCACTTCCCTCCCGAGGAAAATATTTTTCCCTCCCGAGGAAAAACAGAAAGGGTGCTTTTTGCCTTTGGGCTGTCGGCTGAGGGTAAAATATAAAAAACAGGACGCTTACGTCATTTTTTCAGAAAAAGATTTCGCCATCTCACAAAAAATGTGTTAATTTGCGCTGAATAATGCTAAAGAAGTAATAATAAAAATCATAAACATAATGAAAAAGTATTTAGGAATCATCCTCATTGTCTTGGGTGCATTGATGCTGGTCATCAGCTATTTTGTGGATTTGGTAGACTATAACGGCTACAACGTTGGTGCGCTTTTGCTCATCGTCATCGGTTTGATTGCCCATATCCAGATCACCAAAAAGACAAAGTAAGGACAACGCCATCTTAAACCACATTTTGGCTAAAGACAATCTCAGACCCGAAACTATACGAGTCTGAGATTTTTTTTTTTAGAATTTCTTAAAACACACACACGCTTTATTTTAATCGTACTCGTACCATGCTACTCCCCCTACTCCTTTCCGCATTCCTCACCACTTCTGAGGCTCCTCAGAACGACAGCATCAAGACTTCATGGATGAACAACGTCTCCGTGACCGGAGAGAAAAGACAAGTGATGTACCGCCTGGACCGCCGCCGCATTGCCGCAAGCACCAATCTGGCCGCAAGCGGAGGCACGGCCTTGGATGTGCTGAAGACCATCCCCTCAGTTGCCATTGACGCCGACGGCAACGTGACCCTGCGTGGAAGCGGCCACTTCCTGGTGTACATTGACGGCAAGCCAAGCCCTCTCGAAGGCGCACAAGCCCTGGAGCAGATTCCAGCAGGGACAATTGAGGACTTGGAGATTCTGACCACGCCTTCGGCCCGATACAAGACCGACGGCGACGTGGGCATCATCCACATCATTACAAAACAAGGGCAAGGAAAGGGATTGAGCGGAATGGCCAACGCATCTGGCAGCACGCTGGGCACCTGGAGCATAGACGGCAGGCTGGACTACCAGCGCAAGAGCCACACAATATGGGCAAGCATGGTGGCATCGGACATCAAGGGAAAGAGCGACTTCAACCAAAGCAAGACCACCATTGTGGATGACTATGAGACAACCTCGCAATCTGACGGAACACGCTATACCCGCAACCGCTCGCTCATCGGTACCGTGGGATGGAAATTCATGCCCAACAAAAGCCATCTGCTGAACGTAGACCTGCAATCGGGCCAGACCCGCAGACGCAGAGGCGGAGACATGAAATACCACGAGTTGAGGACACTGGCCGGGAATCTGCTTAACGACGGCACGTATAACAGCCACGACCGGTACTTATTGCTGAAAAACCTGGTACAATTGTCTGCTGACTATACATGGAACATTAACGAGAACGGAGACAAGCTGTCATTGCAAAGCCGTAACCGTTACGACTGGCGTTCGCTGGAATATACGGAAAGCAACATGTTTGACCTGACCGGAAACCGATATGAAGGCACAAGAGGATACGAACGGGAACACCACTGGGACTGCGACGGAAGCCTTACATACATAAAGCAGTATAGAAGCTCGGGAAAACTGGAAGCCGGATACCAGTACACCACCTATAGCGAGATTGGAAACTACAACATCAAATACTGGGACCGTCCCGCCCAAGAATTCCAATGGCAGGACAATCTGCATGCCCCGTTCGACTATCGCAGACAAGTGCATTCCGCCTATGCCATGGTGAACGACCAGTTCGGCAACTTCATCATGGATGCCGGAGTGCGTGCCGACCGCGTTATCGACCAATTGGAAATCAGCGTTGAGGGCGCCGACCGCCACATCAAGCGCCTGGAATTCTATCCCAGCGCACATCTGGGCTACGTACAGGACTGGGGCACATTCACCGCCGGATACGCCCGCCGCACCAACAGACCGGGAATATGGCAGTTGGAGCCTTACATCACCTACGAAGACTACTACACCAAGAAGGTTGGCAACCCGGACATCAACCCGGAATACATTCACGCACTGGAACTGAGTTACCGCAAGTCGTTCCAAAAGGGGAACAGCCTGAACGTAACAGGATATTACAGATGGCGCTCTGACGTAATAGATGTCATGAGAAAGGCATACGAACCCGGCGTTACGCTGGACTCCATTATCAATGCCGGAGACCAGATAGACCGCGGCATAGAACTTTCGCTCTTGCTCAATCCCACAAAATGGTGGAAGAGCACATTAAACGGCGACATCCACAACTACCGCTTTACCAGCCACAGCGAAGGATGCACCAGCGCAGACGGCGTGAGTTTCATGGTTGGATGGCTGAACCAATTCACCGCCACACCTACGACCAAACTGCAGTTCGACGGCCACGTAGTAGGTCCCAAACGCCACAGCCAAGGCCGCGAAAGCGCATATTGCTACTTTGACCTGGCGGCACGCCAACAACTGCTGAAAGGAAAGATGTCCGTATCCTTGGTCGCTCACGATGTCCTCCGCACCGCGCGCTACCACAATATAAGAAGCACCACCACTCTCGTCTCCGATACAAAAGTGCGTCCAAAATACCCTAACATTCTGTTGTCCCTCAGTTGGAACTTCAATGCTTCGGGCAAGAAAGACCACACAGGAGCCGTGAGTGATGGTGCCCAGTTTGACGGAAAAGACTTCTAAGGGCCTATGCCTCTTCTGTAACATTCGGCACAATCAGGCGATAGCCCTTGCCGTGCACATTGGTAATCTCTACAGAAGGTTCCTCACGCAAATGCTTGCGCAGCTTGGTGATGTAAACATCCATGCTGCGTGCATTGAAATAGTTGTCCACAGTCCAGATGGCCTTGAGCGCCACATCACGATGAAGCACTTGATTGACATTGGCACAAAGTAACGACAAAAGTTCGCTTTCCTTTGTGGTTAGTTTGGTCTGTTTATCGCCGATTATAAGAGACTGACGCTGGGTATCAAAGACAATCTTGCCCAAAAGATAACGTGAGACCTTGGTCTGTCCTTTTCCCTTAACCCTTCGCAAAATGGCTTCCATACGATAAACCAATTCGTCCATGGAGAATGGTTTTGTGAGGTAATCATCAGCACCAAGCTTGAAACCTTCCAGAATGTCATCCTTAAGATTCTTTGCGGTCAGGAAGATGATGGGCACATCGGGACTGATTGCCCTGATCTCTCTGGCCAGCATAAATCCGTCCATCTTAGGCATCATCACATCCAGCAGGCACATATCATAGCTGCCTGTCTGGAATGCCTGCAGTCCGGCTTCGCCATCCAGGAACAATTCTGCATCATACCCCTTCGCTTGAAGATATTCTCTCACGAGCATGCCCAGGCTTTCTTCGTCCTCACATAGCAAAATGCGCATTTTAGTTTCCATAAAATTCCTTTCTTTTTAATCTTTATTATTAGGTAATGTTATCACAAATTTAGTTCCCTGTCCCAATTCACTCTGGACACGGATTGTACCATGGTGCAAATCCACCATTTTCTTCACATAGGCCAATCCAAGGCCAAATCCCTTTACATTGTGTGTATTTCCTGTATGCACACGGTAAAAGCGGTCAAAGATGCGTTTGGTGTCTTCACGGCTTATTCCAATTCCGTTGTCCTCTATGCAAATGAAAAGGCTGTCCCCCTTATTCCATGTAGACACAATCAGGTGCAGTGGAACATCATCACGCCTGTATTTCACCGCATTGTCCATCAAATTGAAAATAATGTTGGTAAAATGCATTTCATCTGCGTTTATAAAAGGATCTATCGCCTCCAGGCGATTTTCCACCTGGCCACCCTTTTGCGTTACTTTCAGAGACAATGTCTGCACAACGTGGGCAATGATTTCGTTGGCATCCAGTTCTTTCATTTTCAATGCAATGTTATCCCGGTCAAAAAGACTCATTTGCAGGACCTTCTCCACTTGAAAACGCAAGCGTTTCGTTTCGTCGTTGATTGCATTTCCCAACCTTTCATACGTCTCGGTGCTTTTGGTTATCGAATTGTCCGCAAGCATCTGTGCCGCAATCGATATGGTAGACAAGGGTGTCTTGAACTCATGCGTCATGTTGTTGATGAAGTCGTTCTTCATCTGCGTCACCTTCTTCTGACGAACCACCAGATAGACCGTGATGATAAAAGTAAGGAAAAGCACCATGGTAAATACCATTGCGGGCGAAACCATTTTAACTATACCCATTATGTATGAGTTCATATCAGGGAAATGCACCTGAACATAGCCCATTTTTCCTGTTGGGTCGTTACGGAAAAGAGTCTGACTGAAAGTGTACTCGTTTCCCCTTGCCTCGTAATCCGGACAGCGGAATACTTCTCTGCCGTTGGAGGAATAGACCACGAAATGGAATGGCAATGTTATCCCGTTACGCTCCAAAGCCAATTTCATTGTGTTGTCAAGCATCAGGATGTCCAGACGTTCATGGAATTGTTTTTCCGAAGCACTGTAAAGCACACGCAACACCACCTCATCCAATAATTCACGCTCATAGACATAAGCCTTCTTGACAGTTTTCTGAAACTGTTCCGTGGCATGACTCCACAAATCATTTCTGCGTCCGCCCGGCACAGTAAGTCCCATCACGTTGGGGATTCTGTTCCGCACATTCGGCACATAACCCGTAGCGTTCAAAGCACTATCCACAACTTCATCAATTGACACGTCCAAACTATCTTGCGCCATAAACAAGAGGGATTTTGCCTTGTCATGTTCTGCGATGACAGACTGGAGATAAGTAAACGTCTCCATTCGTTCAAGTTCGCGGGAAGCCTGGTCAAGGCTGCGGTACACGGTTTCATCAAACTGGTCTCGACGCATCTTGACCATCGTATCGGCATAACGCATCTGTAAATACAAGAGTACCAGGAAAGAAGTACCCATTATTGTACATATAATCCAAATCCAACTTCGTTTCATAAAAACAAAGATATTTATCATAAATAAACAAACAAAAAAAACGGTGCAAAAAAATGCACCGTTTTTAACATATTTAAGATTTTAAAGCAATATGATTGCGATTTTATCAATCTTCCGCTGCACTTGCATACGCAGCAATTAACTTTTGCTGTACATCGCCAGGGACCAGTTCATAGCTTGCAAACTTCATAATAAAGCTGGCACGTCCACCGGTAAGGCTGCTCAATGCCGTGCTGTAGCTTGACATTTCCTTAAGCGGAGCCTTGGCTGTAAGTTTTTCGTATCCACTTTCGCTGGTCATGCCCACAATCATGGCACGGCGACCCTGCAAATCACTCATTACATCACCCATCTTATCGCTGGGAACAAATACTTCCACATCATAAATGGGCTCCAGAATCTTAGGACCTGCCTCCTTGAAGGCCTGAGCAAACGCCTGACGTCCTGCGAGCATGAACGAAAGTTCGTTGCTGTCCACCGGGTGCATCTTTCCATCGTAAACAATCACGCGCACATCGCGGGCATAGCATCCAGTAAGGGGGCCTTGTTCCATACGCTGCATGATACCCTTCAGAATTGCAGGCATGAAGCGTGTATCAATGGCTCCACCTACCACACTATTGATGAATACCAACTTGCCGCCCCATTCAAGATTAACCTCTTCTTTGCTCTTGGCGTTGATGCGGTATTCCTGACCTCCGAAACGATACACATCAGGATCGGGCATTCCCTCATAATAAGGTTCTACAATAAGGTGTACTTCTCCAAACTGTCCGGCACCACCAGACTGTTTCTTGTGACGGTAATCTGCGCGTGCAGACTTGGTAATGGTCTCGCGGTAAGGGATCTTGGGTTCGTCAAAGACAATCTGAATCTTGTCATTGTTTTCCATACGCCATTTCAAGGTACGCAAGTGGAATTCACCCTGTCCGTGAACGATAATCTGCTTCAACTCCTTGCTTTGTTCAATCTGCCATGTGGGATCCTCCTCACGCATCTTCTGCAAGGCATTCATCATCTTCTCGGTCTCCTGCTCGTTTACGGCACGAATGGCACGGCTATACTTGGCATTGGGATACTTGATGAAGTTGAAACGGTTCTCGCAATCCTTTCCATTCAGCGTATTTCCGGTCTTCACATCCTTCAGTTTAACGGTACATCCGATGTCACCAGCCACAAGTTCTTCCACCTTGATACGGTTTGCACCGGCACAGCAGAACAACTGAGCCATACGCTCCTTGCTACCACGGTCTGCGTTAGCCAGATCAGCACCTTCATGAATGGTACCGCTCATCACCTTGAAGTACTGTACTTCTCCGATGTGGGGTTCCATGGCGGTCTTGAAGAAGAACAGGCTGGTCGGTCCGTTGGGATCGGGTGCAACTTCTTCGCCGCGGGTATTGAATACCTTGGGCATTTCATCAACGAAGGGAACCACATTACCCAGAAATTCCATCAAACGACGCACACCCATATCCTTACCTGCACATACGCAGAATACGGGGAACATTCCTCTTGATGCCAATCCCTTGCGGATACCTTCGCGCATTTCATCCTCAGTCAGTGCTTCAGACTCGAAGAATTTCTCCATCAAAGTCTCATCGTGCTCGGCAGCAGCTTCCACCAATGCCTTGTGCATTTCCATTGCCTTGTCCATTTCTTCTGCAGGCACATCCTCAATGGTAGGCGCACCGCCTTCGGGACCCCATGAATATTTTTTCATGAGCAGCACGTCAATCACGGCATTGAAGCCAGGACCGGTAGTCAAAGGATATTGAATGGGCACAACCTTGGGGCCATAGATAGATGTCAGCTGATCCAGTATCTGGTCGTAGTCACAATTCTCGTCATCGAGTTGGTTCACCAGGAAAATCACAGGCTTGCCCAACTTTTCCGTATAGCGGAAATGGTTCTGGGTACCCACTTCAACGCCGTTTGCGCCCTTCAGCAACAAAATGGCGGTATCTGTTACGTTCAATGCGGTCAACGCTGCACCCACAAAGTCATCACTTCCGGGACAGTCGATGATATTCAGCTTCTTGCCGTTCCATTCCACATGATATAC
Source organism: Bacteroidaceae bacterium (assembly GCA_017379075.1). Taxonomy (GTDB): domain Bacteria; phylum Bacteroidota; class Bacteroidia; order Bacteroidales; family Bacteroidaceae; genus Physcousia. The sequence goes on from JAFNXL010000033.1 coordinate 11,512, forward strand.
TGTAGAGAATACAGAATATCCGTATTCATGTTCTACGGGGAAATAGTCACTTACAGTATTATTTTGCGTGATACGTCCACGACGCTTGATGATGCCAGCTTCATACAAAAGTGACTCTGTAAGGGTTGTCTTGCCCGAGCCGTCATTGCCAAGCAAGGCAATGTTCTTGATTTCGTTCGTTTTGTAAACTTTCATTTTACTTTCGGTATTATTATAGGGTTATTTCTAAATTTTCGGGCATAAAATTAGCAAGTATTTCTGGATTATCCCTAACAAAATTATATGTTATACAACATAAAATGGGAAAGTAAGGTTTTTTTAACGCATTAAATCGCTCATTATGTCATCCGAAACGAATATTCCGCTTTCTTCTATACGCAGAATTCCGTTTTCAAGTGTCATTTTGCCCGATTTTAGATGCACTTCAGCCATACGAAGACAATAGCGGCGGTTTTCCGGGGAAAGAAGCTCAAGCGGAAGCCCGTCACAAGTACGCAGACGGGTCATGACAAGCTCGTCATATAATTCATCGTCGTTAAGAATTTCCTTTCCGTGAGGCACATCTCCAGCTGCATTGACATAGGCTTTCAACTGCGCATCATTCCATCGTCTACATCTTGCGCCATCGTAAGAATGTGCTCCCGGTCCGAAACCCCAGTACGGTTCTTGTTTCCAGTAACTGCTGTTATGACGAGAACGTTTTCCTGGTAATGCAAAGTTTGAAATTTCATAATGTTCCATTCCCATTGCAGATGCCCGCTGGCAAAGTTCCTCATACATCTGCAATGAAAGTTCCTCATCCGCCTCCTCCACTTTTCCGGCCTCGCGCAAGCGGAAAAGTTCCGTTCCTTGCTCATACTGAAGGGCGTATGCGCTAAGGTGAGGGGTATTCATTTCTTCTATCCTGTCCAGGTCGGCACGCCACATCTCCAAATCCTGTCCGGGCAGACCATATATAAGGTCAAGACTCAAATTCGTGTATCCCGCCTCTCGGCACGCCTCCACCGCTTCCTTTGCCTGTGCGGCAGTATGCCGACGACGCAGCAAAGACAGCAAGGCATCGTCGAAAGTCTGTACGCCCATGCTGATCCTGTTTACTGGAGTATGCAGCAAAGTTTCCAGCCACAAAGGAGTCACATCGTCCGGATTCGCCTCCACCGTCACTTCCGCATCGGCTTTCATGCAAAAAAGCCCTGTCACCACATCCAACAGACGGCGCAACATGACCGGTGAAAGTTGGCTGGGCGTTCCACCACCCAAGTACAGGGTATCAAGCTGCACATTCCCCACCTCGTGTCGCCTGGCCCGCATCTCGCGTTCCAGGGCATACAAGTATTGCGACTTCCATTCCTCACTCAAAGTGGTGGAATAGAAGTCGCAATATGCACAGCGCGACTGGCAAAAGGGAACATGAATGTAAATCCCGGCCACGCTTATTCTCTCATTTCCTGATAAGTGATTTCATAGAAGCAAGGGTAGACATTGTTGGTGGCATCCGTCTGCCCCTCTGAGTGAGGCACAATGATTCTTACCTTTGCAATACCCTCGTTCTCCGCTTTTTGGCGGCCCAGATTTATATAGTTCAGCGGAACGAGCCAGCCGTTCGGCACACTGATATTCTTGTAAATCATATACATGGCACCGCCGCCGTTCAGCGTGGTGTTAAAACTTGCCGTGATGGAACCGCTGTTATTGCTCACGTCCAACACCTCGGGATTCGTTGCCCAATAAGGAGTCTGGTTGCTGGTCTGCAAGCTGTCGCCCAAAATATTGTATTCATAATAGCGGCAGATTACACGCTTTGACTCACCGCTTCTGATGGGCTCGCCAGGACCCTTGCGTACAATCTGCATATACACTCCAGTGTTAGTGAAAAGCACATACTCGTTCTCATCCAGATTGGTTACAGAGTCCTGAGCCAGGAACTGCTGTTCGGTAATCACCTTTATCTTGCCCGTACTCAGCAACGTATCACCTTGAGCATCCAACAATGTCAGATTGCGGCTCAGGAAACCAGCAATAGCCTTGCGTTCCTTTTCTTTCTGGTCAGCATAGGTCTCGTCCTCATCGCAGGACCACAATGCTGTGGCAACCGTACAAAGCGCCACACACACAAACAAGTATTTCTTTATCTTCATCATTTTCTTGGATTTGGGCACAAAGTTAGCAATAAAAAGCGGATTGCAAGCCTTCCAGTCCTAAAAAACACTTTTTTTTAACAAGTTTCGTCTTCTGTACGCTCACTTCAACAAGGTTTCGTAGGCACGGATGGCATTTTTAACCGTCTTCACCGCCTCTTCCATATTGCATTGCAGACGCCCGCCGCTCGCGTTCTTGTGGCCGCCACCGTTGAAGAAACGGGCCGCCATTTCGTTGCACGGAAAATCATCCACACTTCGCAGGCTCACCTTTATCACTCCGGGATGCTCCGTGTCTTCGGCAAGGAACACACTCAGCCTCATGCCCATAATCTGCAAGGGCATGTTGACAAAGCCTTCCGTGTCTCCGTTCTTAATTCCGAAAAGACGCCTTTCGCTGTTGGTCAACGTCATGATACTGGCATGCATCTGAGGCACCAATTCCATCTTCACATACAGCATGTACCCCATCAGCTTCATGCGGGCTGGCGAAGCCGTCCAGAACACGTTCCGGTAAATCTTGTCCTTGTCGATACCACACGCCAGCAGCTTGCCTATACACTCGTACACGGCAGGTCGGTTGCTGGCATAGGTGAAGGCGCCCGTGTCACACATCATGGCCGTATAGATGCACACAGCCTCGTCATGACTGATGTGCTCCAACTCGCCCATCTGGTCAAGCAAATGACACCACACTTCGGCCGTGGCACACATTTCCGGACGCGATGCCACTATCTGGCAAAAGTCAGAAGGAGCCGTGTGATGGTCTATCATGATTTTCGGAGCAGGATTGTCCATTACTGTCTCTTGCAGTCCCATCAATCGGGACGGATCGTTGAAGTCGGCCACCAGGAACAGGTCGGCAGCCTTTACCACATCCGCCACTTCTGCCTCGTGCCGGGCATATACTTTCACCTCTGTTGCGCCAGGCAGCCACCTGAGAAAGTCGGGGAAAGAAGTGGGCACAACCACCTGCACATCTTTTCCCTCCCGAGACAAATATTTTTTCATCGCGAGGGAAGAGCCCAGGGCATCTCCGTCGGGGTTAACATGCGCACAGATTACTATGTGCTGTGCTTCTGCGGTAAGTTGTCGGAAGCAGGACAAGGCCTCCTCACTCAGTATCTTTTCCATACATTTATATACATTATATTATATATAGGTTAAAACGCGGCCTTGATGATGTAAGGCACACCGTTGAGCACATCCACACGCCCCGTATACTGATGGCCGTAAGGCGAATCCACGGTATCCACCGTTGTGTGGCAGAAGACAGACACATACAATTTGCCATGTTTGGGGTTGGGGATGCGTATTTCCTTTGCAAAAGTGGAACTGACGTTCCTATAACCGGCATTCTCCATCTTGGGGAAAGGGTCATATCCTGCACACAGATACATGGCATAGTCGGAATAGCCCAACACCGGTTCCAGGCTCAACACCACTTCCCGGCTTCCCTTGGGCACATCCACCACAAAATAGTGGTACTGCCTGTCACCAATGCGGGTATAGTCAGGATTCTGGTCACTTGTGCGGCATGTCATCTTCCTTGGCTCACCGTTCTTCAACTCGCCTTTCAATCGGGGCGTGCCGTTTCCGTCCAAGGCATAACGCACCATGGCGCACATCAAATCCAGTCTTTCGCCCGAAGAATTTCCCTCGGGATGGGAGCCGCAGGCTATCACACGCCCGGTATACTCATTGGCCTTGTAGGCCCATATACCCGCCTGCTTGTTGATGTCGCGCTTCAGTTCCCTGCCCTCTGTGTCATAGCGCAGGAGCACTTCCGTCTCTTTTGGCCATGCGCTGTCCGTCAAAGCGTAACAGCCATTGTTGTGATACACACTGTCCACTCGGTGGTCGCCACCAAAGTCGTCATATTTCAGCAAAGGCGATTTGGAGTCCAGAGTCAGCCCGGTGCGCGAATCCGACAAAGCCGTGCTTAACGTATGTCCGGGCCAGATGCCCAGATAACAGTCTGTATGGTGTATCTGGCCGTCCTTGCCCAATGCCCCGGCACTTGTCAGGAAAGCCCCTGCACACGAGCCCACATAACTGCCTCCGTTGCGCACAAAGGTGCGTATGTTCTGACGTCCAGCCTCGCCCAAAGAAGCACCGTGCCGAGCCGCACCACCACCGTTCATGAAAATCATTCTGAAACGGGGTTGCCCGTCGGGATACAACAGGATGCCGTTCTCGTCCATGGCATTTCCGCCCAGCAGTTCCAGTTGGAAGATAGAGTCGGCCGCATTGTAGGCACTCTTCCCGTCCAGTTTGTGCGATGAGCAGGTCAGATAGTCCATCGTCAGATTCAGCACTGTGGCAGAGGGCAAGGTTGTGCGCGAACTCACGCTTATGCCTCCGTCCATGAAAATGTCCTTGTAATATCCACGCTGTGCCAAGGCAGGCACGCAAAGCGCCAGCCCCAACAAAAGAGTGGAGAGTCTGGATTTTCCTTTCTTCATCATTCTATATCCGTTTTCTGTAAACATGGGGACGTCTTGCCTATAATTGCAAAGTTCACACAAAATTACATAAAAATACAATACCACGGAATTATTCCATAAAATATCTCAGCTTTTTGTCGTAACTTTGCACGCAAAGAACATAAAAAAAGACACATGGAAAAGAATCTGAGAATCGTATATATGGGCACGCCCGACTTTGCGGTGGCCCCGCTTGAGCGCCTGCTGGCCCAGGGTTATAATGTCGTGGGCGTAGTAACCATGCCCGACAAGGCCATAGGCCGCCACCACGACGTGTTGCAATCCAGTCCAGTAAAGCAGTTTGCCGTAAGCCGCGGCATTCCGGTGCTGCAACCAGAACGCCTGCGCGACGAAGCCTTCCTTCAGCAACTCAAGGCGCTCAATGCCGACCTGCAGATTGTGGTGGCATTCCGCATGCTGCCCGAGGTGGTATGGGCCATGCCTCCATTGGGCACCTTCAACCTCCATGCCGCCCTGCTGCCGCAATACCGCGGTGCCGCCCCCATCAACTGGGCAGTAATCAACGGGGACAAGGAAACCGGCGTGACCACCTTCTTCCTGGACCACGACATTGACACAGGCCGCATCATCCTGCAGGAACGCATCCCCATTCTGCCCGAGGACAATGCCGGCACCATCCACGACCGCATGATGGAAGTGGGCTCCGACCTTGTTGTACGCACCGTCGAGGAAATCATCGCCGGCACAGCCAAAGCCATTCCGCAAGAACAGTTTCTCACCGATGCGCCCTTGCGCCATGCACCCAAGATTTTCCGCGAGACTTGCCAAATACGCTGGAACGAACACACCGCACTCAGCGCCCACAATCTGGTACGCGGTCTCAGCCCCTACCCTGCTGCATGGACCAATTTGGTAAATGCCCAGGGAAAGCCAGCAGCGCTGAAAGTCTACCGCACCGCACTGACGGGCAAGCGCACCGACGGCACACCGGTGGGAACCCTACAGACAGACGGCAAAACCTTTCTGCATGTAGCACTTCAAGATGAATGGCTCGCATTGGAAGAAATACAGCTTGCCGGGAAAAAGCGCATGTCCGTCACAGACTTCCTGCGCGGCACACGCCTTGAGGGCTGCACCCTGCAGTAAGGCCCGCCAACGGAAAAAACTTTACACAAAAAACAAGGGAGCATAACACTTAAGGGATATCCTCCGGAGGCCGCACCCAGACGTCTCTACCCCCTCATCACTCATGGCTAACTTTTCGGTTCCATTTTGGGTTGATTGGTGCCAATTGAATGAGGTCTGGCACCAGACCACGCATGAAAAACTCTTTCTCGGACAGGCCTGGAGCCGGGTGAGGCATGAAAAACATTTTTCAAGCGCAATCTCGCTCCGGACCAGAGATGAAAAACATTTTTCAAGCATAGTCCCGCTCCAGACCAGGCATGAAAAACATTTTTCAAGCACAATCCCGCTCCGGGCCAGAGATGAAAAACGTTTTTGAAGCATAGTCCCGCTCCAGACCAGGCATGAAAAACATTTTTCAAGCACAATCCCGCTCCGGGCCAGAGATGAAAAACGTTTTTGAAGCATAGTCCCGCTCCAGACCAGGCATGAAAAAAGTTTTTCAACCTTCACCTGGCTCCAGACCTCGTTTCAAGAAGATTCCGGGGGCATGGTCCCATGCCAGACCTCGGCTCTGAAATGTTATCCCACAAAACCTATGTGCAAAAACAAGAATCTGCAGAAAGATTTCCTAACAAATACGGGATGTTCTAAAAATTCTGGTTTTAACTTTAACCGACTCTGGTGTTCTCGGGGATGCCCTTTTGAATTTACATCCACCAGATTATCTAAATGTTGAACATTTTCGCATTTCCGTTCCTCATCCCAAAATCCTTTTTCCTTGTTTTTTGACAAATACAGAGGAGTCCTTCTTGCACAGTTCAAAAACATTCGCTATATTTGTTGCGGAAAAGATGTTTGTCTAAGACAAATACGTCCTATCCGCTCTCATTAATGGGATAACACATAAATTTACTAATCAAATACACATTATGGACAGACGGACAATGTTGAGTGCAACTGGCAGTGCTGCCGCGCTTACAATTCTTGGTGGAATTCCGCTGAATGCGAACGGACAAACCACAGCAACACAAGTGTCGGAAAAAGACCGGAAAAAGATTATGGTCATAGGAGCGCACCCCGATGACGCAGAAACCTCCGTGGGTGGAACAATATGCCTGCTTACAGATGCAGGACACGAAGTGGTGAGCGTCTACCTTACCCGTGGACAGGCCGGCATCCGCGGAAAAAGCCACGAAGAGGCTGCAGCCATCCGCGAGCAGGAGGCCAGAGCCGCCTGCGCCATCATGAACGCCAGACCGGTGTTCCTAAGTCAGGTGGATGGAAACAGCGAGGTCAACCGCGACCGCTACAACGAGATGAAGGAACTGCTGGAACGCGAGAAGCCCGACGTAGTGATTACCCACTGGCCCATTGACGGCCACCGCGACCATGCCAACTGCGGCATCCTGGTCCTTTCCGCATGGCGACAACTTAACCGTTGCTTCGAACTATATTATTTTGAGGTGATGAGCGGCTGGCAGTCACAGATGTTCCATCCCACAGATTGGGTTGACATCACCACCACACGCGAGCGAAAATACAAGGCTTGCTATTGCCACGAAAGCCAAAAACTGACAAACGTGATGGAAAACTGGCACGGCCCAATGGAGCGTTTCCGTGGCATTGAATGCCGCTGCAAAGCGGCCGAAGCGTTCGCCCATCACACCAAGCCGGTTTCGCTGGTCTGATGGCAAGACACTTCTTTACGGAGTGCCATCAGCGCAATAGGCCAGGATGTTTCCTTCTTCAACTTACAATAGCAACACGAGATATTTTTTGGAACATCCCTAAAAAAGAGCGACAGGATTTTTCGCAATTCTGCGCTCTTTTTCTTATTGGGGTATTTGCCTTTGGCGGATCTTGAAACACATTTCCATGTGTCGGAAATGCAAATCAGGGGTCTAAAACCCATTTCCGACGTTTCGAAAATGTGCTCCCAAGTTGGGAGGGGACTTCCGACATTCCGAAAATGCGTTCCCAAGTTGGAAGGAGACTTCCGACGCTCCAGGATTGGTTACAGCAACAATAGGCCAGAAAGTCCGCAAAGCACAAGCAGCAGTATGGGATTCATCTTGTAAACCTGCTGTCCGATAAAGGCAAACAGGAACAGCCCCACACTGATAAAGAACTGCCAGGGGTTTTGTCCGGGCGTGCTGAAGTTCTCGGCATTCATCAGCAGCAATGAAGCGGCAGCCAATAGGCCAATCACCGCAGGACGAAGTCCCATGAACGTTTGCTCCACGACTGGATGATTCTTGTATTTCATGAAAAAGCGGCTGATGGCAAGCATCAGGATCAGACTGGGCAACACCACGGCAAAGGTGGCGATGAGGCTTCCCAACGCGCCCCAGACAGGGGCGTAGCCGGCATTGGTCAGACTGGTGTATCCCACGTATGTGGCACTGTTGATTCCAATGGGGCCGGGCGTGCTTTGGCTGATGGCCACAATGTCTGTGAACTCGCCGTTTGTCATCCAATGGTGACGGCCCACAACCTCGCCCTGTATCATGGAAATCATGGCATAGCCGCCCCCGAAACCGAACAGGCCAATCTGGAAGAATGTCCAAAATAGTTTTAGATAAAGTAATATCATGTGCTTATTCTTTTATGAACTGGCCATAGGCATAGCCGGCAAGACCGGCAATCAGAATTACGTAAATGGGGCTGACGCCGAACATCCAGATGGCCACGGCCGATACCATAGGGATCCAAATGGTTCTCAAAGTGATTTTTGCCCTTACGCCCATGCGGAAAACCGGAGCGGCAATCAACGCCACCACGGCAGGGCGCAATCCGCGGAAGAAGCGGTCCACATACTCATTCTCGCGAAACTGTTGGAAAAACAGCGCAATGGCAAGGATGATGATGAACGAAGGCAACGACGTGGCCAAAGCGCCCACCACAGCACCAGCAGTCCCTTTGATCCTGTAACCAATGAAGATGCTGATGTTTACGGCAAAAACTCCCGGACAACTTTGGGCTATTGCAATCAGATCGAGCAACATCTCGCGGTCAATCCATTTCTTTTCGTCCACCACCTTGGTTTCAATCAGAGGTATCATGGCATAGCCGCCTCCGAATGTGAACAGGCCGATATGAAAGAATGTTTTAAATAATTCCCACATTATATAATATAATATGGAGCCGGGACACAAAGCATCCCGACTCCTTTTAGTTAATCCGGTCAATCAACGGAGATTGTCATTTTGTTTTCTCTTGAATCCAGTTATATGCATTCACAAAGGCTTCAATCCAAGGAGTTACCTGATCCTGGCACTTGCGCTCTACGGGATAGAAACCACACTGCCAGGGGAAGAATGCACGCTCAAGGTGAGGCATCATGGCCAAATGGCGGCCATCGGCGGTGCAGATACCGGCGGTGCAGAAATCGCTGCCGTTGGGATTGGCGGGATAGCCTTCGTAAGAATACTTCAGCACCACGTTGTAGTCGTCCTCGCTTCCGGGCAACTGGAACTTGCCTTCGCCGTGAGCCACCCAAATACCCAGACGGCTTCCGCTGAGACTTCCCATCAGCACGCTGCGGTTGGTCTGTACGGTTACGCCCACAAAGTTGGACTCAAACTTATGAGAATCGTTATGCAGCATCTTGGCCTTTCCGCAGTTGTTGTCGGCAACCTTGCCTACAAGTCCGAGTTCCACCATCAGCTGGCATCCGTTACATACACCCAATGAAAGTGTGTCGGGGCGGGCATAGAAACGGTCAAGGGCTTCCTTGGCCTTGTCATTGTAAAGGAACGCTCCGGCCCAACCCTTGGCACTGCCCAATACGTCGCTATTGGAGAATCCGCCACAGAAGACAATAAAATTGATGTCGTCGAGCGTTTCTCGGCCAGTGATAAGGTCGGTCATCATTACGTCCTTCACATCGAATCCGGCCAGATACAGCATATAAGCCATTTCACGTTCGCCATTGGTTCCCTTTTCGCGGATGATGGCTGCACGCACACCACTCTTTTCGCGGCGGTCGGGATTCAGACCATACTGGGCAAGCTTACCGGTAAAGTCGGGCAGCATGTTCCATTCCAGGGGCTGTTCCTTATAGTTGGTAAAGCGCTCCTTGGCCTTGCCATTAAAGCTCTGTTGCTTGTCAAGCAGATAGCTGGTGCTGTACCATACATCGCGCAGGTAGTCGATACCCAACTGGTATTCTGTGCCTTCCTTTTCAATAAGGATGTGGCGTTCCTCGCAAGGCTGTCCCAACTTGATGTAGCTTACGCCAGCCTCATCGAGCAGTTTCTTCACTTCACTCTTCTTCTTGTCATCCACCTGGATTACAACACCGGGATTCTCGGCAAAAAGAATCTTGACAATATCGTCGCACTTCACCTTATCCAAACAGATTTCCAAACCGCCTTCGGTATTTGCAAAAGTCATTTCCAGCAATGTGGTAACCAGACCACCGGCGCTGATATCGTGTCCAGCCAGTACCAGTCCTTTCTGGATAAGTTCCTGCACGGCGTTGAATGCTGTACGGAAATAATCGCTGTCCTTGACGGTGGGCACATCATCACCAATCTTGTTCAAACTCTGAGCGAAAGCAGATCCGCCCAAACGAAGCTCGTCAAAACTGAAATCAATATGATAAAGTGTAGAAGGAGTATTCTGGATAACAGGAGAAACAACCTTCTTGATGTCGCTTACCTGTCCGCCACTGGTCACAATCACAGTTCCCGGAGAGATGACTTTCTCGCCATTGGGGTATTTCTGTGTCATACTCAAAGAGTCCTTTCCAGTGGGCACATTTATCTTCAGTTCGCAGCAGAAATTGCTCAATGCCTCAACTGCCTGGTAGAGGCGGGCATCCTCGCCTTCCTGGGCGCGGCAAGGCCACATCCAGTTGGCAGAAAGGCTTACGCTGTCCAATCCGTCTTCCAGAGGAGCCCAAACAATATTCGTCAGTGATTCGGCCACGCTGAGCACAGAACCGGCAGCAGGATTGGCCAATGCGGCCTGAGGAGCATGTCCGAGTGCGGTAGCGATACCCTTCTCTCCACGATAATCCAGGGCTACCACACCACAGTCGCTCAAAGGCAACTGCAATTCGCCCTGACACTGCTGGCGGGCCACCTTGCCGGTTACGGAACGGTCTACCTTGTTGGTGAGCCAATCCTTACAAGCGACAGCCTCCAGTTGCAGGACACGAGCCACCTTCTCGCTCAAGTTATTCTGATCATACTCCACATCAGCGTAATGGCGCTCTACGGTGTTGTCGCGCATAATGGTCTTGGGGCTGTGTCCGAACATCTGGCTTACTTCCAGGTCGAAGGGACGCACGCCATCAGCCTGCTGGAAAGCGAAGTGGGCATCGCCAGTGGTTTCGCCCACCACATATAACGGAGCCCTTTCACGTTCGGCAATCTCACGCACATGGTCAATATGCTTTTCATCAATGAGCAGTCCCATACGTTCCTGGCTTTCATTGGCAATGATTTCCTTTGCAGAAAGAGTTGAGTCTCCAATAGGAAGCTTGTCCATTTCAATGAGTCCACCACATTCTTCCACCAGCTCGCTCAAACAGTTTACGTGTCCGGCGCTTCCGTGGTCGTGGATGCTGACAACGGGATTGACTTCCTCTTCGCACAAAGCACGGATAAGGTTATTGGCACGCTTCTGCATTTCGGGATTGGCACGCTGAACGGCATTCAGCTCGATACCGCAGCTGTAGCGTCCGGTTTCCACGCTGGAAACACTGCCACCGCCCAAGCCGATGCGATAGTTGTCTCCACCAACCATCACAACCTTGTTTCCCTTCTGGGGAGTGCCCTTCAAGCAGTCGCGCTTGGTTCCATATCCCACACCACCGGCCAGCATGATGACCTTGTCGTAGGCATATTCCTGGGCCTCGCCCTCTTCCTTGTGTTCAAAAGTGAGGACAGAACCGCAAATCAGGGGCTGGCCAAACTTGTTTCCAAAGTCGGAAGCTCCGTTGCTGGCCTTGATCAAAATCTGTTCAGGGGTCTGGTACAGCCATTTTCTAACGGGAAGAATCTGTTCCCATTCGCGTCCTTCCTCGGTACGGGGATAGCTGGTCATGTACACCGCAGTTCCAGCAATGGGCCATGAGCCGACACCACCGCCCATACGGTCGCGGATTTCGCCACCGGTTCCCGTACTTGCTCCATTGAAGGGCTCTACGGTTGTGGGGAAATTGTGTGTCTCGGCCTTGATGCTGATTACGCTTTCAATATCGCGGATAATGAAATAGTCGCTTGTGCTGTGGTCGGCGGGAGCAAACTGCTCAACTACGGGACCTTCTGCAAAAGCCACATTGTCCTTGTAAGCCGAAATGATCTTGTGCGGATTCTCCTGAGTGGTCTTCTTGATCATCTGGAAGAGGCTGCTTTCCTTCTCTTCTCCGTCAATGATGAATGTTCCGCCGAAAATCTTGTGGCGGCAATGCTCGCTGTTGATCTGTGCGAAACCGAAGACCTCGCTATCAGTGAGTTTTCTGCCCAGTTGATCTTCCACGTTGTGCAGATAGGCAATTTCTTCGGGGCTCAATGCCAAGCCTTCCTGCTCATTGTATTCTTCCAGGTTCTCGATACTCTTGATGGGGTCAGGAGTGATGTTGTTGGTAAATATCTCCTGGTCCAGACCTTTATAGAGGCGTTGGAGCATGGGGTCATACTCTGCATCGGCATCCTTTACTGGATAATATTCTTCAATTCTGGAAATGCCCTGCAACGCCATGTTCTGCGTAATTTCCACTGCATTGGTGCTCCAAGGTGTTATCATTTCTTTGCGAGGACCAATGAAGTAGCCTTCCATGGTTGTCTGATTCACTACGGTGGCTTCTCCATAGAGCCAACACAATTTTTCGTTTTCTTCACTCGTTAGCACATGATCGCTCAAAGTGGCGATAATGGTTTGCTGAGGTGTCTTAAAGAAAGTTATAGCCATAATTTGCTTGATTATGTGATTTATTGTTGCATGCAAAGTTACAAAAAAGCCTCGGGATAACATGTATCCGAGGCTGTAAATTTTAAGTAACAAGAATTTTTTTCTCCCGAGGGAATATTTTTTCCCTCCCGAGGAAAGTTTCTTGGCTTAGATTTTTGATTTTCCAAGAGGGAAGTTTATACCGATATTGAAGTCGGCATTGCTTCTGAGGGGAATTCCCTGCTTGGAAATCTTGCCCAACATTCGGTCCATTCCCAAGAAGAGGTTGAAACCACGGGGATGCAGGTTGACCACCCAACCAAAGCTTGCGCCAAACGTGCCGACACCTAAATTCGCTCCTACCTCAAACCACTTTACCGGACTTACATTTGCGCTGATTCGTTCCTCATTCCAGGTATATTCTCCCTGGAAACGGGTTGTGCTCAACAGACCGAAACTGAGTTTGTCATAAACAGGAAGGGCATATTCTACACCGACATTCAGTGTGGCTCCAATACCATTGGATTTTGAGGCGGTACCACCGTCTTGCAGACTGATAAGGTCAGACAGTTTGTCTTCCAATTCATCAATCTGGTCATCGAAAGAGGTTCCGGGACCGTCTTCCACCTTGATGTCCTCAAATCCGTCAAACACAAACTCATCACCTTTGTTATAGGCAGTAGAAACATTCTTCCACTTGATGAAGCCCAAGTCCAGCAAGGCTGCGCTGACCTTCATTCCTTCCAGAATGCCTTGTTTGCCCAAATCCCATTCGGCACCCAAATCTACAGCAAAACCACCGCCGTTCAGGCCAAACTTGTCCACATCGGCATTATCGAAATCTATTTGCTGGTAAGTACCGGGCTTTGTCTTATACTCTTTCGTTTCTGTCTCGCCCCAAGAGAATCCGTTCACGCCCACTTCCATGGTTGCATTGCCCTCGGCAACCCAACGGTTCTGATTTTCAAGGTCAAGATCCAGTTCATCCACATTCAGTTTGGCATAACCCACACCCAGCAGAACCTTTGCTTTGGCACCGATACGCCAAGCCTCATTGATCTGGTGGCTATGTCCCAGGCCTATCTCGGCCCAAGCCTTGGCATTGACGCCAAGATCTTCCAGCTCATAATCCCTGTTCTCCAATCTTTTTGTCAAAGAAAACAGCTCATAGGGAAGATTCAGGCCGATTTGGGAACGAATACCCATTGTTATGGTATTATAGCCGCCCATGCCATGGAAGCCCACGCTAAGGAGGTCATATCTTATATCTGAAAGCAGCTTATTGTTATTGCTGAACCCCTCCATTGCCTTGGCATAACTGATTTCCGGATGCAGATAGGTGACCAGTCCGTTACCATTGGGGTTCTTCAAGAAAATATTCTGTAGGCCAATGTTTCCCTTGATTCCGGCATTAAAATTTCCAGGAAGGAACGGCACACTGAAATAACTGTTTCTGTCATAATCTTTTGCAGGATTCATGAGGTGGCCATAAGCAAAACCGTCCATGAAATACGCACTGTTCAGATTCTGTGCTGACACATTGCAGGCTGCAGCCATTGCCGCCACCGCAAGAATATGTTTTATATTTTTCATCATTTATTTACTTGAATGAATTTGTGAATGTATTAATTGGCATCGTATGACAAGATTCCTTTTACGGAAACATTCATGCTGTGCAGACGTATGCTGGCATCTTTTTTCAGGGTTTCTCCCTTAATACCGGAAAGACGTGCTGAATACTTGATACCGTCCAATTGTTTCACTCCGTTCTTGCCAGCCAAGACATCATTGAGAGAATGTCCTTTTGCCGCTTTGATGGTAAACTGGAACTCCTGATTCTTGGCGTTTCCATTTGCTTTCACACTATTCACTTCCAAAGCATCGATCTTCTTGCCGTTTGCATCCAACGGAATAAGAGTCAATTCAAATTCTGCAGGCAAGTCACTGTCTATCTTACCCTTCAACTCCAACATTTCCGCATTCAAATCCTCCAAATCGTCCAAGTCCTTGGCCCATCCTTGTTCGGTATCGCTATAAACCAACTTGAAATTTTCACCAAAGGTCAAAGGTGCGAATACCTCATAATCGATGTCCACATTATAACTCTTGGTAATGTCCAGTTCTTGTGCATGCAACTTAACCGGTTCTACATCAATGTCTATTCGTTCCGGAATTTTCTGAATCAATGCAGGCACACTTCCAATAAAGCCAACGGGCTTTGCATCTTTGTAATTTTCGGGAAGAGCGTTAGGTGTCTTGTCCGCAATATAATATTTGTTCTCTCCCTCATCTAATGTAACCTTTTCTGTCTTGACGGGAGTTTCGCAAGTATTACTCTTCAGTTCTATACTTGTAAATACAGAAGAAGGAATATCATGCTCTGCTGTAAAAAGCAACACAGGGTTATCCAAATCAAGCACCACTTCGTCATCATTGAGGAAATCTGGCAGATCATCTAATTTAATAGGAGCAATGCTACCCACATTATGAGTAACCTCACCAGTAAAGGTCTTGATGACAATATCCTTGTCAAATTCTGCATTACCCTTCACTCCCAGAGTTACTGGAATCAAACTGTTCCAGTTTCCATTTATGAAATCCAGAATATCCTCAGCTGTCAAACTATTGATTTTTTCACTCAATTCATCATTGTCAAACTCTGCGGTTTCAATGCGGAATGAGCCATTCAAAGCGAATTCGCCATTAAGTTCTACATGATGGGTTTGAGCATCAAATGTAAAGTTTTCACCAGTCTGCAAACCATTTATGGTCAGTTTCAGCTCCACACCATCACTTATTTTTATAGCCTCACCTTTTTCTTCACTAATAATAATCCTACCATTTTTTACATCACATTTTTTACCATTAAAGGTACAATTGGTAATATTGAGGTCTGTCGGATATGTTAACGTCATATTGTCCAAATGCATATAAGGAATATAACTGGAAAAACCATTCAAGTGAATGGCAAGAGTCACATCAACATCATCAAATCCGACCTTCTCTATGCTTACCACATCAGTAGAGATATGGTCCGCAACAGCGTTCTTGATAGAATACTTCGCATCATTTTCTTTCAAGTCATATATAAATGTAGTATCTTTTACATCTATTTCCATATCATTGCCCAACAAAGGATTATTTATCGTTACTTTTATCTTGTTTTTCCTTTGTTTTTGGATATTCACCATATCCCTAAGACTTATCACTGTTTCAATTTGAGACAGCTGTGGTTTTGCAATCTTAATTTCATTAATACGGATAGGGTCAATATCGGCAGAGCCAGTCTCCCTGACACAAAAAATGGAATCTCTCAACTGCTCGTCCCAAACATACTGGATGACTCCATCTTCCTCCAAATCCATAAAACTACGGAGATAAATGTCTCCTGTACTGCATGAGGGCAACGTGATGTTGGCCTCTATGCCCAATGTGTAATCCGTGTTGTCCAAGTCATAGTCATTGTCAACACATGAAGTCTGAACGCCTCCACATAAAAAGCAGAGTCCTAACAGAGGGAAATAGTGTAAATGTTTCATATTTGTTGATAAATTATTGTTATCCTTTTTAGCAATGGCAAAAGTAATAAAAAATGTTAACACATCAAAACATAACTTAAATGATGGAGGCAGAAACACAAAAAAAGATGATTTAGACCAAAAATAATTGTTATTTTTTGTGTGATTCGTGGAAACTCATTAAATTTGTCTCGTTAAATATAAAAATGTATTGTCTAATTAAAGAAATTGCCTATCGAGAAAACATTACACAAAACAATAAAAACAAAGCGTAATGAATAACATTAATACGATGACCGACCATGAGTTGGTAACATTGTATGAAAACGGCAATGACAATGCATTTGATATTCTCTTGGCAAGACATCAAGAGTATGTATATTCTTACATCCTTTTTCTTGTGCGCAAGCGAGAAGATGCAGATGACATTTTTCAGGAGACTTTCACCCGTGCCATTACAGCCATACGTGAGCACCGCTACCAGAATACAGGTAAATTTAATGCCTGGTTAATACGTATCGCCCATAATTTGGCCATAGATCATGCCAGATCATGCACTGCAGATTTGTATGCTTCTCGGGATGCCTTCTCGTCCAAGGTCCTGAACAACTTGAAGTATAGCGAAAAATGCCAAGAATCTCAAATCATTGAGCAGCAGAATCTGAGCACATTAAAACAAATGCTATCTTATCTGCCAGAGAACCAGCAAGAGATTGTATTCCTTCGTTTTTATGAAGATCTCTCGTTCCGCGAGATTGCAGAACAAAAGGGTATAAGCATCAACACCGCACTGGGACGTATGCGCTATGCCCTCATCAATCTGCGCAAGATGATTCAAAGCCACCAGATCAGCCTGGTCGGATAACCAGCCTGTCCTATATTGGGGGGACTACAAACAGCCCCCCCCAATATAAGGCATAAAGAAACGTTTTCAGATTCCAAACATTGGGAATCTCCGATGTTTTTCTTTTTTTTCATGTCAATGATACAATAATTTGTTGTATAGGAACGTTTTGTTAATAGTAATTCTAACAAAATATTGACGCCTATGACACAAACTTTACCCTTACCTTATTTTAATTTAAGCCCAAGTAATGACGTGCTGGCATATATCCGTCAGTTCGCACGTTCTTATAAGGCACAGTCCCAACCTCTTAAAATTAAAAAGATTCAATTGACATGATCGCACCTTCTCTTTTATCGGCCGATTTCGCTCATCTTTCCCAAGAAATGGAGTGGTTTAACCGCAGCAAAGCGGACTGGCTGCATTTAGATATAATGGACGGAGTTTTTGTACCTAATATTTCATTCGGTTTCCCTGTCCTGAAATATGTGGCAGAACTTTGCACAAAACCTCTTGATGTGCATCTGATGATTGTTCAGCCAGAAAAGTTTGTTCGCGAAGTTGCGGCACTTGGCGCTCATGTCATGAGTGTACATTATGAAGCTTGTCCCCATCTTCATCGTGTTTTGGGGCAGATACGCGATGCTGGCATGAAGGCCGGAGTTGTCCTTAATCCGGCAACCCCTGTCAGCCTCCTTTCTGACATCATTTGCGATGCTGACTTGGTTTTGCTCATGTCTGTCAATCCCGGATTCGGCGGTCAGAAGTTTATACCTCATACAGAAGAAAAAATCAAACAGCTACGCACACTAATTCAAGAAAGCGGAAGCAAGGCGCTTATCGAAGTGGACGGTGGTGTCACATTAGAAAACGCCCCATTGCTCATGCAAGCGGGGGCAGATGTGCTTGTCGCCGGAAGTAGCGTCTTTAATGCACCGAATCCGGAAGAGGCTTGTGCCAGATTTGCATCGTTATGACAGTCCTAAAGACTCCCCTGATTGCTGTATTCCCTTGTTTTTGCGCAGGGCTAATCATGGGTCATTTATTCCCTTCTGAATTTTATCTTGCCCCTACCATTGCGGTGGGGGCTTTTGCATTGTGGGCGTCATACAAAAGCAAAGGGTTTGTTACAGACCTGCTGATTCTATTGTTATGTGTATTGATTGGCGCCCAACGGATGTCTGCAAACTTTCAGAATATGGAAGATAAGACAAACAGCACATCCTTCATTGAAGAAAAGTTAAGTGGAATTTCCGAGCGACTGGAGTCTCGTCTTCATGCAGCAGGATTGCGGGGAGACGAGATGAGTCTGACCTCCGCACTGGTACTGGGGAAAAGAGAGGGTTTGAATTCCGAATTAAAAACGAAATTCCGTCAGGTTGGAGCAAGCCATTTACTTGCGTTAAGCGGAATGCACTTAGGGGTCATATACGGGCTTCTATGTGTTATTTGCATACGTTGGGTCAGATTTTCCCCTTTTCGTTGGATCGCCCTGCCGCTTCTGATATGTGGTCTGTGGACTTACACGCTATTGACGGGAATGCCAGCTTCATTGATCCGGGCCTCATCCATGCTCTCTTTGGTCTGCCTGGGCATCCTGTTATTCCGCACCCCTCCTCTTCTTCACACGCTGACGCTTTCCGCCACCCTCATGCTTTTTGCAAATCCGTCTTTATTGACAGACATCGGATTCCAACTTTCTTTCCTTGCCGTACTCTTCATTGCCCTGGCCTACTCCCCCTTTCACAGTCTTTTCCATTCATGGCCCATTATGGTCCGATGGCCAGCCCGGATGCTGTTGCTGTCGTTGTCTGCACAAATCGGGACTCTTCCATTATCAGCATACTATTTCCATACACTGCCATTGTCGGGTCCAATAATCAGCTTAATCCTGATACCAATAACCACAGCCCTTATATACGGAGGATTGTTCACGTTGATATTACCCATACCGTTGTTTGCCTCATTTACGACTTTGTGTGTACAAGCAGAATTGTGGGTTCTGGACTTTTGGATGAATCTCTTCCCTCATTCGCTTTGGGACAATCTTCATCCATCACCGTTAAGCGTTATGCTGATATACATCGCCATGCTCGCTGGTTTTACTAGACTATACAAGATGTCATCAGACATAAAAAAGACACATCAGTCCGTAGAATAGTCTGCCATCATCTGCCTGTAGACGGCCAGAACGCTACTCTTGCGAATGAAGCCGACAAATGTCCCTTCAGAATCCACCACCGGAAGATTCCACATCCGAGTGCGGTCAAACACTTTCAGCACCACATCCATGGGGTCCTGCACACTCAACCTTGCCACTGGCGGTTTCATCAATTGTGCCACTCTGAAATCGCGATACAATTCGGTACGGAAAATCAAATGACGTATATCATCCAAGTAGACGACCCCAATCAATTTCATTTGCTTGTCCACAACCGGGAATACAAAATATCGGCTTGTGCTGACATGGTTGGCAATGTCCATAAGGGTCATGTCCGGATAAAGCACCTTATTATAATGTTGTATCACACTATCCATGCTCATGAGTGTGAGTATGGAACGGTCAGAATGGTGAGTAAGCAATTCACCGCGCTGCGCCAGACGCATGGCATAAATGCTGTGCGGTTCAAAAATCTTAATGGTTAGATATGCACAAACGGCCACAATCATCAATGGCATGAACAATTGGTAACCACCAGTAAGTTCCGCAATAAGGAATATGCCCGTCAGCGGAGCATGCATTACTCCGCTCATCAAACCACACATACCCAACATGGCAAAATTTCGTTCCGGCACAGTAAAGGAGAATATGCTGTAAATGTTCCATATACGGCTGAACACAAATCCGGATATACATCCCAGGAAAAGACTGGGCGCAAAGATTCCGCCACAACCGCCGCCTCCATTTGTCGCCGTTGAGGCAAACACCTTGAAAAGGATGATCAGGCTCAGATAAAGCAGCAACAAGTGCGAATGGCCATAGAACAACGAGCTGTTAAGGGCGGTTTCCCAATCTGCCGTACCGTTTCCATTCAGCAGGAGCGTTATAAGGTCATACCCTTCTCCGTACAATGGGGGGAAAAGGTAAATAAGAAGACTTAACGTCACTCCGCCAAGCAGCAACCGGGCATACGGATTTCCCAAACGGCGGAACACGCCTTCAAACCAGTTCATTGTACGGGTAAAATACAATGCCACCAAACCACACATAATTCCCAACATGATATATGCCGGGATGCGGGTTACCTGGAAAGGGTCTACAAGGTGGAACTCGAAAACCGGGCTGATGCCGGAAACGGCAAAGGTAATACCTGCCGCCGTGACACAACTTACCAACAACGGCAGAAGGCTGCTCATGGTAAGGTCTATCATCAGTACCTCAAGCACAAACACCAAGCCTGCAATCGGTGCCTTGAAAATACCTGCCACAGCTCCGGCCGCTCCACAGCCCACCAACAGCATCATCTGCTTGCCGGACAGATAGAATGCGCGGCCAAGGTTACTGCCAATGGCGCTGCCCGTAAGTACAATAGGGGCCTCGGCTCCCACACTACCACCAAAACCGATTGTGATGGCACTGGCAGCAACACTGCTCCAAGTGTTATGAAGACGAATCTTGCTCTGTTTACGCGCAATGGCAAAAAGAATTTTTGTTACGCCATGTCCAATGTCATCCCTCACGATGTAACGGATAAAGAGCATGGTAAACAAGATTCCCACAACCGGATAAACCAAATAAAGCCAGTTGGCTTCCGTTATGTTGAATCCATGAGTGAGCAAATGCTCAATAGACTCAATAAGCCACTTCAACAGCAAACCTGCAGACGCAGTGAACACACCCACCAGAAGGCTGATGAGCAACATGAACTGGTTGTCGGACAAGTGACGTCGGCGCCACTTGATAATATAAGCCCAAAAATTGCGTCCTTTCATAATCATGCGATGTACGGTATCAGATGTTGATGTGTATATGAATTGCTTTATCGGATAATCTTGACTTCGCCGTCTGCCTTCAGTTTTATAATCCGGCTTGGCGTTCCTTTTGAGGTGTCATTCTGGCGACATTTCATGACATAGTCCACCCCGGAAATAATCTGAGGTGATATCTCGCTGAAACATTGCGGAGAATCCTCACCGCTTATATTCGCGCTCGTACTGACAATGGGTTTCTGGAACTTGAAACACAACTTGTTGCTGATATTCTCACGGGTTACACGCATGCCAATGCTGCCGTCCTCGGCCATCAGACTGGCTGGCAGGTTTACCGCATTGTCCAGAATCAGCGTTAGCGGTTTTTCCGTGTACTCCATCAAATCCCATGCCACATCAGGCATATTTCTTATATATCGGGGAAGCCGGTTCGCATTGTCCACCAGACAAATAAGTGCCTTGGAGTCGCTCCGTTGCTTCAGTGCGAAGACACGCTTGACGGCGTCTTCGTTGGTGGCATCGCAACCGATGCCCCAGATGGTATCCGTGGGATATAGTATCAGCCCTCCCCGGCGCAGTGTTTCCACTGCGGTCCGGATATCTTCAGCTATTTCTTTTTGTGTCATTTAAAATTCGCTTGTAAAATGGAAACGTATATGTTCAAAGTCCTGCTGTGCCATGGTCAGCACATAGCCCGAGTCGGCAAGGAATACGTCTCTTCCGTCACGGTCTTTTGCCATATACTGGTACTTGCGTTTCTTGAACATCTCCAGTTCTGACTCATACCCCGGCTCACACTCAATCCAGCATGCCTTATACAGGCTGACCGGTTCCCAACGGCAACGTGCATTGTATTCGTTTTCCAGACGGTACTGGATGACTTCAAACTGCAACTGGCCTACGGTTCCAATAATCTTTCGGCCATTGAACTGGTTTACAAAAAGCTGGGCCACACCTTCGTCCATCAGTTGGTTGATACCCTTTTCCAACTGTTTAGTCTTCATGGGATCGGCGTTCTCAATATATTTGAACATTTCGGGCGAGAAGGAAGGCAATCCTCTGTAATGCAACAGTTCGCCTTCTGTCAGTGTGTCTCCGATTTTGAATATACCGTTGTCCGGAAGTCCGACAATGTCGCCGGGCCATGCTTCGTCAATGGTTTCCTTGCGCTGTGCCATAAACTGTGTAGGGCTGGAGAAACGCACGGTCTTTCCATTGCGCACATGAAAATAGGGCGCATTGCGCACAAAACGTCCCGAGCAGACTTTGCAGAAAGCGATACATGAACGGTGATTGGGGTCAATGTTGGCCGTAATCTTGAAGATGAAGCCAGAGAACTTGTTTTCTTCGGGATCCACGGTACGTTCCTCTGCCTTGACTGGACGGGGACAGGGAGCAATCTGCACAAAACAGTCCAACATTTCCTGCACGCCAAAGTTGTTCAATGCAGAGCCGAAGAATACCGGCGCCACTTCCGCATCGCGGTAGCTTTCCACATCAAACTCGGGATACACACCGTCCACCAGTTCCAGGTCCTCACGCAATTTTGCCGCATCGGCCTCACCCACCTGCAGGTCCAGTTCCTCGCTGTTCAAGTCCACACTCACTTTTTCCGTCACCTTCTGCTTGTCGGGTGTAAAGAGGTTCAGGTTGTTTTCATAAATGTTATACACGCCCTTGAAACGCATACCCTGGTTGATGGGCCAGCTGAGCGGGCGCACCTTTATCTGGAGTTCTTCTTCCAGTTCATCCAGCAAGTCAAAGGGATCGCGGCCCTCGCGGTCCATCTTGTTTATATAGATGATAACAGGGGTCTTGCGCATGCGGCAGACGGTCATCAGCTTGCGTGTCTGCGTCTCCACACCCTTGGCGCTGTCCACCACAATGATGGCGCTGTCCACGGCCGTAAGGGTACGGAACGTATCCTCGGCAAAATCCTGGTGACCGGGAGTGTCCAGAATGTTCACCTTATATCCCTGATAGTCAAACTCCATCACACTGGTGGTCACGCTGATTCCGCGCTGCTTTTCAATCTCCATCCAGTCGCTGGTGGCCGTTTTCTTTATCTTGTTACTCTTTACCGCACCGGCAACCTGAATCTGGCCTCCGAAGAGCAACAATTTTTCTGTCAAGGTTGTCTTACCGGCATCGGGATGGGATATGATGGCAAATGTCCTTCTTCTCTCAATTTCTTGGTTCATATCTTTATTTATGATGTTTTTTCGTTATTATATTCCTTTGAAAGCATTTCCAGCAGATGGACAATGGGCTTGATGGCATTTTCCGTAGCTTCCGAAACCTCCTGTCCTTTCATTTTCAACAGGGTGACGCCATAGACGGCATCCAGACAATTCTCAATCTCGTGGACTTCCCTGCTTGCGCCGTGCGCCCTTAGGTCCACAATACAGGGCAAGGCCTTGAAGTAAGCGGCATTGTAGAAAGATTGTTTGGGATCCTGCAAAAGTTCCTGATGGCGGTCGGCAAGCAGCAATACGGTGTTGCGCACCACCTGCAGATGCCCCTTCTGCTGGATGTTCTCGTCACGCATCATACCAATCAGATTGGCATACCACTCTCCCACCTCGGCCTGCTGTTCCTTTGTATAGTTGAAACGGGGCAGATATTGGTAGCAGATGCGGTCAAGGTCCAATCCGTATGCCCGTATGATATCCTCAACCTGATACATATACAGGACATAGGCGGTTACATGCGACTGTCGTAATTTTCGGGCAATATACATGGTCTGAAAAATTTATCCTTAATAGAAAAAAGTATAGGCCAGACCGATCACCGAGGCTATCATCACACCCACGCCAATGTAGCGGTTGATGCGGCCGATGGTGTTCATGTGGAAACTGCTTCTTACCTTGTCGATAGCATGCGTTAGCGAGAGCCACCAAATCATGGCTCCGGCCAAAATCGCTACCATGCCCAGGGATTGCTCAACCGGCGACTCAGGCTGCACAAAATCAAAACGGGCGAAGAGCGCCATGAACAGGAAGATGATGAGCGGATTACTCAGGGTCACCAGGAAACCGGTCAGCGCATTTTGGAAAAAGTTACCACGGTGCTGTCCGGGCGGTGCGATGGAGGGTTTGGAACGGTAAGTGTACCAACCGAAAAGAAACAGCATGATGCTGCCGCCCAAACGCAGATAAAGCATTGTCGAGGGTTTTTCCACGATATCCATCACCGCACTCATGCCCAATACCGTAAGGATGGCATATATCATGTCGCTCACGGCCGCGCCGATGCCTGTCGCCAGCCCGTAACGGTGGCCTTTGTTCAACGTTCTGCGCACGGTAAGCACACCAACCGGACCCATCGGAGCACTCACAATTATGCCCACAATCAGTCCTTTTATAATCAAGTCTATGGTTTTTATAGGGTCTATCCACATAATTGTTGCAAAATTCGTAATTTTTTTCGACTTTTCATATTTTTTCACAGTAAAAGTGGAGATTTCTGAAATGAATTCTTTACCTTTGTGGGAGTCAAATACTTTTTTGGCAAGAAATCTATATTATTTCATATTTAATACATAATTTATTATATCATGGAAAAAAAACCTTATGTAATAGGTCTGGACTTGGGTGGAACCAACTCCGTTTTCGGTATTGTTGACAAGGATGCCAACGTGGTGGCAAGTGTTTCTGTTAAGACTCGCGGTCATGGAACTGCCGAGCAGTATGTGGCAGACTGCTGCGAGGCCCTGAACCCCATCATTGAGCAAGTGGGCGGAATTGACAAGATTCACGCAATGGGTATCGGCGCTCCCAACGGAAACTTCTATAACGGAAGTATTGAGAACGCCCCCAACCTGGAGTGGCCCGGAATCGTACCCCTGGCAAAGATGTTCAGCGACAAGCTGGGTATTCCCGTAGCACTGACCAACGACGCCAACGCTGCAGCTATCGGTGAAATGGCCTACGGTGCGGCTAAGGGCATGAAGAACTTCATCATGATCACCCTGGGAACCGGACTTGGCAGTGGCATCGTTGTGAACGGACAGTTGGTTTACGGCTGCGACGGTTTCGCCGGCGAGTTGGGTCATGTGGTGATTGACCGTAGCGAGCACGCACGCGAATGCGGTTGCGGACGCAAGGGCTGTATCGAGGCATATTGCAGCGCCACAGGTATGGCACGCACTGCCCGCGAATGGATGGCCATCCGCAATACCCCCTCTACCTTGCGCGACATCCCCAGCGACCAGCTTGAGAGCAAGGACATCGCCATTGCTGCAGCTCAGGGCGACCAGCTGGCTAAGGAAATCATGGACTATACCGGCGAACTGCTGGGACGCACTTGCGCCGACTTTGCCAACTTCAGCAGCCCCGAGGCATTCATCTTCTTCGGCGGTCCCACCAAGGCTGGTGACCTGCTGATGAACCCCGTACGCAAGGCCTACGACGAAAATGTCCTCTTCAACTATAAGGGCAAGGCCAAGCTTCTCCTCTCTGAACTGGATGGCGCGTCAGCTGCCGTTCTCGGCGCCAGCGCCCTGGGATGGGAACTGTAACCCACACAGCATAATATTTTAAGGAGTGAGGATGCATCCGTGCGGTGCATCCTCTTTTTTATGCTGTCAAGTTTACGACATATCATAAAAAGGTACCGGGAAAAGCACATTTCATAAGGGAGGAAAAGCGCATAACTGAAACAGTGTTCACACATAAGACATAATTTGTTATACACCAGTGATATAAAAGAATTTTCTTCACTGGTGTATTTTATGTTCCAACTGATGAAACGTACGTTCCAAACAATGAAACGTATGTTCCAAGTAATGAAACAAAGATTTTACAACAGCAAAAAAACTTCTCCGCCGTAGTGAAAAAACAAATTTACAGTTATCGGACAAGAAACCTACCGGCGGAAACGGAACAGCATAACAGTATTGGCCGGAATATCCACGCTTAAACTTCCTGCTGCCTCTCTAACACCATTCAATGGTTTTAGCTGGCTTCCGTCATTGGGCAACAGCCCTTCCTGATAGACATACTGCTCGTAGTGTCCGCGAAGGGGATGGCGTTCGTTTCGGAGCGTTACACAGAGATCGATATTTTCCTGGTTGGCCACAACGTAGACCCATGACTTGTCTCGGTTGCGCACGCAGAGGGCGTTGGTCAGACCCATGTCGCCATCGGCAGTCATTCTATAAACCCTTGCTCCGGGGCGCACAAAGCGGGTAAGCAAAGAATAGGCATAGAATTGGGGGCGCACTTCATAGTCGCAGCTGATGCTGTCATGATAGGTTTCAGTGGCATAATCGGCCTTCACACTCTTCCACATGCCCAACTGCTGCATCTGCGCATAGTTGTCGTGACGGCTGTAATACTGGTCAAACAGTTGCCAATAGCTGATATTATATGCTCCTGCAGCCAACAAGGAGATGGCGGTGCGCACCATTAGCACCCCTCTCCTATACTGGTCAATGTCCTTCTGGCGCGATGCGCCCATCGTCTGATTGCTTCCAAACTCGCCCACACAATGCCTAAGTCCCGCACGGGCTGCTATGCGGCAATTCTGTTCCTCCCATTGCATGATTTTTTCCGAAGGGGTGTCATAGCCAAAGATATAGGTGTGGCTGTTCACCACATCGGCTATGCCCTTCAGTCCGGGCACGCACTCCTCCAGATAATCGAAACTGCCTCCGCGGTCCGTATTGTCAACCAGATTCAGCCGGACATGCTTCAGCAACCGGTCCTTCTCAAGACGGGCGTGCAGCGTCTTGCACAGGGAAACGTATTCGCTGGAAGGCATGCCCCACCCGTCCGGTTCGTTGCCGGGCGTCACTTCGTCAATGCAGTCATACTTGCGGTCCTTTATCAGATGACACAGCAGGGCCGAGATGTTCTCGGCATACTCTTCATGGTTCTCCGGAAGAACAATCCAGCCCTTTCGGGACGACATAAAGCTCTCGGGAGTGGCACCCCAAGGCACAATGGTCACGGGAATACCCATTTCCTGTGCCAAGTCCAATATGGGGTAAAGGCTTTGCATCTGAGGAGCGTCAAAACAAAACCCTCCATTATCCGCCACAACAGGGTCATCATTGTCGTTCCGCGGCTCATACCATTGGGGCAGCACCATCACACGCAGGCTCTGCACCTGCATATCCTTGATGCGGGGCACAATCACATTTGCCCAATCCTCCACCTTAGACCCTTCGCTTCGCGGAACGTGGTTGGCATGAAAATGGGCGTCCAGTTCGGCTCCCACACAACGGATGCGGTTGGGGCGTGTCTCCTTGCCCACTTTATACTCCAGTGTCCGTTGCGCATGCAAAAGCTGGGCGCAAAGGCACAAAAATGCAAAAAGTATATGACGGTGAATTCTCGTTTTCATGGCAAAATGTCTCTTTAAGATGATAGCTTTAAAAGGCATAGGACGGGTGCCCTTTCGGGGACATCCGTCCTATGCGTATTGCAGGGAATTACTCCGCAGCGGTTTCTTCCGCTTCCTCAAAATCGGCCACGCCGTTCTCAATGAGCAGGTTATACCACTGAATCAGTTTCTTGATGTCAGAGGAATACACACGGTCGCGGTCAAAGTTGGGAAGCACCTGGGCCATGTATTCTGCCAGTTCCTCCTTACTTGCCTTTCCGTAGTCAAGGCTTGCGGTCTGCGCGTTTTCCTTTGCCTTCACATTGGCCAGCACCTGGCGCAGGGGCACTTCCTCTTCGTCTGTGTACATGGCAATGTCTGCCAGTGAAATCACCTTGTCCATGCCAAATACGGGCATTCTCTTCTTCTTTTCATCCAGTGTCTCCACAATGAGGCCACGGCCGGTATGAGACACCAATTTGTACAAACCAGGCTTGCCTGATATTGCTAAAATCTTTTCCAACATAATTTTCTCTGTATTATCTGTGTATGTTAATATATTTTATTCACTGTCTCCAATATTTCCGCCAACTGCTCGTCCACCGGGCAAATGCCGTCGTTGAGCAGGCTGAACCGCACGTCGCCGGCCTCGTGCTGCTGGCTCTGCATCCGTGCCAAGGCCTGCTGCGGTGTGCATCCGTCTCTGGAAAGCACGCGCTCCAGACGTATGGGTTCCGGAGCCGTCACACCAATGACAAAGTCCACCAGTCTGTCCATTCCGCTTGAGAAGAGTATGGCACTTTCTACCGCCACAATCCGATCGGTCCTGCCATCGGCCCACGACTCAAAGTCCTGCCGCACGCGGGGATGTACCAATGCGTTCACTGCCGCCAGATGTTGCGGATGGCCAAAGATGCGGGCGGCAAGCATCGGACGGTTTAGCGCTCCGTTTTCGTACACCTCGTCCCCGAACATCCGCACCAGTCCTTCACGGATTGTTGCGTCTGTGGCCATCAGCGCCTTTGCCCTGCTGTCGCAATCATAGACCGGAACGGAGAACTTCTCCTCCAGCCGCCGGGCAACGTAGCTCTTCCCGCTGCCTATGCCTCCGGTTATGCCAATGCGTATGTCAGCCATCGTTCTCGGTTGCCGCGTGTTCAATAAGATAATCCACTTCGGCCGGCGAAATGCGTATGTGCGACACGCCCTCGGGCCGGTTTTTCAGTCTCAGACGATACTTCCTGTCACTGTTTTCCAGCAACTCATCGTAGGTAACCATCAGCACAAGCTCGTCTTCCCACTTGCGCTCAGAATGTGCCGCTCCCACACGAAACGTAACCTTGGCCTTTGAGGGGAAAGTGCGCAACACCTTGTCTGCGGGGAAGTTCATCCCCACGATGGCCACTTCAACGGTCTTTTCCACATAATAGTCCACCTGGGCCTTCACCTTCACCTTCGGAGTCATGTACTTCACTCCCTTTATGGGATACAAGCCCACTTCACGGGTAACGGTCTCGGTAAGTCCCTCCCATACCACTTCTGACGTATAGGCACACTTCATCGTGTCCATCACACTGGCGGGTGCATACACCTCCACGGAATCCGGATAGCAATGCAACGCGCTCAGGTAGTTCTGCGCCGTGGTCTTTACGATACCCTTCACCTTTACGGGCAGTCGGGAAGGCAAGCCTCTGGTGTAATAGTAATCAATCGTATCAGGATTGATGCTCTGCACCTTGCTGCTCTCTATCAGTTGGGGTTGCAGCAGACGTATCAAATCGTTGTGCGGAATCACCACTCTGCCACTGACGTTTCCTTTGTCATAATTGGCAAAGTCCAGCATCAGGGGCTGGAGCTTCTTTCTGTACAGATACTGCACAAGCACGCTTCCCTTGTCACTCAGCCTCACGTCCACCGCTTCGGGCAGTTCCCTTGTGAGCACAGCCGTCTTGGGGACATTGAGCAACTGCAACGGCAGGCGCACATTCACCTCCAGCGTTTCGTTCAGCGTCTGGAGCGTCCAGAAACTTGCAGAGACAAACAGGAAAAACAAAAAAACCAGAAAACTCTTGCACTGTTGACTGTACAAGAATTTTCTGATTTTTTCCAGTTGTGTCCGCAGGATCCTGTCCATTCCCGCATCTTGCTTATTTGGCTACGGGAGCCTGGGCATTGGCATAGACCGAGTTGCGGTCTACACGGATGTTCACGCCGTTTGCCACTTCGATGTGCAGGATATTTTCTGTCTCGTCGATTTTACGTACCACGCCATAGATTCCGCCGGCGGTAACAACACTGGTTCCGGTGGTTATGGAATCGCGGAAACGCTGGATTTCTTTCTGTTTCTTCTGCTGGGGACGGATCATAAAGAACCACATGATACCGAAGATGACAACCATCATCAGCAACATTGACATTCCGCCTCCCTGGGCAGCTTGCATAAATGTACTCATAATATTATTATATATAATGTTAGTTAGGTTTTATCGGGATTACTTCCGGTGGCCTCGCTGGACCATTTCACTTTACGCTCTTCACAATCTTGTTCTGCAACAGCAGCTTCTTGGAAATGTTGTCAAGCGTGCCGTTCACATAGCGCCAGCTCTTGGGCGTGCTGTACACCTTGGCCAGTTCCACATACTCGTTGATGCTCACGCCCACAGGAATTTCGGGGAAGCAGATGATTTCCGCCAAGGCAACGCGCATGATGATACGGTCCATCAGCGCCACGCGCTCCAGTTCCCAGTTGCGGGTATGGTCGGCAATCAACTGGTCATAGTATGCCACGTTGGCAAGTGTGTGGTTCAGCAGGCTTGTAGCAAACTCCCTGTCTTCGGGATAGCGGAATTCGGGCATCAGTTCCTGCTCTTCGGTGCTGTCCGGAGTGAACTTGTTGATGGTCTTCAGTACAAAAGTGTCCACAATGGTCTTGTCATCGTTCCAGTACAGGCCCAAGTCCTCGAACATTCCGTCCAGGTTCTCGTTGTTGCATATCTCGTTGCGGTAGATGGCACGATAGATGTCGCGGTCTTCCTCGTATGAGGATTTTCCACTTGTCATATAGGCATTGAAATAGTCGCTGTTCTCAATCCGGCTCCAGAGATTGCGCTCATACTCCGCATTGAAAAAGTCATCACTCAATGTCTCACGATAAGACAGGAGGGTGTTGTTGCACTCCAGCTGCTTCATGAAGCGATTTTGCACAAACTTCGGATTATGCGGTGTGTCTTCGCCCAGTCGCTCTGCACGTTTTACACGGACATCATACATACGCTCTGCCACACGGCCCACTTCTGTCAGCAACAACAGCAACAGCATGTACATCTCGTATGCCTTCGAAAAGCTAAACGAAAGTTCCTGTTCTGCCACCTTGGGATTACGGCCTTCATTCTGTGCGAATGAATAACAGATTTGCACTACTTTTGAACGGATTAATTCTCTATTTATCATAACGAATAGTTGAATGAGCAGGCAAAATTACTCAAAATCGCTCAATTTTACACAATTTTAGACTGTTTTTTTGGTAGATTAAGGAAATATCTGCACTTTTGGGATAAATTTAGCGATTTACCACATGAAAACCGAGCAGAAAAACATCCACGAGGACGAACGCGACATCATCTATTCCCGCACCGTAAAAGCGGGCAACCGCATATATTATATAGATGTAAAAAAGAACCGTGCCGGCGAGCTTTACCTCTGCATCACCGAGAGCAAACGGCAAAAGGGAGGGGATGGCGACTATCCTTCCGTCAGCTACGAGAAGCACAAGATCTTCCTCTTCCCCGAGGATTTCAAGAAGTTCACCGACAACCTGCAGGAGGCCACCAGGTACATTGAGGAACAGCAGGGGAACGCCACACCACGCAAGGAGTTCCCTTCAGAAATACAGATTGACATCGAATTCTGAGCACATTTAGGCTGAAAAGCATTAAAAAACAGGAAAAAAAGAGGCAAAATAGGTGCCAAACCAGAAAAAAAGCGTACCTTTGCCGCGCTTTTGAGCCGTGTGATGGCGAATTAAGCAAAATTTATTCACTTAATTTAGAGTAACACAAAAAAATGAAAAGTATCGACATCAAAGGTACTGCCAGAACCGAAACTGGCAAGAAGGCTGCCCGCAACATCCGTAAGACTGGTGCAGTTCCCTGTAACTTGTATGGTGAAGCCAAGGGCGAGAACGGTCTGCCCGTAGCAAAGAGCTTTACCGTTACCCAGGACGAGTTGCGCAAGCTCGTTTACACTCCCGACATCTACAGCGTAAACCTGACCATCGACGGACAGGAGTGCAAGGCCATCATGAAGGAATTGCAGTTCCACCCCGTTACAGACCAGCTGTTGCACGTAGACTTCTACGAAATCACCGAGACCAAGCCCATCATCATGGAAGTGCCCATCAAGTTGAACGGTCTGGCAGAAGGTGTGAAGGCCGGTGGTAAGCTGGCTGCTGGCGTGCGCAAGCTGAAGGTTCGTGCCGTTTACACTGCCATCCCCGAAAAGCTCGACATCGACGTTACCCACCTCGGACTGGGCAAGACCATCAAGGTATCAGAGCTCAGCTACGAAGGTCTGGAACTGGTTACCAGCCCCAGCGTTGTTGTATGCCAGGTTAAGATGACACGTAGCGCCATGAGTGCTGCTGCCAAGGCTAAGTAATCTTACGGCATCTTTTGCATAAAAGAACATAATAACCATTACGGACCGCACGTTCCGCACTTCACCACATCACGAAGGCAGGGCTGCGGTCCGTTCTTTTATCGCCATGAGACTGTTTTCACAACTCCTATCATTTTTCAAACCCCGACAAGAGTCTTGTAACAATATGAAATACCTCATTGTGGGTCTCGGAAACATCGGACCGGAATACGAAGGCACACGTCATAACATCGGTTTCCACATCGTGGACGCGCTGGCGCAGGCCTGCAAGGCCACATTCGAGGACAAGCGCTATGGTTTTGTGGCGCATTGCCGCGCCAAGAACGCCCAGCTGGTGCTGCTCAAGCCCAGCACCTACATGAACCTGAGCGGAAATGCTGTACGCTACTGGATGCAGCAGGAAAAGATTCCCTTGCAAAACCTCCTGGTTGTGGTGGACGACCTCAGCCTTCCCGTCGGCACCATACGCATGAAGCCCAACGGCAGTGCGGCCGGACACAACGGCCTGAAGCACATTGCCCAGATGTTGGGCACCGAGGCGTATAACCGTCTGAAGTTCGGTATCGGAAACGATTTCCAACGCGGAGCGCAGGTCGATTTTGTGTTGGGAAAGTTCAGTCCGGACGACCGCAAGATAATAGAAGAGAAGGCCCCCGTGGCCTGCGATGCCATCAAGGCGTTCGCCCTTAGCGGAATCCAATTTGCAATGTGCAACTACAATGGAAAATAAGAGCACCGAAGCCCGCGTGGACAAATGGCTGTGGTCGGCACGCATCTTCAAGACCCGCACCATTGCCGCTGCCGCCTGCAAGAAAGGGCAGATAACCCTGCGTGGAGCACAGCTTAAACCGTCCCGCCTCATCAAGGTTGGCGATGTGATAGAGGTACGCAAGCCGCCTGTCACCTATTCCTTCAAGGTGCTGCAGGCCATAGAACGCCGGGTGGGGGCAAAACTCATTCCCGAAATTTTGGAGGACGTCACCCCGCCACAGCAATACGAACTGCTGGAGATGAGCAAGATCAGCGGTTTTGTCAATCGTGCCAAGGGAACCGGACGCCCCACCAAGAAAGACCGCCGCAGTCTGGACGAGTTCACACAAGACACCCCCGTCTTCTTCGGCGACTTCGATTTCGACATGGGTGATGACGACGAGGATGAAGACTTTTGATAACCCGTATAAACGAGTACGGTTTCCATAATCAGGAAACCGTACTCGTTTATAAAGAACATTATAAAATCTCTTATCGGGCAGCCACAAGGCGGCAGATGTTGACCACCGTGTGCATGGCCTTTTCCATGTTCTGCACCGTGATGAACTCATGCAGGCCGTGGAAGTTGAGACCACCGGCAAAGATGTTGGGGCAAGGCAAGCCCTTGAAGGAAAGTTGCGCACCGTCCGTGCCGCCACGGATGGGCACCACATGGCATACTCCGCAAGCCTCGGTAATAGCTTGCTCCGCTATGCTGATGATGTGCATCTTGTCTTCCAACATACACTTCATGTTGTAATACTGATCCTTTACCTCGGGCGTTACGATGCCTTCGCCGTAGATTGCGTTCAGGCGTTCTGCCGTATCCAACACCACTTGCTTGCGCAACTGGAACATTCCCTTGTTATGGTCGCGGATGATATAGGAAAGCGTGGCTTCCTCAACAGTACCCTGGAAGGCGCAAAGATGGAAGAAACCTTCGTACCCGTCCGTCTTGCCCGGCACTTCGTTGCCAGGCATCAGGCTCATAAACTCGTTGGCGATGAGACAGGCATTTATCATCTTGTCCTTGGCATATCCGGGATGTACATTGCGTCCCTTGATGCGGATTTTGGCGCTGGCGGCATTGAAGTTCTCATACTCCAACTCGCCCACTTCACCACCATCCATGGTATATGCCCATTCGCAACCGAACTTCTCCACATCAAAGAGATGTGCGCCAGCGCCAATCTCTTCATCGGGATTGAATGCCACACGGATTTTTCCGTGCTCAATCTCTGGATGCGCCATCAGCCAAGTCATGGCAGTCACAATTTCCGCAATACCGGCTTTGTCATCGGCACCCAAAAGTGTGTGGCCGTCAGTTACAATCAAGTCCTCACCAATATGGTCCTTCAGTTCGGGAAACTGGGACACGCGGGTTACAATGCCAGCCTGGGCATCCAACACCACATCAGAGCCGTCATAATTGGGAATGATACGGGGGTTCACGTTGGCTCCGCTGCAATCGGGGCTGGTATCCATGTGGCTGATGAAACCAATTGTGGGTACGGGGCGATCCGTATTGGCCGGCAAGGTGGCATAGACATAGCCGTGGCTATCCATCTCCACTTCCGTCAGTCCCAGTTCCTGCAGTTCCTGCACCAGGTATTCGGCCAGGGCAAACTGCTTCTGCGTGCTGGGGCATCCCTGGGCATCCTCGCAGCTCTGGGTATCAAACGAAACGTATTTCAAGAAACGATTTACCAATGCTTCTTTCATAATGGTATGTCAATTATTTGGATTAAACAATACTAAACTATGCAAAAATACGCTTTTTCCACCAATGCGCCAAAGGTTTCCTTGATTTTCTGGGATACTAGTTCATTTCCAGCAGGGCGGTGAGGGCTTCGCAGATGTCGCGATAGGTGCGGTTGAAATTGCCGGTGTACCAAGGGTCGGCCACATCTGCCTCCCTACCGGCCAAAGTCATGAGCAGACGGATTTTCCCAGAGGGGTCGGCATATCGGCCGTTCCTGTACTGCACAATAGAAGGCATACGCATATTGAGCCAACGCAGGTTGTTGGTGTCCATTACAAAAATATGGTCGAAACGCTGATAGTCCTGTTCTTGCATCTGCCACGCGCCACGCGAGGTAAAAGGAATTCCCTGCCGACGCAGTTCGGCTTTGGCCGGGGGATAGATGTCATTGCCAATCTCCTCGGTGGATGTGGCGGCAGACTCAATGTGGTACAAATGCTCCAAGCCGCGGTCGGCCACCATCTTCTTCATTATCATCTCTGCCATGGGCGAACGGCAAATGTTGCCATGGCACACAAAAAGAATCCTTGTTTTCATGATATCGGATATTTATCAAATCAATTTCATCACACACCACTATGGGTCAAGACAATGCTGAGCACCACTGCCCAATGCGCCACAGCCCCCAAAAGCACGAACAGGTGCCAGATGGCATGGAAGGAAGGACGGTCGTCATGCGCATAGAAATAGGTGCCCACCGTATAGAACAGTCCTTCGGCCACCAAAAGGCACATGGAAAGAGGGGTCAGCGCCTTCACCACTGGTCTCATGATAAGCACCACGCTCCAGCCCATGGCCAAATAGAGCGCCAAGGAGAGACGAGGCCAACGGCCCAGGGCGATGAGTTTGTACACCGTTCCGGAAAGCACCAGAATCCACTGCACAGCAAAGGCTATCCAGCCCACCTTTCCTCCCACCACTCCTATACAGATGGGAGAATAGGAACAGGCAATCATCACATATATGCTAATATGGTCGCACTTTCGCAAAGCCTGCTTTAGCCTGCCTTTTGGCGCCCAATGATAAAGCGTGCTGGAAAGGAACATCAGAAACATCCCCGCCACAAAGAACGCCACACCCAAGGCCATCTGCCACCCCAAACGGGCAGAGGGCCATATCATCCAAATGGAGGCAAGGGCAAAGACCGCTCCAGAGAGATGGGTCCAGGTATTTGCCCTTTCCTGTGGCAAGGGAAGGAATTCATGCTTCTTCATGTCGGACAGAGGCTCACTTCTTCTTGGCGTCCTCGATGGCCTTACGCACAAAATCGGCAAATTCCTGATAGCTCATGTCTTCACGGGGATAGATGGGGGGCAGATACTCCACCTCTATCTTGCTGGGGCGTACATAATGGGTTCCGCGCGGAAGTGCCTCGTATGCGCCACGGATGCAAACCGGAAGCACGGGCACATTCATTTCCTTGCTCAAGATGGCAAACATCTTCTTGAAACGGTTCATCTTGCCATTGCGCGTGCGGGTTCCCTCGGGGAATATCACCACGTTGCGTCCAAGCTTCAGCACCTCGGCAAGTTTCAGAATGGAGTTCTTGAGATTGCTGCGTTCCATCAGAATGATGTTATGACGGCCGGCCAGATACTTCATGAGACCGGAACGTACATGCTCCTCGGTGGCATAAGAATAGCAGTTCTTTACCATGTCCCATGAGAGACCGGTATATGCCAAGGGGCCATCCAGGAAGCT
Organism: Bacteroidaceae bacterium; assembly: GCA_017379075.1. GTDB lineage: Bacteria > Bacteroidota > Bacteroidia > Bacteroidales > Bacteroidaceae > Physcousia. The sequence continues at coordinate 47,613 of JAFNXL010000033.1, forward strand.
CTCATGATTGGAAGCCAGAATGAAGGGGCCTTTTGCCGGTATGTTCTCCACACCCTTTACCGAAAGACGGTTATAAAGACGGAAGTTGGCCTTGAACAACTTGGCCACCAATGGATAGGTGACGGCTGGCTGGGGAAGTTCAAGATGAGAGGTGGAAGCATAAATGAGATGACGCCAGTCAGTATCTTCCGCTTCCATACGTGTCTTGTGGCTGGCAATATGCTCGCACAAAGCCTGTACATCCTTGAAATCTGCCATGCGCTCCACCTTGACCACCATTCCGAAGGTTGACTCAATGAAGCCCTGCAAGCTTACCTTGTCCAACGAATCCATGGCCAAGTCCATTTCCAGATGGTCATTGGGCTTTATCTTCACCTTCTTTTCCTGCTCAAGATAGCGTTTCACCATCTGATATTCCTTGAACGTAGGCTCCACTTCGGTCTCCACCTTCTGCTTGCGGTGCGAACCGGCTTCCACAATTTCCTTCAGTTTGAAACGCTGGAGTTTGTCCAGACGGGTACGGGGAAGGTCGCCACGATAGACAAACACGCCCATTACCTTCTTATAATTGGCCACGGTACGGTTGAAAGGTTCCAACACCTCGCGCTTGAGTTCATCCTCCAACTGCTCATCGTTCTTCTCGCCTGCCCATTCTGGCTGGGGTACGATGATGGCCTTGAGCAAATCACCGTCCTGCACCACAGCAGCTTCCTTTACCTGAACCGGATACTGCTCCAACTGGAATTCGATTTCGGCCGGCTGTACATTCTTTCCGTTGGAAAGCACAATGATTTCCTTGCTTCGTCCGGTAATGTAGACGCGGCCCTTCTCATCAAAACGCGCCAAGTCACCGGTATGGAGGAAACCGTCCTTATCCAGCACCTCTGCCGTCTCTTCGGGACGGTTGTAATATCCCTGCATGATATTGGGACCCTTGGCCCACAACTCATCGTTTACTATCTTGCACTCAACCGTGGGCAAAGGCAATCCGGCACAGCCGGGTATGATGTCACCGGGACGGGTGAACGAAATCATGGGAGCGGCCTCGGTCATGCCATAGCCCTCCAATACATCCAGGCCTAATGTGCGCAGACCTTCACCAATCTCCTTGTCCAAGGACGCGCCTCCACACACACAATAAGTAATGTGGCCGCCCATCTTCTTGTGTACCGACTTGAATATGGTCTTTGACAACGCAGGACTTCCCGCCTTGGCACAAAGCCAAAAGAGGAAACGGGTCACGGCACTGGCATCAATCTTCTTCTTAATACCCAGATAGAGGGTCTGCCACAGACGGGGCACACCAATCATGATGGCCACCTTGCCCCGGCAAAGGGTTTCCATGATGTCAGGTCCAGACATGGAAGGACAGATGGCCACACCACCACCCTTGGTAATGGGTGCCACCATTGAGCCAACCAAGGGAAGGACATGGTGCAGGGGCAACAGAATCAGCGTACAACGCTCCGTATTGAAGATGGGCACATCATCACTTACAGAACGGATATTGGCCTCAATGTTGGCAAAAGAGAGCATTACGCCCTTGGGCGAACCGGTGGTTCCGGACGTGTAGATGATAAGAGCCGTATCTTCCATCTGGGTTTCAATGACAGCCTTCTCGCCACTAACAGGAGCCAACTCATAATCGTCAATCAGAAGGATTTCCACATCTATGCCCGCCATACTGATAGCCTCGCGTACCAGATCCACCTTGGTGCGGGATGTCCATACACAAGTGGGACGGCAATCCTTGATGATGTAAGCCACATCATGCGCTGTTGAGCCGGCATCCACCGGAGTGGCAATCTCCTGACGCGCCCAAACGGAGAAGAACGCATAGATCCAACCCTCCCTGTTCTCGCTCAACATCAATACGCGGTCTCCCTTCTCGCCCTTGGTATATTGGGAAAAAAGATGGATACGCTGCAACATTTCACTGTAACTTACGTTTCTGTCGCCTACAATTATGGCAGATTTCTGAAAATCCTTAATCATAATTTTCTATCTGTTTAAGTCATTATTATCTTTTGCAAAGATATGAATAGATATGAATATTGAAAATAATATCCTGACAAAATCGGCCAAATCAGGGCACTTTTGCCAATTTTGTCCTATATCTCCTTTCAAATTGTCCTATCCAATCAGCTTTTCCCTGTATTCCTGTGGAGTAAATCCCAACTGGCGACGGAAAAGACGGATAAAATAGGATATGTCCTTGAAACCCACTGCCTCGCCCACCTGTTTTACGCTTAACTCCGTTCGCAAGAGCAGGGTCTGGGCATGCTGCACCTTGCATTGTGTGATATAGCGCAAAGGTGTCATGCCCAATGCCGAGCGGAACATCCGTATCAGATGGCACTTTGTAACACACGCCTGCTGGGCCAGTTCTTCTGTGGAGAGGGGTTCCTCCATGTGCTCCTGCACATACTTCATGAGTCCGGCCATACGAGAATCGCTCATCACCGCACGCTGCTTGGCATGCTTTACAAAATAAGAGAAAAGAATCTCCACAAGACCATGCAGCTGAAGCCGCTCGTAGTGGGCCATCTGCATATAAGCCTGCACATACTCGCGATAAGAAGGGTGCGCGTCAAACTTGGCCGCATCCTGACTGGGCAAATTCAATTGGGGGTATAGGTTGCAATAATTCTCAAACAAAAGTTGGGTGGCCTCGTTTGAGCGGACCTGATAGGGGAAATCATAGGTCTGGAACACACTCACTCCCCGTTCGAGCCACTGGAAGACAAAAAGGTAATAGAAATCGAAACCCGGCTCACATTCGTACGAATGGGGCACATAACTGGGTATAAGATACATGTGGCCTGCAGTTGCTTCCATATCGCCCTCGGGCAGATGCAGGACAGCCCTGCCCTGCTTGATGTAATACAGACGGATGAAAGGGGACGAAATATCGCGATGCCCCCACGGATTAACGGTACAGGCATGCCCCAGATTGAGGACAATAAAGTCCATTGCATCAACCTGTTCAATCTTGTCTGAAACCGCTACTGGCACAAAGCCGGGAGTAAACTTATCTTGCATTCAGATTAGCGTCTATCAAATTAGGATAATGGTCTGTTATCAACACCGTAAAATAAGGCTGGAGACAGTCGAACACCTTTACCTCGTCACCGGTCTTGGCATTGTATAACAGGCAATGGTCAATGGCACCCACCTCCCTGGTTCCGCTCTTGCGACGGCTTTCTCTCCGGCCCACTTCTGTGGGACTGCAGACATGGTGGCCGTTGTCGTGATTGGTGCTGACGGTAGCCACCTTGTAGCAGGGTACATAGCCTTCCTGGATGAATTGCTGTATGGGAACAGAGGGTTCTTCGCTGTTCATGTCGCCCACCACAAAGATGGGGCAGTCGTGCTTTTGGCGTATAATCTCCGCCTCGGCCATAATCAGGCGTATCTGGGCGGCTCGCGCCATGGTGCTTCCGGGCTGTGCCTTGTCGCTCTTCCACCAAAGATGTGCATTGATGAGGGCAAAGAGCCTTCCATTCTTCTTGTGGCGGAACACAGCCGATGCAAAAGACTTTGTGCCGGCGTTGCACCATTGTTCGGGTGTAAAGAGATGGTAGTTCACCTCTTTCAGTTCCATGCTGTCCTTCAGATAGAATATGGGCGTATTGTTCCAAGGACCGTCCCCGGAGTCGTATGCAATCTCATATCCATAAGCCTGGATGAGCGAATAGAACTCCCTGTGCATGTGGAGGTTATACTCCTGCAAAGCCAACACATCGGGCATATAGGCACGGGTAAGCTGGGCAAATTGCGGAGCGCGATGCTTGTCCCTGCAGTCTATACCGGCCTCTTCCCAAGCCTTCGGAAGCGTCTCTGCGCTGTAATCCCAAATGTTGTCCACCAGGATTCTAAGGTTCGCGTCATTTCTTCGGGGGAACAACACCAAGCCTTCGAGCGAGCGGTCGGCTCTGTAAGAAGTGAGGGATTTGCCAGCCGCAATCCACTGCGACAAGGCCGATGCCGCATGATCCATCGCCCATTCACCGCCAGCCTCAATCGTGGTGCTTTTCCGCGACGGAGTGATGCGGTAAGCAAAGGGAGAAAGTCCTTCATTCCATTTGAAGCGGACCACCGACCCTTTGACGGGTACGGTGTCTGCACACACCTTTGGGGCTTTTCCCGTGGCAGCAAGCAGCTTGCGGGCCATTTCCTCAGCCTGCAAGCGTCCCCTGCCCGGTTCCGAAGTGTCCGAATAGACCAAAGTGTATTTGTCCGCCGTCACGGCAGCGAAAACGGATGCGGACTTGCCATTGGCAAGGAACAACACCAGCACCAAGGCGGTCAAACTATGTATAAGACGTCTTTCAATCATCGTTTTTTCTTGTTATTCGTACCAAATAATCGTAATGCGTGCCCAGATGCAGCATTTCAGTGCGGAATCCGTATTGGCCAGCATGCTGGGAAAGCGTTTCCATGTCCACATAAAGCCAGTCAAAAGGCTCGCCTTTTATGCGTCCATACTGCATCCGGTAATCCACCTCGCCATAATAGCCCCACTCTGAATCCCAGTCCATTTGTCCGTCCTCGTCTTCATACACATAACGGAGGTCGCTGGAATCCATCAGCACTTGGCCGCCGGGAGACAAGAGTTCGTCCACACGACGGAAAAACCGTTCCATCCCCTGCAACGTGCCGATGATACCCGAGCCGTTCATCAACATCAGCAAGGTGTGGTAGGGGCCTCCGCATTCCGGGGCATAGAAATCGGCCAGCCGGGCGTCCGCCACTCCCCTTGCCTGCATAGTCTCCACAGACAAGGGCGAGATATCAATGGCCGTGACACTATGTCCCCGCTTTTGAAGTTCCAGGGTATGGCATCCGCTTCCGGCACCCACATCAAGAATGCGCCCCTGCACGGCATCAAGCGCTTTTCTCTCTATGTCGTTCATTTCCTCCAACGAACGGAAAAGCGTGGAAACCGGTATCTCATCCTCATCGAACATTGAGGACAACACCCTTAGCTTCTTTGCCTTGCCTGTGTGGAAATAGTCCGAGATGGCCTGACCCATCGGATCCTTATCTGCCTTTAATGTCGCCATATCTTTCCTGTTATTGTTCCACAACTGTCAGCTGCCAGGGCGACTCCAAAGCCCATTTGGCACAGCGCATGGCTGTGGCATAGTCTTCTTCTGTAGCTTCTTCCGGCTCGCCATGAGGTTCGGGCGTGCGACGTTCCTTCCTCCACTCCGGCGTTATGCGAAGACGGCTTTTCTGCACATCCACCTCAACGCCATAATGCCTCATCACCACCTGGGCCACGCACAGCCCCTCGATAAACGGTGCAATGCCTTCATGCAAATGATAGCCGTCATAGACCAGATGCCCGGCCTTGCCGAAACGGTCCAGCGCAGTATAGCGGGCATTCTGGATGGCTGTGCCTGCTGGGATGAGCAGACGTGTACGGGTATCGTCCATGACACGCTGAGAGGTGACATTGATTCTTGCCCACATCTCATCACTCGACATCTCGCCCAGTCTTTCATAGCCCGTTCCATAGGCCTGTGTCATCAGCCATGCCGGTGTGGCATTGGGGCATGCTTTCTGCAACACTTCCAACAATTGGTCCAGATAGGGTTGATACGTATCATAATAGCGCGAGCGGGCACTCTGTTGTTGCAGAATGATTATGTCCCACTCACCCGTCCCAAGCGCCTGCTGCAAGGTGACGTTCTTCTGCAGTCCCCAATGGGCATCGCCTGTGCGGAAACGGTCAAACTGATAATCGGGTTTCTGTTCCACCCAGTTGTTCCAATGCCTCTCCAGCGAGCAACCGCCAATATACATGATTCCCCAATCCACTTCTACGCCGGGCACAAGGTCTTCAATGATAAAGGGGACATAGCTGAAGGCGTCACGGCTGAAGGAATTGCCGATGGAAAGCACCCTCACCTTGGGAGTTGACTCTTGCTGTGCCCACAGATAAGGGCTCAGACACAAAAGGAATGCCAGCACACTGGCTCGGCAACGGGAGATAAGCAATCTGTCTTTCATGAGAATAAATTTCAGTACACCAAAAGAGATATAATCGCCACGAAATTACGAAAAAAACGGGGCACCCACAAGAAAAATACTAAAAACATACTTTTTAGAGGAAGATATTCGGCCAGAAATGCCTATCTTTGCCCCATCTTATACGAAGAAGAGGCTGGACAATGAACAAATACACCGACATTTTCATCGATTTTGATGACACCTTATATAATACACGCGGGAATGCGCAGATTTCTCTTGGGGAACTCTTTGCGCATTATGGCCTGGAACGCTATTTCCCCACCCCAGAAAACTTCTACACGCCTTATTGGGAAACCAATCTGGACCTGTGGGAAAAATATGCCCACGGAAAGATTTCGCGCGACTATCTGATTGTCGAACGCTTTCGCAGGCCATTGGCCACGGGAAGGGACGCAAACGGAACGCCCATGCCCGTAACGGAAGAGTTATGCCTGCAGATGAGCGATTATTTCCTGGATTTATGCGCCAACAAGCCCGGTGTCATTGACGGCGCACACGAACTGGTAAGATACCTTACAGAGAAGGGCTATCGCCTGCACCTTTGCAGCAACGGCTTCCACGAAGTGCAGTACCGCAAACTGGAAGCCTGCGGCATGCGCCACGCATTCCACAACATCATCCTCTCTGAAGACGCAGGAGCAAACAAGCCCAGCCCCCTCTATTTCCAATATGCCTTCCAGGCCTGTGGCGCAAAGCCGGAAACCACCATTATGATTGGGGACAACCCGGAAACGGACATCATGGGCGCGTTGGCGGCAGGGATGGATGCCATTTTCTTCAACCCCAAAAGAAAAGAAACCCCGGTTTCGGCAAGCGTAACCCACGAAGTCCACACCTTAAAGGAGATAATGGACATCTTATAAACGGGTTCCCTCATTTTTGGTTTGTCAAAAACATAAAAAGAGTTTTGGGAAGCAAGGGAAAAAGTTCAGTACGACATTGAGATGAGCGACAAGGCAAATGACCGTCTGGAAGACGGGAGGCCGAAGGCAAATAGCCGCGGGTTCTTGAACCCGTGGAGGGTAAAAGACAAGGATTAAAATGCGTCTGTAAAGACGCGGAACAGCTACGAGCTTAAACAATTAACGTTAAACGATTAACCGAATTTAGGATAAAACTTCATCACAATAAATCCATCCGTTTCCGATTCCCGTCTTTCAGACGGACATTACTATACGGATAACATAAAACCGGAGGCTTGAAAGCCCCCGGCTATTCATATTCACGTCTTTACAGACGTTTTTCGCTAAACGTTACTATTCAAAAGATTAGTCCCAGATGACATTTGGCGCATGTTATGGGTGGTTTTAAAAAACACATCCTTTTTATTTCTGTTCCTTTTTCTTGTCTTCCACATTTTTTGCGCGGAAATAATAGAACGATCCCATAAGCACCGCAAAAGAAACACCTTCCAACAATACAAACAGCAAAGATTCGTCCTTGTCAAAGACAAATTCATTGCCCAGCCAAGAAATCAAGGCAAACAGCACACCGGCAATAATGCCTTCCAAGACACATTTTTTTACCATAACTTTTTATCCCTATAAATATTTATCAGGCATTGCCCTTCTCTGCCATCTCGATGGCCTGTCGGATATCCTCAATCAGGTCGTCCGCATCCTCGATACCCACAGAAAGACGGATAAGGTCGGGGCTGATTCCGGCCTCAATCAACTGCTCGTCCGTGAGCTGGCGATGGGTATGGCTGGCGGGATGAAGCACGCAGCTGTGGCAGTCGGCCACATGGGTGGCAATGCCAATCAGTTTGAGGCTGTCCATGAAGCGGATGCTGAAATCGCGGCCACCCTTCAGCGCAAACGCCATTACGCCACAGGTGCCATTGGGAAGATACTTCTGTTGCAAGGCGTGCTGTGAGTCGTCTTCCAGGTCGGGATAGTTGATCCATGCCACTCGGGGATCGTCATGCAGGTATTGAGCAATGCGGCGGGCATTCTCGCAATGACGGGGCACACGCAGATGGAGCGTCTGCAGGCCAAGGCCCAGATAGAAAGCGTGCTGGGGAGACTGGATGCTGCCCAAGTCGCGCATCAGCTGGCTGGTGGCCTTGGTGATGTAGGCCATCTTGCCGAAACGTTCCGTATAGACCAGTCCATGGTAGCTCTCGTCGGGGGTTGTCAGACCGGGGAAACGCTCTGCATGGGCCGCCCAGTCGAAATTGCCGCTGTCCACAATCACACCGCCCACACAAACGCCATGGCCGTCCATGTACTTGGTGGTGGAATGGGTTACAATGTCCGCACCGAATTCGAAGGGACGGCAGTTGATGGGAGTGGCAAAGGTGTTGTCGATAATCAGGGGCACACCGTGGGCATGGGCAATGCGGGCAAACTTCTCAATGTCGAGCACCTGCACGCCGGGATTGGAAAGCGTCTCGCCAAAGACCAGCTTGGTGTTGGGACGGAAAGCCGCATTGATTTCCTCCTCGCTGGCGTTCTGGTCAATGAAGGTAACCTCGATTCCCAACTTGCGCAAAGTGGTGCCAAAGAGGTTATACGTTCCGCCATAGATGCTGTTGGTGGTTATCATGTGGTCGCCCGCCTCGCAGATGTTGAAGCAGGCATAGAAATTGGCCGCCTGTCCGCTGGAGGTAAGCATGGCCCCCACACCGCCCTCAAGAGCTGCAATGCGTGCCGCAACATGGTCGTTGGTGGGATTTTGCAGGCGTGTATAGAAATAGCCCGTATCCTCCAGGTCAAACAACTTGCCCATCTGCAGACTGGTTTCATACTTGAAGGTGGTACTTTGCACAATGGGCATCTGGCGAGGCTCGCCCTTTCCAGGCTGATAACCCGCTTGAACACACAAGGTTCCGATATTCTTTTTCATTCTTTTTCTTCCTTAATTTTGTTTTATACCGCACAAAATTAAATATTTTTTTTCACTTACAAGCTTTTTCCATGCCAAGAAATGGGACTAATCACATTATTATATTATCTTTGTCGGCAAAATCAATAATAAACATTCATAATTTTACCACAATGGAAAAAGAAAGAATCACGTTCTTGGATTACGTCCGCGTATTTGCCTGCTTTCTCGTAATCCTGGTTCACGCAAGTGAAAACTACTATGGTGCGCCCGATGCCACAGACATGGTGGGACCCACCTCCTATCTGGCCAACGAGGCAGACCGTCTGTGGGTTTCTGTCTACGACGGCTTTTCACGCATGTCAGTGCCCCTGTTCATGATTGTGTCCGCCTTCCTGCTGGCGCCCATGAGCGAGAAAATGACCTCCTGGGAGTTTTACAAGAAACGTTTCCTGCGCATCCTACCCCCCTTCTTCGTCTTCTTTGTGCTCTATTCCACCCTGCCCATGGCATGGGGTCAGATTGGCTGGGACACCGCCAGCAAGGACCTGAGCCGCATATTGCTCAACTTCCCCACCCTGGCCGGACACTTCTGGTTCATGTATCCGCTCATCAGCATCTATCTGATCATCCCCGTCGTGTCGCCCTGGTTGCGCAAGGCCACTGCTGCCGAAGAGCGCTTCTTCCTGCTCCTCTTCGCCATCAGCACCTGCATACCCTTCCTCAACCGCTTCTGCGGCGAGGTGTGGGGCCAATGTTTCTGGAACGAATATCACATGCTTTGGTACTTCAGCGGCTATCTGGGCTATCTGGTGATGGCACACTACATCCGCACACACCTTACCTGGAGCTGCACCCGCAAGCTCACCGTGGGTGCCATCGCACTGGTGGCAGGAGCCGTGGGCACCATCCTTTCGTTCTATCTGCAGGCCACACCCGGCACATTGCACTCCACGCCCCACATCGAGCTGGGCTGGGCATTCTGTACCCCCACCGTGCTCTGCCTCACCAGCGGATGCTTCCTCATGATGAGCTGCATCAACGGCAAGGCACCCGCCTTCATCACCCAACTGTCCAAACTCAGCTTTGGCATTTATCTGATGCACATCTTCTGGCTGGGCCTGTGGGTAAGCATCCTCAAGCCCGTATTGCCCACCGCCACGGCCATTCCGGCCATAACGGTATGCACCTTCATCTGCTGTGCCATCACAAGCAAAATTATCTCACTGATACCCGGAAGTAAGTACATTATTGGCTAAAAACGGGGCAAAAAACCCGTTTATACAGGGAAAAACAATAAAAAAACAAAAAAAAACGCCCAGGTGCTTGGTGGTTTAAAAAAAAGCGTATACCTTTGCACCGCATTTCGGAAATAAGGCCTCTGGCGAGAGGTTGCCGATAGGGCGAAAGGGTGTTTAGCTCAGCTGGTTCAGAGCATCTGCCTTACAAGCAGAGGGTCGGCGGTTCGAATCCGTCAACACCCACCGAAAGTTTGAAAATTTGACTTGGACGGCTCCTTAGCTCAACTGAATAGAGCATTTGACTAC
>JAFNXL010000034.1 GCA_017379075.1 Bacteroidaceae bacterium
AGCTTGAAGAAACTGTGCAGTGTGCTTCCTCCGGCGTTGATGGCGGCGATGCCCGTGGGGGCAAGCACCACGTGTTTCTTCTTCACATGGCTGCACACATAGCGCAGAAAGGTACTCTTACCGGTGCCGGCCTTGCCGGTGAGGAAGAGAGAATGTTGCGTGAAACGGATGAGCGTAAGCGCATTCTGAAATTCGGGCGATGAGGTGTCTATGTGTCCCTTCATAGGAATCGGGGATGTGAAGGATTAGGTTCGGGTGTGTGTGTCCACATACTGGAAGATGTCTTCCAGCTGGTCCGGGTGGAACCAGCGTATGCTGTCGTCGTGCTTGTTCCACGTCATCTGCTTCTTGGCATAGACGCGGGTGTTCTTCTTTATCCTCTCCACTGCCATATCCAAGGGCCAAAGACCGTCCAGCACGTTGAACAGCTCTTTGTAGCCCACAGTGTTGAGCGCGTTGCTGTCCTTGTGGGCGTAGAGACTGCGCACCTCGTCAAGCAGGCCGTCGGCCATCATTTGGTCCACGCGGCGGTTAATGCGGTCAAAGAGTTCGGCACGTTCCCTTTCCAAGCCGATTTTGAGGACATGGAAAGGACGTTCTTTGCGGGTCTGTGTGCGAAACGATGTGTAAGGCTTTCCAGCGGTGTAACAGATTTCAAGCGCATGGATGACCCGCTTGTGGTTCTTGCGGTCCACAATGTCATAATATTCGGGATCCAGAAGCCTGAGCTGTGCCAGCAGCGGCTCCAGTCCCTGTTCCTCAAAAGCGTTCTTCAGGGATGCCCTCACTTCATCGTCCACGGTGGGGATGTCGTCAATGCCCTTGCATACGGCATCCACATACATCATGCTGCCGCCGGAGAGTACCAGGCGGCTGTGTGATGCGGAGAGCTGTGAGATGAGTTGCAGCGCCTCTTCCTCGTAATGGGCGGCACTGTAGTAATCGCCCACGCCGAGTGTGCCTACGAAATAATGTCGGGCTCGTGCTGTCTGATCCGGTGTGGGTGCGGCGGTGCCTATGGTCATTTCCCGAAACATCTGTCTGCTGTCGCAGTTGATTACGGGACTTCCCAAACGCTCGGCCAGCTGGAGGGCGACCTCGGTCTTGCCCACAGCCGTAGGGCCGAGCACAACCACCAGTGTGGGCTTGTAAGGAGGGTTATTCATCGAATTCAAAGCCTTCGGCATCCAGCTCATCGGCCTCGAAGCCTTCGTCGCCATAGAAGTCTTCCTCTATCTCTTCGCTGTTTTGTACGGCTGGGGTGTCGGGTTCTTCTGTAAAGGTGAAGAACTGCGGGGGTGCCTCGCCGTGGCGTCTGCTCACGTGTGCTTCCGAAGGTGTCTTGCCGAAGATGTTTTCGCTCAGCTCAATCAGAAAAAAGCGTTTCTCCTGCGGATCGAAGACATAGGCAATGTGCTGGCCTTCGTCCTCTACAAACTCCTCAATGCGGGTGTGCGCCATGAGATAGAGATCCTCGTCAGACCGGAGGTTGCCCGAATCGGTCTGACGGATCTTATATTCTACATGCCAGTCTTCATCGCAAATCATGAAAGCGTGCCTTCCCTGGTCGGTGTACTCGCATGCTTCCAGAATGAGCCGATGAAGCTCGTGAAATGTGGTTTCCGGGTCAATGAGGATCTCCAATACGAAATCCTCCACTTCCTGGGTAAAAAGGGTGAGGCGTAGTGTCATCTGATGAATCCTCTCTTGCTTGAACGGATAAAGTCGAGGATGTACTGAATCTCCTTGCTGATGGGGATTTCCTCTTCTACACGAGCCAGAAGGTCGTTGAGCTTTCCTGTACCCTGAAGGATAATCTGATAAGTGCGGTGGATGTTGTCGATAATCTCACGGTCGAATCCGCGACGGCGCAGGCCGACGTTGTTCAGTCCGCAATAGGCGGCAGGGTCGCGTGCAATGAGGCTGAAAGGCAGAATGTCCTGGCTGAAGCGGGTGCCGCCGCCAATCATGACGTAGCTTCCGACACGGCAGAACTGGTGCATCAGTACGTTGGCGCTGAGGATGGCATAGTCGTCAATGACGATTTCTCCAGCCAGCTTGGTGCCGTTGCCGATGATACAGCTGTTGCCCACATAAGCGTCATGTGCCACATGGACGCTTTCCATCAGCAGGTTGTTGCTGCCGACATGGGTACGGTTCTGTGCCGCTGTACCGCGGTTGATGGTTACGTTCTCGCGAATCGTGTTGTTGTCGCCGATTTCGGCAGTGGTGTCCTCACCGACAAACTTCAAGTCTTGGGGAATGGCACTGATGACCGCGCCGGGGAAGAAGGTGTTGCCGTTGCCGATGCGTGCGCCGTAGAGTACGGTTACACTGTTCATGAACGTATTGTTGTCGCCGATGACCACACCACGGTCGATGTAGCAGAATGGGCCGATTTCGCAATTCTCACCGATGATTGCCTCGGGGTGAATATAGGCCAAGGGGCTGATTTTGCTCATATTGTATAAGTTTTATGTTATTGTTGTTTTGTCTGTCATGTAGGGACGCAGCACGCTACGTCCGGACTCTATTTCAATCCTGTGTCTTTGCGGACGCAGCACGCTGCGTCCCTACTTCATTTCAATCCTGTGTTTTTGCGGACGCAGCACGCTGCGTCCCTACTTCACATTTTATTTGTTCTTGACAATCTGTGCGGTAAACACGGCTTCCATTACACAATTCTCGCCCACAAAGGCATAACCCTGCATGGTGCTGATGCCATGGCGTATGGGAGAGAGCAATTCTGTCTTGAATATCAGTGTGTCACCGGGTACCACCTTCTGACGGAACTTTACATTTTCAATCTTGAGGAAATAGGTGCTCCAGCGTTCGGGCTCTTCCACGGTGTTGAGCACCAACAATCCGCCCACCTGTGCCAAGGCCTCAATCTGCAGTACGCCGGGCATGACAGGCTCCTGAGGGAAATGACCTTGGAAGAAAGGTTCGTTGGAGGTTACGTTCTTCACACCGACAATGTGGTTGGGTCCCAGCTCGATGACCTTGTCCACGAGCTGCATGGGATAGCGGTGGGGCAGGAGTTCCTTTATCTTCTTGACGTCCATGATGGGTTCCTTGTTGGGATCGTACCAAGGGGCCTGGATGTCGTGTTTGCGGATTTCCTTGCGCATCATACGCGCAAACATATTGTTGATGGTGTGTCCGGGGCGGGTGGCAATGATACGTCCCTTGATGGGGCGGCCAATCAGTGCCATGTCTCCGATGATGTCCAACAATTTGTGGCGTGCAGGCTCGTTGTCCCAGACGAGGGGTTTGTGCTGGATGTAACCAAGTTCCTTGGCATCGTGCCATTCGGCACCGGTCTGTTCGCACAGTTTGTCCAGTACGTCCTGACTGGTTTCTTGCTCATAGATGACCACAGCGTTGTCCAGGTCGCCGCCCTTTATCAGTCCGGCGGTGAGCAGGGGGGCAATCTCGCGCACAAACACGAAAGTGCGTGCGGCGGCCACTTCGCTTTCAAAGTTGTCCATGTTGTCCAAGGTGGCAAACTGGCTGCTTAGTACCTTGGAGTCAAATGAAATCATGCTGGTGATGGAAAAATCTTCATCGGGCAGCAGGGTGATGCAGGCTCCAGTCTTGTCGTCGCGGAACTCCATTTTCTTGTTGATGACATAGTAGTCCTTGGGGGCGTTCTGCTCCTTCAGTCCCACGCGCTTGATCTCATTCACATAGAGGATTGCGCTTCCGTCCAAAATGGGGAATTCGGGGCCGTTTACCTGGATGAGGACATTGTCCACACCCAGTGCGTACAATGCAGCCATGGCGTGTTCTATGGTGCTGCACCGCAAGTCGCCCTTGCCCAGTACGGTTCCGCGCTGGGTGTCGATGACATTTTCTGCCACGGCGTCTATGATGGGCATTCCGGGCATGTCAATGCGCTGTATCTTATAACCGTGGTTCTCCGCTGCGGGGTTGAAGGTCACGGTGAGGCTGAGTCCGGTATGCAGTCCCTTTCCACAAAGAGAAAAACTGCCGTTGAGTGTATTTTGCTTCAGCATGTGTTCTATTGAAAAATATTTACAAACTTTTCTTTTTTTATGACTTGGCTTCCAAGGCTTCCTTGAGGGCCTTGATTTCCTTCTTCATCTGGTTCATGTCCGACCACATGTCGGGCAGGTTCTTGAATATGGCACTTGACTTCCAGAAGTTGCGCACCTCGATGGCAGGACTGCCCTGGATGGCAGTGCCTTCCTTCTTGATGGTGTTGGGGATGCCCGACTGTGCGCCCGCCATGGTGCGGTTTGCAATGGTGGCATGGCCGCTGATGCCAGCCTGTCCGCCGAACATACACCACTCGCCAATCTTGGTGCTGCCGGCCACTCCCACCTGGGCGCTCATGACGGTGTGACTGCCCACCTCGCAGTTATGGCCTATCTGTACCAGATTGTCTAACTTGACACCCTTGCGGATGATGGTGGAACCCATTACCGCACGGTCTACGCAGGAATTGGCACCAATCTCCACATTGTCTTCCAATATGGCGTTGCCAATCTGGGGAATCTTCTCATAGCCGTTCTCGGTGGGTTCGAAACCGAAACCGTCCGCTCCGATGACGCAACCGGCATGCAGGATGCAGTTGTTGCCGACGATGCAGTCGTGGTACACCACACTATTGCTGTACATGACGGTGTTGGCTCCTATCTTGGCTCTTTCACCCACGGTGGCATGGGGATGAAGCACACATCCGTCGCCCACTTCGGCATGAGGGCCGATAGCCACGAAGGGACCCAGGTAGACATTCTCGCCCACCTTGGCGGTGGGGTCGATATAGGCAGTTGAGTCAATGCCGGTCTTCTTGGGCTTCATGCTGTCATAGATGGTGATGAGCTTGGCTACGGCCTCGCGTGCGTTAGGCACCTTGATGAGCGTGGCCTTGATCTCCTGTGTGGGGGTGAAGGTGTCGTTCACCAGAATGATGCTCGATTCGGTGGTGTATACGTAATGCTCATATTTGGGGTTGGCAAGGAAGGAAATGCATCCGGGCTTTCCTTCTTCTATCCTTGCAAAATTATTGACTGCGGTCTTGGGATCGCCCACTACGGTGCCTCCTATCAGCCCTGCAATCATTTCGGCACTAAATTCCATTTCGTGATTCGTTTGTTGTTTATATCTTGTTGGAATGTTGTCTCTGACATTCTATAGTCTTTTCGTCAGTTGTGTCTGGCGTGGTGTGTGGTGTGTGTTCTGTGTGGTGTGTGCTTGCGGACGCAGCACGCTGCGTCCCTACATTACTCATTACTCACAACTCACAACTCATTGCTCACGGCTCAAAATCCGGCCTTTGCCAACTCGGCTGCCATCTGTTCCTGCACTTCCTTGGCTTTCTGTGCGGCCACTTCGGCATACTGTTCGGTGGTGTCGGCATAGATGATGGCACGACTGCTGTTCACAATGAGACCGCAGTTCTTGTTCATACCGTACTTGCAGACTTCTTCCAGACTGCCGCCTTGTGCGCCCACACCGGGCACCAAAAGGAAATGGTCGGGGGCTATACGGCGGATGTCCTCGAATGCCTTGCCCTGTGTGGCACCTACGACATACATCATCTGGTTGGCGTCTGCCCATTCTTGGCTCTTGTGCAGCACCTTCTCAAAGAGCTTCTCACCGTTGGCGTCCTCGGTAAGCTGGAAGTCGTGGCTTCCCTTGTTGCTGGTGAGTGCAAGCAGGATGACCCATTTGCCCTCATAGCCCAGGAAGGGAGTTACGCTGTCCTCGCCCATATAGGGGGCAACGGTTACGGCATCCACGTTGATTTCTTCAAAGAACGTGCGGGCATACATGGCACTGGTGTTGCCGATGTCGCCGCGCTTGGCGTCGGCGATAATCATTTGCTCGGGGTAGTTCTCGTTGAGATACTGGATGGTCTTCTCAAATGAAATCCATCCCCGAACGCCCATGCTTTCATAAAAGGCCAAGTTGGGCTTATAGGCCACGCAATATGCGGCAGTGGCATCTATGATGGCCTTGTTGAAACTGAATATGGGGTCTTCTTCCTGCAGAAGATGCTGGGGAATCTTACGGATATCTGTATCAAGTCCTACACAAAGGAAACTTTGTTTCTTGATAATCTGCTCAAAAAGCTGTTCTCTTGTCATAATTCACTTTCTTTCATTCGTTCTGCGTTTTCAGCGACAATCAGATGGTCTATGCAGTCCTGAATCTGACCGTCCATGAAGGCAGAGAGGTTATATATGGTATAATTGATTCTGTGGTCTGTGATGCGACCTTGGGGGTAGTTGTAGGTGCGTATCTTGGCGCTGCGGTCTCCCGTGGAAACCATGGTCTTGCGCTTGCTGGCGATATCGTCGAGATACTTCTGGTGTTCCTTGTCGTAAATGAAGGTACGCAGGCGCGCAAGTGCCCTTTCCTTATTCTTGGGCTGGTCACGCGTTTCGGTACACTCGATGAGGATTTCTTCCTCAACACCAGTCAGGGGATTGCGCCACATATAACGTGCGCGCACACCGGACTCCACCTTGTTCACATTCTGGCCTCCGGCTCCGCTGGAACGGAAAGTGTCCCATTTGATGGCGCCTTCGTTGATCTCCACATCAAATTCCTGTGCTTCGGGCAGCACGGCCACCGTGGCGGCACTGGTGTGGACACGGCCCTGGGTCTCTGTGGCGGGGACACGCTGGACGCGGTGGACACCGCTTTCATATTTCATGGTGCCATAGACGCTTTCGCCGGTAACGCTGAAGACGATTTCCTTGAAACCGCCCGCAGTGCCTTCGCTCATGCTGCTGACCGCCATCTTCCATCCTTTGGATTCAATGTATTTGGTGTACATTCTGAAAAGGTCGCCGGCAAAAAGTGCAGCCTCGTCGCCACCTGTTCCGCCACGGATTTCCATGATGACGTTCTTGTCGTCCTCGGGGTCTGCAGGCACGAGCAGGAGCTTGATCTCTTCCTCCAACTCGGGGATACGCTTTTCGCTTTCGGCAAGTTCCTCTCGCAGCATGTCCTTGGTTTCGGGGTCGCTTTCGGCCTGTATCATCTCCTTGGCATCCTCCACATTCTGCAAGCAACCGATGTACTCCTTGCGGGCATCCACAATTTTGCCCAGATCCTTGTACTCCTTGGTCAGCTTGACATAGCGTTTCTGGTCAGCAATGACACTGGGGTCGGTGATGAGGGTGGAGACTTCTTCAAAGCGTGAAACGAGTCCTTCCAGTTTATCGAGCAAACTATTATTTTCAGCCATGTAAGTTCTTTTTCCTTATATCTTTCAAGATGATGTAATAGACTATGAACCATCCCGCAAGACCCAGAATGCCGAATAGTCCTGCCACATAATCCTTCTCGTCCTTGAAGGAGAGGGTTGTGAATATGCCAAGCAGAATGATGCAGAACATTGTTGCGGACTTCTTCAGCCAGTCTTTTGTGGTGTAGTTCGTAATCTTAACTTGCTTCATTATTTCTTAGTATCTAAACTCGCCGAATTCGCTCTTGATGACAAGGCTCTTTTCGCCTTCTTCGATATGGCCGATAATCTGTGCGTCGATGTTGAAGCTGCGGCTGGTGTCGATGACCTGCTGTGCGTCTTCGGGAGAAACGTAAACTTCCAGACGGTGACCCATGTTGAATACCTTGTACATCTCGGCCCAGTCGGTTCCGCTCTGTTCCTGGATGGCACGGAACAAGGGAGGGATGGGGAACATGTTGTCCTTAATCACGCGGCAGTTGTCATTGACGAAATGCAGCACCTTGGTCTGTGCGCCTCCGGTGCAGTGGACCATGCCGTGGATTTGGGGACGCATGAGATCCAGCAGTTTCTTGACAACGGGCGCATAAGTGCGGGTGGGGGAAAGTACCAGTTTGCCGGCAGTAACGGGAGCGCCTTCTACGGCGTCATCGAGTTTGTAGCTTCCGCTGTACACCAGTTCTTCGGGCACGGCGTGGTCGTAGGTCTCGGGGTACTTCTCTGCAAGATATTTGCCAAAGACGTCATGGCGTGCGCTGGTCAGTCCGTTGCTGCCCATACCGCCGTTGTACTCCTTTTCGTAGGTGGCCTGTCCGCAGCTGCTGAGACCCACAATGACATCGCCGGGGCGAATGTTGGCGTTGTCAATGACATCGCTACGCTTCATGCGGCAGGTTACAGTGCTGTCCACAATGATGGTGCGTACCAGGTCGCCCACATCGGCGGTTTCGCCGCCAGTGCCATAGATGCCGATGCCCATGCTTCTCATTTCTTCCATCAGCTGGTCGGTTCCGTTGATGATGGCACTGATAACCTCACCAGGAATGAGCATCTTGTTGCGGCCGATGGTGCTGCTGACAAGGATGTTGTCCACCGCACCCACGCAGAGCAGGTCGTCGGTGTTCATGATGAGCGCATCTTGTGCGATGCCTTTCCATACATTCAGGTCGCCAGTTTCCTTCCAGTAGGCATAGGCCAGACTGGACTTTGTGCCGGCGCCGTCGGCATGCATGATATTGCAATATTCGGGATCTCCGCCTAAGATATCGGGGATGATCTTACAGAAAGCTTGGGGGAAAATACCTTTGTCAATGTTCTTGATTGCGTTGTGAACATCTTCCTTGGCGGCACTTACGCCACGCATCATATAGCGTTTGTTGCTCATAATAATATCTTCTTGTTATTTATATTTTGCGTGCAAAGATAGAAAATTTATCCTTAATACACAAAATATAGATATTATTTTCGCAAGAGTGGACAAATTGTAAGTGATAATAACGAATACTTTGTGGCGGTTTTGAGGTTGGCGCTCTTCAATTCTGTGACAGTTGTGCCACGTTTGCCACGTACTTTATATAACTTTTCACGCGAAGAAAATTAATTCATAGTCCTTTAAGGGGTAACAATTATTTTTTTTCTTCATAAATGTTGAGAAAACTCATGGCAGACGTGGCACAAGTGTCATTCTTGATCTCATATCATCTTCGGTCTTTATCCTCTTCCAATGCGTTGTTTTGGATGATGATGTTTTTCTTCTGATGCTGAAAAATATTGACAGATATTGGCTTTTTTGGGGGGCGGTATTTGTTGACTATTCTTCGTTTTGGAGTCGGAAAAATTCCTTTTGTTGCTCGATTTCTCGGCGAAGCTCTTCTTTTGTAGGCATAAAGGTTAGGTACTTGGCCGCAAAAAGTTGGTCGTTGTTATTAAGGACTGAATAGTGGGCTACGTCTTCGTCTGTATCGGCGCAAAGCAATAGGCCAATTGTGGGATTGTGCCCTTCTGGGCGCACCAGTTCATCATACATCTTGATGTACATGTCCATCTGTCCCACATCTTGGTGGCATAGCTTTGTCGTCTTTAAATCTATAAGGACAAAACAGCGTAGGTGGTAATTATAGAACACCAGATCAATATAATAATCTTCTTTTTTGGTGTGGATATGTTTTTGGCGGTCAACAAATGCAAAACCTTTACCTAATTCCATTAAAAAGGGTATCAGATGATCAATGATACTTTGTTCCAAATTGCTTTCAGTATAGTCGGTGTTGTTTTTGAAACCAAGAAATTCAGCTACCACAGGATTTTTCAGATACTCCAGTTTGTCTTGCAGTGGTTTGGTTGACTTTACCATTTCATTATGTACAACGGCTTTGTCTTGTGATTGGAGTAAACGATGGTAATATTGTGATGAAATGTTGCGCTGTAAAGTACGGGTACTCCACATCTCGTTGGCTGCTTCTTGTTCGTACCATGAACGTCCTTCGGCGGTTAACTCTTGCAAGATGATGCTATAATGCGTCCATGAAAGACGGATGGGAGATTTTCCAGTCAGTGATTGGAAAATATTGTCATCTGCCATATCCAAAGATTTTCCAGTCAGTGGTTGGAAAAAGTCTTGATGGTTCTGGTAAAATGACACAAAAGAGTAGAGGTTGCTTTTCTTAAAACCTCTGCCGTATTTTTCGGTCAGTACTTTTGCAAGTTTTTTGATGGTTTGCTCTCCGTATTCGGCACGCTCTTCTTTCAGTACTTCATGCTGAATACGCATACCTAGTAACCAATTGCGTTTAATCAGCATTTCATTGACTGCATGATAAGCGAACTGTTGAGCTTGGTCGATAATATGACATGCATCTTGGTACAAACTGCTGTTAGATGGAGTTTGTATGTCGTTTTCTGATTTTGCTAACTCGTTTATATACATGTACGCTCTTTTGTGCGCAAAGTTATTAAAAAACCTTCATATATCAGTTTTTCCAACTGTCATATTACGTTAAATAACCAAAATTAGTCGGCGTCAGTCCTCCTTTGTCCAAATCTCCCACGCCGCAATGGCTTGCTGATGAAGCATTTCAAGGCCGTTCTTTGTTGTTGCGCCTTGTGTGGCGGCCTTTTGCATGAACAAAGTGGTGAGGGGATTGTACACCACATCATAAACGAGGTGGGCGTCTGACAAATATTCGTAGGGGATTGGGGGGCAGGCGTCGGTGTGCGGGTGCATGCCGACGGGGGTGCAGTTGACGATGATGGAATGCTCGTTGATGATATCCTGCGTGATTTCGGAATAGGAAAGCATACCAGAACGAGGAGTGCGGCTGACGTATTGCCATTCTATCCCCATGGAATCCAGACTGTAACAGATGGCTTTGCTGGCGCCTCCTGTTCCCAAGACCAGGGCTTTGTGGTGTTGGGGTTGGATGAGAGGGGTGATACTTTTAGTGAAGCCGATGGTGTCGGTGTTAAAGCCTTTGAGGCGGATGCCTTGGGGTGTCTTTGTGACTCGGATGACGTTGACAGCACCGATGGCGCGTGCCTCTTCGCTCAGCTCGTCCAGCAATGGAATAACAGCCTGCTTGTGAGGCAACGTTACGTTCAGTCCTCTGAGGGTTGGGTGAGACTCGATGATTTGCCGGAGGTCTTCAATGTGTGGAATCTCAAAGTTGAGATACTCGGCGTCAATGCCTTCTTTTTGGAATTTCTCTGTAAAGAAGCCTTTGCTGAAACTATGTCCAAGAGGAAAACCGACAAGGCCGTATGTTGTCATATTATTTTACAAAAATGGTGTTCTATTTCTGTGCCAGATACATGGTGCAAATGCCGAAGGTAAAGCGCTTCCAATAGACATGGGAGAAACCTGTTTGACGAAGGATGCCTTCCATTACCTCGCCTTGGGGAAAGGCTTCCATTGTGGCAGGCAGATAGGTATAGGCTTTGGAATCGCCACTGATGAGTCGTCCGGCCAACGGCATGACAATGTGGGCGTAGAGCCAGAAAAGCTGTTTCATGGGAAAGTGGGGCGGATTGGCCAACTCCACCACAAGCAGATGGCCGCTGGGTTTGAGCACACGCCACATTTCCTTCAGACACTTGTCCAACTGGGCAAAGTTGCGGATACCATAGGCTGCCGTTACGGCATCGAAAGTGGCGTCGGGGTAGGTGAGGTGAAGGCAGTCCTGGCGTTCGAACGAGATGCAGTCCTGCAGCCCAATTTCCTGGACTTTCTTGCGGCCAACCTGCATCATGCCTTCCGAAATGTCTGCGCCTATAAGCTTTGCGGGTTTGAGCGTCTTTGCCGCCATGATGGCAAAGTCGCCGGTGCCAGTGGCAATGTCCAGCATAAGTTGTGGGGCAAAGGGCTTCAGCGTGTTGATGGCCTTTTGCCGCCATCCGCGGTCAATGCCGAGGGAAAGCGTATGGTTGAGAAAATCATAAGTGGGGGCAATGTGGTCAAACATTGCCTCCACCTGTTCTTTCTTTTCTCCTTGTTGTGAATAAGGCTTTATGCGTTCCTGCTTGTAAGCCATTCGCTGACGTTCTTCTCGATTCGTGCTTCAATGTCACCCTCGGTCTCGGCGGGTGCGAACTTTTCACCTACGATGTGCTCATAAAGCTCGATGTAGCGATCGGCCACGCTCTGGGCATATTCGTCAGTGATTTCGGGCATAACCTGTCCGGGCTGGTTCATGAAGTTGTGCTCGATGAGCCACTGGCGCACGAACTCCTTGCTGAGCTGGCGCTGGGGTTCTCCGGCCTGGAACTTCTCTTCGTATCCTTCTGCATAGAAATAGCGGCTGCTGTCGGGGGTGTGGATCTCGTCGATGAGGATTACCTTGCCATCGCGCTTGCCGAATTCGTATTTGGTGTCCACGAGGATGAGGCCCTTCTGTGCGGCAATCTCAGTTCCGCGCTGGAAAAGGGCACGGGTATATTTCTCCATGGTCTCGTAGTCATCCTTGTCCACGATGCCCTGGGCGATGATCTCTTCTTTGCTGATGTTCTCGTCGTGTCCTTCATCTGCCTTTGTGGTGGGGGTGATGATGGGCTCGGGGAAACGCTCGTTCTCACGCATGCCTTCGGGAAGCTTCACGCCACAGATCTCGCGGCATCCGTTCTTATAGTCGCGCCATGCAGAACCGGTCAGATAGCCACGGATAATCATTTCCACACGGAAACCTTCTGCCTTCAGACCTACAGTTACCATGGGGTCGGGGGTGGCAAGTTTCCAGTTGGGAACGATGTCGGCTGTGGCATCCAGGAAAGATGCTGCAATCTGGTTGAGTACCTGTCCCTTGAAAGGAATGCCTTTGGGGAGAATTACGTCGAATGCTGAAATGCGGTCTGTGGCAACCATTACCATCAGATCGTCATTGATGTTGTACACATCGCGCACCTTTCCGTGGTACACGCTCACCTGTCCGGGCAGGTTGAGTTCGGTTTTTGTCAAAGCTTTCATTCTGTGTCTGTATTTAGGGTTGTTCTTTTAGATTCTTGTTTGTCTTGTCTGTCCTTCTTTTCGTATGCTTCTACGATGCGGGTAACCAGTTTGTGGCGCACGATGTCCTTCTTGTCCAGATGGACAAAGCCGATTCCGGGCACGTTGTCCAGAATCCTCAGCGCCTCGATGAGGCCTGAGCGCGTGCTGTGGGGCAGGTCAATCTGCGTGACGTCGCCCGTGATAATCATCTTGGTGTTGATGCCCATTCGGGTGAGGAACATCTTCAGCTGCGCTCCGGTGGTGTTCTGTGCCTCGTCCAGGATGACAACGGCATCGTTGAGCGTGCGGCCTCGCATGAAGGCCAGCGGGGCAATCTGTATGATGCCCTGCTCCATCATTTCCCTGAGTTTCTGCGCAGGAATCATGTCTTCCAACGCGTCATAGAGCGGTTGCAGATAAGGGTCGATCTTCTCTTTCATGTCACCGGGAAGGAAACCCAGCTTCTCGCCGGCTTCCACAGCAGGGCGGGAGAGGATTATCTTGCGTATCTCCTTGTTCTTCAACGCTCTTACGGCCAGTGCGATTCCAGTATAGGTCTTGCCGGATCCGGCAGGTCCAACGGCAAAGGTCATGTCGTTCTCCATAAAGGAACGTACCAGCAGTTGCTGGTTTGCGCTTCGTGCGCTGATGGGCTTTCCCGTTACGCTATATACGATGACGCTTTCGTTGCCATCCTTTCCGGTGGTCTCGCCCCGAGTAATCAGAAGGATTTCCTCTTCGGTCAGCCTGTTATACTTGAGGCAATGGGCCTGCAACTTGAGAATGATTTCTTCAAAAGCACACATCTCCAACTCATCGCCCATGACATGGATGACGTTTCCGCGGGCCACAATACGCAGTTTGGGGTAAAGGGCCTTTATCATCTGCATGTTCACGTTGTTCACTCCGTATAATACAAGTGGGTCGATGTCTTCTATTACAATATGCTTTTCTATCATTCTGCTTTATTTTGCTGCAAATTTACTTATTCTATTTTGAATATGCCACTTTTTTCTTTAACTTTGTTGGCGATTTTATGAGAAGACTGAAGAAAAAGTTATTTTTGGGTTCTTTTGGCTTGATTCTGGGAACCCTCACCATAGTGCGTGCCTGTTACCCAGAGGTAAGGGGCACACGATATATGGCCAATGCGGAGGAAAACGAGCTGCTGGCCGGCGCTCCGGACACAGTTGAGACGGCACCGGCCGATTCTTCTGTGGCGCAAATCCAATCGCAAAAGCCCATATCAACACCGGCCCAGCCGAGAGAAGCTACCCTGGCAACCGATTCGTTCAAATACCATCCCATCAAAAGCGTGCGTTCCTATAAGGATTGTTTCCCCGACTTGCAGGATGTGCAGATTGTGGCTGCACAACAATGGGGCGTGCCTTCCATTGCCGACCGCAAGGAAGCCGAGCAGAGGAAAAAGGAACTGGTATACGCCGGAGCCAGTCCGTACTATGACATAGACCCGCGCATGAACCGCAGCATTCCCTATCTGGTGCCACGGGCAAGCGTGCTTCTGCAACGTATAGGCCGTTCCTTCATGGATAGTCTTTGCGTGAAGGGTGTGCCTATGCACAAGATAATAGTATCCAGTGTGTTGCGTACGGAAGAGGATGTGAAGAGGTTGAGACGACACAACGTCAATGCCACCGAACAGAGCGCCCATTGCCACGGCACCACTTTTGACATCACTTATGCCCGCTTCACTCCCGTAACCGCCCAAGAAGCCGGACAAGATACACTGAAGATGATTTTGGCAGAAGTGTTGCGCGATTTCCGCGAGAACCAGCAGTGCTATATTAAATATGAGAGAAAACAAGGCTGTTTCCATATTACGGTCAGATAACAAACACTCACAGCTCACAACTCATCGCTCATTTCTCAAAGCCCATTAAACCCTTCGCCACAATTTTTGTCTATACACAAAGAAGCGAGAAAAACAGTAACAGATTATATCACAATTAAATTTTAATGACATTATGAAAAGAAGAATTTTAGTGGCAATGATGTTTGTGCTGGGATTTTGTTCCGTACAGGCACAGCAGGGTGCAGAGAACTGGGAAGAAATGCGTGCAGAACGTGTGAAGAAGCAGGCCGAGCGCAAGGCTGGCGAACTGGATCTGAAAGGCGATGCCAAGGACAACTTTATTATTGTCTTCACTCAGTATCAGAACGATATGTTCTCAAGTGCCAGAAAGTCTGGCATGTTTGAAAACATGCGCGGAAGAAACAATGAGCCCGAGAAGAAAGAACTGACCGATGCCGAAGCAAAGGAGAAGGTGGAAAACTATTTCAAGGGTCAGGAAAACCAGATCAAGTTGATGCAGACCCGCTTGCAGATACAGAGAAAGTATTATGCCGAGTTTGCCAAGACACTCACTCCACAGCAGTTGGCAAAGGTGTTTGAGGACCAGCCCATGCGCCAGATGAACGGACGCAGACGTCCAGGCGGTCCCGCTGGTTTCGGCACCCATCCTTGATAAATATGGAAAATAATGAATGCCCATAAACCCAAGGCGGATTTCCATCTTGTGGTTTATGGGCATTTTGTTTTGAATAATAATTGACTAAATGGGTATATTATGAAACTTGGACATTTCATCTGTTTATTTTTACTACTGGTGGGCGTACAAACTGCCTCGGGACGAAAAATAAAATTGGTGGACAGGAAAGCCACAAAGGAAACGCGGGCATTATACAAAAATCTTTTACAATTGCAACAGCATGCGGTCATGTTCGGACATCACGACTTCCCTTCATACGGAATAGGGTGGAGAGGAGATAAGGACCGCAGTGATGTGAAGGACATTACGGGCGACCATCCTGCTGTCTACAGCCTGGACATGCATCGCATCAACGACCGTAAGATTGAACACATCAAGGAAGTGTACCGCCGTGGAGGTGTGAGCATGTTGGTGTGGCATCAGGACAATCCCCTGACCGAAGGCCCGGGACAATCCTATCCGAAAGGTACGGCTTGGGACAACACCCCTTGTGTGGACCAGATTTTGCAAGAAGGAAGCGAGCTGAACAGAAAGTATTGTGAACGCCTAGACCAAGTGGCGGAGGCATTGCACAAGATGAAGGATGACGACGGAAAACCCATTCCGGTGATATTCAGACCCCTGCACGAGCATACCCAATCATGGAACTGGTGGGGCAGCAGTGCCACAACCGAAGAACAGTTTCGCGCGTTTTGGCGCTTTATTGTATGCTATCTGCGAGACAAGAAGGACTGCCACAATGTCCTGTATGCCATCTCTCCCCAGATGGATGCGGAATATGAAGACGCACGGAGCAGGTTGCTGTTCAGATGGCCTGGCGACGAATGGGTAGACTTCATCGGGATGGACTGTTATCACGGACGCAATGCACAAGCTTTCAAAAAAAATGTCATAGCGTTGTCCCTGTTGGCAAAGGAAAAGGGGAAGCCCGTGGGCGTAACGGAAACCGGACTGGAAAACAACCACACTGCAGACTATTGGACAAAAGACTGTCTGCCGGCATTGAAAGGACAATGGTGCAGCATGGTGGTGGCATGGCGCAACGAAAAGCCCTCGCATGCCTTCGGACCCTACCCTTCTGACGTGAGTGCGGACGACTTCCGCCTGTTCCATGCAGATCCCTACACGCTCTTCCAAAAGGATTTGCCCCCAATGTACAAATAACCTTGAGCACCCTTCCAAGCAACGGCTTTTAGGGTAAAACAATAAAAAAGAGTTCAAAGTCTTTGCCGCTTTGAACTTTTTTTTGTACGTTTGCATGAAGAAATATGGAAAAGACAATACTAAAGGACAGAATCATTCTGATTGACGCCGACCATGCGGATGCCGTGGCCGCCGACTTGCGCAGTAATTTCAAGCGTATGCTGGGCAGGGAAATTCCGGCCGCCGACATGGCTTCGTGGCTTGTGTGCTGTGCTCTTGATGCCGGTTGGAAAACGGAACAGGGCGAGGTGCAGGTGGTTTTTGTACATTCTGCAGCGTGCAGTAAATTGTCCCACTTCTTGCCGGCAAATCTGGAGAAGGAAGTGGACGGACAGGCTTTCCGCGATGACAAGTTGGGCGAGTTTCTGCTCAGTGCCGTAACAGAAGAAGACATCAATGCCGGCAAACCCCTCTTTGTGCAATGTGTGCAGGCACTTGTGGAGGACAAGAAGAAGCGGAGTGTGGTGCTGGTGCCCGATATGGCACGCTATGGCGACTTGCTGGACGAACAGCTCGCAGCCGACCATCAGTGTGAGGTTACGCTCCTGTCCATGCAGCCCCATTCGGCAAACGGAGTGAACCATGTGCTCACCGGTTTCGGCTTGATGCATGCCATGGGAATACGTCCCGAGGAATTTGATTGAAACAGTCTGACAAAGAAAAATATAACAAAATAGAAATAAGAAAATATGGGAAAAGTATTGATTATCGGAGCCGGAGGCGTGGCTACGGTTGCGGCACATAAGGTGTGCCAGAATACGGAAGTGTTTACCGAAATCATGATTGCCAGCCGCACCAAAAAGAAGTGCGACGCTCTGGCTGATGTGCTGAACAAGAAATACGGAACAAACGTGCAGACGGCACAGGTGGATGCGGACAGCGTGGAACAGCTTGTGGAGCTGCTTGGCGCCTACAAGCCCGACATTGTGATGAACCTGGCTCTGCCTTATCAGGACCTCACCATCATGGAAGCCTGTCTGCAGACCGGTTGCAACTATCTGGATACCGCCAACTATGAGCCCAAGGATGAGGCTCATTTCGAATACAGCTGGCAGTGGGCCTATCGCGAACGCTTCGAGAAGGCTGGCCTTTGCGCCATCCTGGGATGTGGTTTCGATCCCGGTGTGACCAGCGTGTTTACCGCTTATGCCGCAAAGCACCACTTCGATGAAATCCACTATCTGGACATCGTGGACTGCAATGCCGGAAACCATCACAAGGCATTCGCCACCAACTTCAATCCCGAAATCAACATTCGCGAAATCACCCAGAAGGGACTTTATTACGAGGACGGAAAGTACATCGAGACCGAACCGATGGAGATTCACCAGCCCTTGAACTATCCCAATATCGGTCCCCGCGAGAGCTATCTCTTGCATCATGAGGAGATAGAGAGCCTTGTCATCAACTTCCCCACCATCAAACGTGCCCGTTTCTGGATGACTTTTGGCCAGCAGTATCTGAACTATCTGGATGTGATTCAGAACATTGGCATGAGCCGCATTGACGAGGTGGAATACAAGGCACCCAAGGCCGACGGCAGCGGCGAAGAGGTGGTGAAGATTGTTCCTCTGCAGTTCCTCAAGGCTGTGTTGCCCAATCCCCAGGATTTGGGAGAGAACTATGAGGGCGAAACCAGCATCGGTTGCCGCATCCGCGGAATCAAGGACGGACAGGAGCATACCTATTATGTATATAACAACTGCAGCCACCAGACCGCATACGAGGAGACCGGCATGCAGGGCGTAAGCTATACCACCGGTGTGCCCGCCATGATTGGTGCCAAGCTGTTCCTGCAGGGAATTTGGAGCAAGCCCGGTGTGTACAACGTGGAGGAATTCGATGCAGATCCCTTCATGGCACAGCTGAACGAACAGGGACTGCCCTGGCACGAACTGCACGATGTTGACCTGGAACTCTAATCTTATTTTGAAGCAATTATATGG
Organism: Bacteroidaceae bacterium; assembly: GCA_017379075.1. Taxonomy (GTDB): domain Bacteria; phylum Bacteroidota; class Bacteroidia; order Bacteroidales; family Bacteroidaceae; genus Physcousia. Next base: position 18,361 of record JAFNXL010000034.1, read on the forward strand.
CAAAGAAAGATATTGAAACAGCGGCAACAGACGATAGCAAGGCAAAACTGCAAGCCTTGCAGGCCGCAATGTCCAAGATTGAAAAGGATTTTGGTAAAGGCAGCATCATGATGATGGGAAGCCAGAAGGTGGAACCGGTAGAGGTGATCCCCACCGGTTCGCTGATGCTCAACCATGCCCTGGGCGTGGGCGGTTATCCCAAGGGACGTATCATTGAAATCTATGGTCCGGAGTCTTCCGGTAAGACTACCCTTGCCATCCATGCCATAGCCGAGGCGCAGAAGGCCGGAGGCATTGCTGCCATCATCGATGCCGAGCATGCTTTTGACCGTTTCTATGCGGAGAAGCTGGGTGTGGACTTGGAGAATCTGCTCATCAGCCAGCCCGACAATGGCGAGCAGGCGCTGGAGATTGCCGATCAGCTTATCCGCAGTGCAGCCATAGACATTGTGGTCATTGACTCCGTGGCGGCACTTACTCCCAAGGCCGAGATTGAAGGAGACATGGGCGACAACAAGGTGGGCTTGCAGGCACGCCTCATGAGCCAGGCCTTGCGCAAGGTTACAAGCACCATCAGCAAGACCAACACCACCTGTATCTTCATCAACCAGTTGCGCGAGAAAATCGGTGTGATGTTCGGCAATCCCGAGACAACCACCGGCGGTAATGCCCTGAAGTTCTATTCCAGTGTCAGACTTGACATCCGTCGTGTAACCTCCATCAAGGACGGAGACGAGGTGGTCGGCAACCAGGTTCGTGTAAAGGTGGTCAAGAACAAGGTGGCGCCTCCCTTCCGCAAGGCTGAGTTTGAAATCATGTTCGGAGAAGGTATCTGCAAGGTGGGAGAGATTCTCGACCTCGGCATCCAGTATAACATTGTCAAGAAGAGCGGAAGCTGGTTCAGCTACAACGATAGCAAGCTGGCTCAGGGACGCGACAGCGCAAAGCAGATTCTGCGAGACAATCCCGAACTGTGCGACGAGATAGCCGAAAAGGTAAACAAAGCCATGAATGGCGAAACGGAAACTGCCGCAGAATAAGCATTCAGAATGTCGTGCACTGACAAAGTGGCAGACATTTTGACAGAATTGAAAGAAATAACAAAAATAAGCCCGTGCCTCACCAGTTGGCACGGGCTTTGTTTTATATAGGGTGAGCATTCAAAAAAATGCGAAAGGAAATTTAATTAAGAATAAATAAGAATAAAAAAAGAAATATTATGGGAAAGATTATTGGAATTGACTTGGGTACCACAAACAGCTGTGTATCCGTATTTGAGAACAACGAACCTGTTGTAATTGCCAACAGCGAGGGCAAGCGCACCACTCCCAGTATCATCGGTTTCGTAGATGGTGGCGAGCGTAAGGTGGGCGATCCTGCAAAGCGTCAGGCCATTACCAACCCTAAGAAGACCATCTTCTCAATCAAGCGTTTCATGGGCGAGACCTTTGACCAGGTGCAGAAGGAAACCTCTCGCGTGCCCTATTCTGTGGTACGTGGAGAGAACAACACTCCTCGTGTGGACATTGACGGCCGTCTGTACACTCCCCAGGAGTTGAGCGCCATGATTCTGCAGAAGATGAAGAAGACCGCCGAGGACTATCTGGGCCAGGAAGTAACAGAAGCCGTTATCACCGTACCCGCATACTTCTCTGACTCTCAGCGTCAGGCAACCAAGGAAGCCGGACAGATTGCCGGTTTGGAAGTAAAGCGTATCGTGAACGAGCCTACTGCTGCCGCTTTGGCTTACGGTATGGACAAGGCAAACAAGGATATGAAGATTGCCGTGTTCGACCTCGGTGGCGGTACCTTCGATATCTCTATCCTCGAGTTCGGTAGCGGAGTGTTTGAAGTGCTCTCTACCAATGGTGACACCCACCTCGGTGGTGACGACTTCGACCAGGTTATCATCGACTGGATGGCCAACGAGTTCAAGGCAGAAGAAGGCATCGACCTCACTCTGGATCCCATGGCATTGCAGCGTCTGAAGGAAGCTGCCGAGAAGGCCAAGATCGAACTCTCAAGCTCTACCACTACTGAAATCAACCTCCCTTATATCACTGCTTCAGGCGGTGTGCCCAAGCACTTGGTTAAGACCCTTACCCGTGCCAAGTTCGAACAGTTGGCCGACCAGCTGATCCAGGCATGTAAGATTCCTTGCCAGAACGCCATGCGCGATGCCGGACTGAGCAACAGCGAAATTGATGAGGTAATCCTCGTGGGTGGTTCAACCCGTATTCCCGCAGTGCAGAAGATGGTAGAAGACTTCTTCGGCAAGGCTCCCAGCAAGGGCGTTAACCCCGATGAGGTTGTTGCAATCGGTGCTGCCATCCAGGGTGCTGTGCTTACCGGTGACAAGAATGACATCGTACTGCTCGACGTTACTCCTCTCTCAATGGGTATCGAGACACTCGGTGGTGTAATGACCCGTCTGATTGACGCCAACACCACAATTCCCTGCCACAAGAGCGAGACTTTCTCAACCGCAGCGGACAACCAGACAGCCGTAACCATCCATGTATTGCAGGGCGAGCGTCCCATGGCAAGCCAGAACAAGAGCGTTGGCCAGTTCAACCTCGAAGGCATTGCTCCCGCCCGTCGCGGTGTGCCCCAGATTGAGGTAAGCTTCGACATCGATGCCAACGGTATCCTCAAGGTATCTGCCAAGGACAAGGCCACAGGTAAGGAACAGACCATCCGCATCGAGGCTTCTTCAGGCTTGAGCAAGGAAGAAATCGAACGCATGAAGGCAGAGGCAGAGGCAAATGCAGATGCCGACAAGAAGGAACGCGAAAAGATTGACAAGCTCAACCAGGCTGACAGCATGATTTTCCAGACCGAGAACATGCTCAAGGAGAGTGGCGACAAACTGCCCGCCGACGTGAAGGCAGAAGTGGAAGCAGCCGTAGAGAAGCTGAAGACCGCACACAAGGCTCAGGACATTCCTGCCATCGACGCAGCCATTGCCGAACTGAACAATGCCGCACAGAAGATGTACCAGGCACAGCAGGCAGCCGGCGCACAGCCCGGTCCCGACATGGGCGGATGCAACAATGGCAACTGCAACGCTGGTGCCCAGCAGGGTCCCGACATCCAAGATGCGGATTTCGAGGAGGTCAAGTAAGTTAGACTAAAATAGCAGACTATCTATAAATGGCGTGTGGCTCAAGTGGTTACACGCCATTTTTAACATCCGCTTACTAAATGGTTCTACAATAAGAAAAGGAAAATACAATGAACAGAAATACAAAACTCAGCCCAGACATACCGGCAGGATATCCCCTCTGCCTGCATGCCGACTGCCCGATGGCCAAAACTTGTCTTCGTCAACTGGCATTCTGCCGTTGCAAGGAAATGGGAACCTACCTCAATCTGATTAATCCCACGCTATGCACCAAAGAGGACAGTTGTCCACACTATGCCGGCAGCCAACCCGTTCGTTTTGCCAAAGGATTCACCAACTTCCAGAAACGTATGTTTCCCCAACAATATGCCAAGTTCATGACCCTGCTCATCTGCCACTTCGGACGAAACCAATACTTCAAGCTAAGAAGAGGAGACATCCTTCTTCCTCCAGACGAGCAGGCGGTCATTCAAAAGGCTCTGAAGAAGAGTGGAGTAGACTCCCCGCTGGAATTTGACCAATATATCGAAGCCACCCATTGGAATCCTTAACCAGTCCCACCGCCTTGGTACTGCAGTGTCATGCCTTTGACACTCCAGTACCAAAGCACTGGTACTCCAGTATCAGCTTTTCGGTACCGGAATTGGTACTGGGAACATCCCCCTTAACAATATAATAAACATATAATAATGAGCAAGTGCGTCCATTATGGAAACACTTGCTTTTGATAGACCATTTGTTCGAGTCTCACCAAATTTTTTGGATAGTGTCGGACAAATGGCATTTCGCTTTCTTGTGGCCAATTCTTTCAAAGTGCATTTTTTGCACTTTGAATTGCACTTAGGGGACTCTTACCAAAAACAGAGACTATGATTCTTAACTATTATTACCGTCCAACAACATCAATCCTTTTAACGTCAGCAAATAGCGTTGACGGGGATGATGGGGATTGGCAGGATACTTCATACACACAAATCCTTCTCTAATTGCTGGTGCGAGAGAATAATCCATAAAGTTCGGACGGTTCTTCAAACCTACAGCCTCCATCATGCTCTTCACACTCATTTCTTCTTTACCGATTGCCAATACCAAACGCCTTACATTCTCAGAAGAAGGTTGTATGTCGATTGAACTTGCATGGGTACTTGTACGGGTACTTGTATGGGTGTCGTTCTCGTCATCCTTATACCCAATCAGCATATATCGATTCTTCAGTTCGTTGTTTTCACCGAGCAGCAAATTACGGAAAAACTTTACGAGGAAGGACTTGTCTGGCTGTATGCCTTTCTGGGGATTACTATAATTGGCACGGACAAGGGCATTACGGAAGTACCAGGAATTATCAGCGAACAATTCGTTATTTACATTGAAACCACAAGAACGGAGATATTTGATAACGAAAACAGCAGTTGTTCGCGTGTTTCCTTCACGGAACGGATGGTTCTGCCATAATAAAGTCACAAAGTCCACAACATGTGAGATAATCTCATCTGTAGTCAAGCCTTTATAACTGAAATCTCGTTCAGTCTGTATGTCATATTTTAATGCTTCATGAATGTCTGCTGCACGACCATATACAACTGTATCGCCTTGCAATACCCATTCTTTTTTGCTGATGTCATAGGGACGAATCTCACCTGCATGCTTAAAGACGCCCTCAAATAGATGACGATGGATGTTCAAAAACTCTAAAGGAGTCAATGAAAATGACTTTTCATTCAGCAACTTCGTGATGTTTGCCGCCACGCGGTCAGCCTCTTCCTTTTCAGCATCGTCAGCATCATGTGTAGTCTTATTCACATAATAAGATTGTATCTGTTCTCTCACCTCATCGATGGTGATGTCACCCTCAATGTGCTTTACTGCTATTTCCTTCAGATAGTCAGACACACGAAGCCCATCTACGTCTTGAAGTCCTATTGCAGTACGCCAAGCCGAGACCCGCTCACGTTTATGTGGCTCTGCCACACGTTCGTAAGCCTCAAAGTCAATATATTTCTGTTCTTCGTTCATATTCTTTATTTTTTTGTCTTGATATATCCCTCCTGGTCATATCCTTTGTGGTGCAAGTGGATGCTGTCTAATAGAGGTTGTACTCTTTTGTCTTCAATCTTCATTTTACCGTATTGAGGCAACTGAACATTATAGCGTTCTGTATTCCCATTCGAAATCCTTTGATCAAAATCATCTGGTATGAATAATGATGATTTATTTCCCAAGTGGTGGTAATACTCACTCTCATAAATGGCGATACCGGCCAAATCTAAATCTCCAAAATGGACGTATTGATTAGGTATGGACTGTAGCCATTTTATAAGATCTTTATTTTGGTTTTGAGGATAACGGGATACGAAAAGTACGCGTCCATATCGCGCAAAGAGATGTTTCTGTAATGCGACATATCGGAAATTCTCTGCGTTCTCCACTCCAACTACGACAACATCCTGCGGAATGGTGAAATGCTGATAGTCGGCAATGAACATGAAACAGCCTTCTGTGGGATGAATTATTATCTCTTGTCCGTTGAGGACAGCAGTAACAGGCTGATAGCTATTTACAAGAAACCCAGTGAAAGTTCTACGTGAAAGGAACTTACTGTCGCCAGTGACAGCCACCAAAGAGGCTCTGCTGGCATCTTCATCAGAGAAGGCTTTCCGTGTTTGTTCCAGGTCGTAGATGTCGTACTGACTAGCAACATACCGGCGGAGAGACATTCCGTCTATTGCCCTCAGACTCTTGCGGCTGCCGTGTGTTGTAGCCAGAAGGATGCCGTCTTCCTGCATCTGTTCAAACCAGTCGCCCTTCAGGCTGCTGGCTGGCAGGACGTCGCCATTGGCCAGCCGAATCAGTTTCTCTATGAGTATGGCAGTCTTTTTCATCTTATTGTCAGCAGCGTTTTAACTACGGTGTTGCTCTTCTCGTCTTTGCTGAGAGAATAGGTGTATTTATACGCCTGAGCATTATAGGTGGTGGGCGAGGAGTTGATGAGATTGATGTTGCGTACATTGGCAAATTTCAGAATACCTTCCACATTATTGGGGTGCAGTTTGCCTATCTCATCCATCATGCAGTGGAGCTTAAAGTCGCCAAATTTGCGGGATATTTTACGCTTGAAGACGTTGATGAGCATGATGTTCACCATCGCTTTGACCAAGATGTCCGTACCGTCAGATCCCACGTTTGAAAGCTTCTCCACCCAGTTGGTGTCATTGTCATTCTCCTTGACCTTGAATTCCAGTTTGAAGGAGTCTGCCAGCGTTATCCGTTCGCGTTTCTGTTCAGCGTCCATCATTTCAATGAGCGTTATCAGCAGTTTGACAGCTTGTTCGTTGGTACGGTTCAGATTGTCTTCGTCCGTAAAGAGATTCAGCTGTCCGATGTCAAAACCGTGATCGTCGTCAAAAAGCTTAATGTTCAGCAGTTGTTGCATCAAACGATCGTTGCTCTCCACAGCACGCAGTTCAATCTCCTTGATAACACCGACGAAGTTATTCTCTCGGAAATCGCGGTTGATGTCGAGGATAGTTCTTTCGATGTAAGACTTGTGCTGGCTCAGGTCGCTAACGTCCTTAGCGATACGCTTGATGATAGTAGCATACTGGCGACTGGTGCGCATACGATATTGCTCAATCTTATTGTTGCTAATGAATTCATTAAGTTCAGCAGCAAATTCCGTATAATCATTGTCGGAGTTGAACTCCGTCCGGAAATAGAAAGTGTTCTGTGGTGAGAAATTGCCCTTAAACCTGATGACAGCCTGTTTGAAATCCTCAAACTTACGTTGCTGAGATGAAATTTGGTCACGCAGTTCTTCCTGAATGTCTGTCAGAGGCTTAACTGTTTCTATTTCGCCTGCTGCTGATAGATTTGGGGGACAGGATGGATTACCCATAAAAGCGCGAGCCTTTTCTATTGCTTCATTCAATTTCTTTTGTTCTTCTTGCAATGAGCGGAGTTCTGCTGAGAGCATAGATATCTTCTCGTCATACTGCTGCTTGCGCTTCAGGAATTTGTCTTGCAGGTCATCAATCTTTTGTCGTACCTGCTTGCGTTCATCTTTCTTCTGCTGTTCGTGGTCAAAATATTCACGCGTATCATTCTGCCACGAAATATAGTCCGACCCATGCTCGTCTATGTATCTTAGCTCGTCAGATACCTTCTGCAGTTGCCGGCGGATTTCTGCCAACTGGTTTACATCCACACCAAGTCCTTTCAACTCAGCATCCATCTGTGCCTGTAGTTTTCCTTTACGCAGAGTGGCATCATGCTCTTTTTCCTTCAGGTCCGCATGTATGCCTGCCTTTTGTCGGTCAGAGGCAACCAGCAGCTCGTTCTTTTGTTTGTCGAATGACGTGCGCAACTCTTGCAACGCTTTATCGCGCTGAGTCGTTAATGCCCCCCTTTGTTTGTCAAGTCTCTCGATTTCTTTTCTGACCTCTCCCTGTCTTTTTTGAAGCTGTTCCAACTCGCCATCGCGCCATTTCTTCAGTCTCTCTTCTGACGCAGTTTTCTCCTTCCGAATCATTTCAATGCGATGTGGAATCTGCTTATATTCTGCATCGAGGTTCATCTTGTCCTTGCGCAGTTGCTTCAGCTGAGAACTGGGTTTGCGTTCCAGTTCTTCAATGTCTGTTTCTAACTGCTGTTTGCGAAGTACAATCTTCTTTTTCAGTCCCTCCACTTTCTGCTCCAACGACGCTTTCTGGCACCTCAATTCATCGGGTGTCTTGATGGTCTTCTCGATATTGGATGTGTCAATCTTTACGCCGTATATTGTGTCTGTAGATGTTGACTTGTGAGGGTTAAGTGAAGTATTATACAGTATGGCATCTTCATCAAGTACCTTGCCGAGATTTTCCTCCCAACCATCAACATTCTCACCTAACCATTCAATAAACGAACCCTTTTGGCGACCAAGCATGTCATCGAGTTTCCAAATATCGTCTGTAACCAGTTTGATGTGGTTCTCTATAGTTGCAACATCTTTATCACATGACGTCTCCAAATCCTTACGCTGCAAAGCCACATCGCTAAGTATGCGGTCTATATCTTTCTGTTTGTCTGAAGACTCTTGAAACAATGTTAGTCGTTTCTCGCTCAAGACCTTCAGCTTCCGCTCCTGCTCGTCCATCTCGTCTTTGTACGGATTAGACTGTTGGACGCGCTGGGTTTGCAGTTTGATGTCATTCTCTGCTGTACGGGCATCGTCCAATAATTTCTGATTGTCTGTTAACTTCTGCTCATACAGACTTCTCGTACTCTCTACCTTTCCATTGATTTCTGACTGTAATCGGCTTTCTACTTCTATACGCTGTCTGTCAAAGTCGTTGAGCTGTTTCTGGCATTGAAGATCATACTCACGCAATTGGTTGTCAACCTCCTGTATCAACACATCATACTTAGATTTCACGCTTTGGTTCTTGCTTGTTAGGGCCTCTTCCTGATGCGTCAGACTCTGCTGTTGAATCTTCAGTTCGCCTTTCTTCCCGATGCGCTCGACAATCTTTTCTATACCGATTTCCGCATAGTGTTGGCGTTTTGTTTTCACCTGATCAAGGAAGAATTTTAGGGCTCCGTCCTCTTGATTGAGTTTTGCGGTCTCTGCTTTGTGTTTCCCTTCCTCTTCACCTAATAAGCGCTTCTGCCGAGAGAGTTCCGTGCTGCAATTTGACTCTTTCTCAGCCAATACAGGCAATCGATTCGTGTCACGTCCCAGTGCGTAGTTGAACTGACCACAGAGTTCTGTAATCAATTTACGAACAAATTCGTAATCCGTATAATTCTCTATAACGGCATCGGCATCCGTCTTCACCTTCACCTTGCCATTCCTTTCAACTTTATACCATTTCCAAATGTCCTCATATTGTTGACGGAAGTTTTTCACCTCCTCGCGATAGCGGTTCAAGTCAATCTCGTCGCCAGCAAAGTCCATCGAGTCGATGATGGTGTCCTTGATGACACGCGATTCCAGGCTTTGGTTCAGGAAGATGTTCTGTATGGTCAGCGGAACCTGACGGTATTTCGCACTCTCCATCAGCGAGAACCTGCGATGTTCCTTCGCTACCTGCTGGCTGTTGCCATAGATGATGTCGCGGAATTCCTCATAACCGCGAATGATGTTGCTCTTATACACCCTTGCACCTATTTGTTCACTGATGCGCCCCCATTCATAACGAACGCTACCATCTTCTTCCAAAAAGAACCGCTTGTCGTAGGCACAATCCACAATTCGGAAGGCGGTACGTCCATGTGACAAGAAGGTCATAACGAAGAACTTTCCAGTCTCGCGACACACTTCATAAATGATGTACGAATTCTGGTGAGGCAAATAGAATTCATCGTAGCCTTTCTGACCAGCTTGCGTTTTGATGCCCAGCTTGCTCTTGTCCACATTGTAGAAGAACAAGATTGCACGAAGCAGAGTGGATTTACCCACACCCTGTGTACCGATGAAATGTACGTTGCCATTGAGTTTGATCTCTGCGTATGGCACGTGGGCACTGTTGATGAATATGATCTTATTGAGGTATCTCATCTTTTACGTCTTCGTCTATGTTAATACAAAGAATGATTTGTTCAATGTAATGGAAAGCATTGGTCACCTGATAGGTACCATCTGCCTCATTTACTAGTTCTGCAAAGCCCATGTTCTCCAGGGCTCCAGCAAGTGTCTCCAGTTTTTGGCGGTTCGACGTTTTGTCTGGAAACATCTGTGTCAATTTCTCTTTCAACCCCGGTATGGTGGCAAGTCTCACCTCCATCTGTACAAGACTAAACTGGGTGCCAGCATCAAATGCTGTATCGTATGTCTTCAGAAAGTCCAAATAGTCAATCCACGAGAATAGCGCCTGTAGCTTGTTTTCAATTATTACCTTGGCTTCCTTGCGGCTGAAATAGTAGAAACCGTCACCACAGCTGAGTTGAAAGTCTATTTTGCCGAAATAGTCTTCATACTCCTGCTGGTTCTCTTCAATATCGTTGTAGATGGCACGAGTATCAGCATCGATGCTATTGCTCGATATGAACTGCCCTCGACTGAGGCGCTGGAAAATTTCACTTGTATATTTCATCGCGGATATATTATGGGGTATTCTATATTCTCAATTGTCTTTGTCTCTGTTGTGAAACGCATTTGTTCTGGATACTGAGATGCCATCTGAAGGAATAGCACTAAGCGCAGTTCTTTATCTGGTGTTTCCGTGAATGAGTAGTTCCAAAGGTAGTAGAACAAGTCGCTGCTTTGTGCTAGGAAACCATTCAGCAGTTCCTGATGATTGAAGGCTCTTGCCGTTTCTGTTTGTTCTTCCAGATAACTCTCGTCAATCTTTTCCGCAAGCCTCGACTTGATGTTTGCCTTCTTCGACAGTCGCTTTCTGATGTTGTCCAGTATCTCAAGGGCGGCATCTTCATTGCGAAGGAAATCCAGAGACACTCGGGTAACATACTTGGGCTTACTCTCCATCCAGACGGTATTGGTCTGCGCCATTACCTCCTTCACGTTGGTTGCCTGCTCTATCATGAACTGGTCGCGCAGGTATTTCAGCTGTCGCACACGCTTCACCAGTCGGCTCTGATATTCTATGCGGTTCAGGTATTCTATAATCTGAGCGGTGATGGCTATCAATCCGTGAGCAGACTCACGCAAACCATCACGAACCTCGATGACAGTCTGTTTCAGCCCATAGTCGGATACACTCGAAAAGAAAATGGTCTGCTCGTCTATCACGTGCTCCGTCTGGCGTATCAGTTCGCCTATCAAGCGCGCTTTCTCGTCAAAATCCTTCAATCGCAGTTCCTTGATTTTAAAGTTGGGCTCCTGCTTGTAGGTGTCGTCGACGTTGCGTTTCAGGTCAATCACATTTCTTCGGGTGGCATTGTCGATGCTCTTGAATGTATGGCGGATTTCTCTTAGGAAGCTCTCGCGGCGGACATTGTTCTCTGCTGCAAGATAAGAACTGATACCAAGGTTCAGTTTGTCGATGTACATCTTGACCGATGAAATGTTGATGTCCTCGTTCACTGCCAAGACCTCCTCGAAAAATCGCTGGTAGGCATCGTCCAGTTCCAGAGAGTCGCCCGTCTGCACAATTACCCCAAAGGTGATAAGGTGTTTCAGCTTATTCTCGTCTCCATCCAGGGTATCAAGTGCATCATCATACTTCACGGCAATCGTCTTGCGCTGCAAGAACATATTGCTCAGCAGTTTTGAGCCTTGCTGAAGTGCACGTGTCAGTTCTTTTATCGACCTAAATGTTGCCATTTTCTTTTAGGTTTGAATTTACTCATCGTCTTCTCCCTCTTGATCAGAACGGAATTCAAAAACGAGTTCGGATGCAGGGATATTACACTCATCAAACATGCCATGAAGAATATTAATCTTGGTGGCAGTACTGTTGTCAGTCCATACGTACATACCTGGTGCAAGTTCGCGTCTCCACTCTTCTGGGGTCGCTGAGAAGCTGCACTTTTCGTTTGCACAAAGCCATTCAATAGTTGAGCGCTTCTCCAGTAGGATGTGCCCACAAACCTGAATAAGCATTTCTTTCCAAGTGTTAACCGTATATCTTACTCCATGAAGTATATATGCTTGCAGTTTCTTGCCTGTGAACTCATAGTCTTCATCATCAAGCGATGCAGATTCCGCTTCACGTCTCAATGGTTCAAAAGTCGTAGTTGGCATAGGCCAGAGGCGCATGAATACATTCTGCAATTCTTTCTGACGTGCTTTCAACTCTGTTTCTGTCCATTGCTCACATGATTTCACGGAGTTATTCAGGCGAAATGCACTATCCTTAAATCCCTTCTCCATATCTCTTTTCTCAATAAACATGAGATTGCTATATTGAGAATTATAACCAGTGAGAGTAAGATTTGCCATCGTGTGAAGATATTGTTCATGGATTCTTTCCCAATCTTCGCCTAAAGCCGTTTTCCACTTATCCGACAGAGTTTGTGGCATGATATGCTCTATGGTGATATTCTTATCAGTCAGTTCCTTCACCACATCATGCCGCTCGTTATTATCTTGGTTTTCCATACGTTCCAAGATAAACATACGGGCATTGGCTGGCATCTTATAAACCTGACGAGTTTTAAAGTCACCTCTTACCTCTTCATCAGACGGAAAGACAGAAGAACGCCCCTTCTTCAACAAGACATAAGTCAGTACATCTATATACGAAGGTGCAGTATCATCTCCTGCTTTGTTGACATGATTCAATACATCCCTATGGAGCGTTGCAAACACCTTATTCAAAGCATTTGATGGGAGATTACAGATGATTCTGCGTGCCCAATATGCTTCTATCACATCAAGTACACGATAACTCTCGTTTTCCACCAATCCCACTTTTGATGCATAGTCGAAGAAAGCCATAAAGAATGGATAAGCAATAGTAGAATCCAGCGTTCTTAGCTGGTTCAACTTCCTATTCAGTTTATCTGTACCTACCGTTGCATTGTCCACTTGGCTATATATCTTGGCGTAGTGATGCATGTCTTCTAAAAGTGTAGCCCTGTCAACACTTATATCCTCAGCATACTCTTTAAAGATAAAGTATATCTTGTCGATACGGCCAATCTTCCCTTGCTTCATTGTAAGGTAATCGCGCACAAAAGAAGAAGGGTCATACTTTGTAAACTCTTCGATAGGGTTCCAATACCGAGAATATAGGTCATCCTGCTCAACTGGTGCAAGTGACATCAGCAGATAGTTACGAATTTTGTCTGCTTCACTTAGATCAAGACCTGTTGAGTTCAGACTCTCAAATATCAACTGTGGGTCATCATCTTCGTCAAGACGGATATTGATGACTTCCAGTTTCTTGATGGTCTCAAAGAGTTCGTCAAGCGTTAAGCCTGCATGAGTGATTTTATCATAGAAAAAGTCATAGTTGCGAGTAACATTCGATTCTTTGATGTACTGCTCCTTAGGCTTATACAGTAAAGCATCAAAGGCCTGCATATCCTTCTTGATAGGTTTCAGTTTCACCTTTCGCTCATCTTCTTGATATTCATCCACCAGATAACGCTTGAAGATTTTCTCTACAAGTTTTGCATCAGTTGCTTCAATCAGTCCTTCTTTCTTAGCATTTACCATCGCAATGAGCAACAACGAAACAGTTGTGATTCGCTGTTGTCCATCAATGATAAATCTGTCTTCTGTTCCAGACTGTATACTTGATACAATGCTGCCAAAGAAGTGACTCCTGCGGTCGCTGTTGTGTAGTTTCATCAAGTCCTGAAACAACTGTTCGCAGTTCTCTTCTTTCCAATCGTAGTTACGCTGGTAAAGAGGGATAATGAATCGCTTGTCTGATCCGTCAAAGAATTTTATAAGTGGTTGAGCATCACCTTTCATATGGGGAACTCTTATTTGGTAGTTGAACTACATGCTGATATAAATAGTCTTCCAAAAGGAGTCACTTCATAGTAACTTTTTTCAATTACGACTTTCTTGAAACATTCAGGAACTAGCTTTTTATAATAGTCAAAGTTGTATTTTTCTGCAATCTCATCATAAACATTATTTGCAATTTTATAGGTTCCAGATTCATCTTCAAGTATTCCTAATCTTATAAGATTTGAATAATACGCATGTATATTATTAGGGAAGTCCAAAGCTACATGAAATGGAGTTAATGTTGATTTTGGCAATATGGTATTATAACCTGGCCCATTCTTGACATATGCTTTAATCTCTGCATATTGAATATCATTTTCTCCATTTAAGTATTGGATGATTTTAGCCTCATCAGGAGATAATTGGGAAATAATTTCCACAAAGCCAGGATGTGCATTACTACACATATCTATGTTAGCAGAACTTGTTAAGAGGTTTATAAAAAGTTCTGCAATAGTGTCATTTGTTGTATATAGTAATTTCTGAATAACAGGAATTGATATCTGCGGATGAATATCTGCTTTCTTGTCCTCTGGTATTTTATTCAGTTTCTGTTCAAATGTTTTAAGATGTTTGTCTAAACACTTTTTGGCTAACTTTGGTACATATCCCATAGCTGTTATAGGGAGTAAGCACATCTCTAGTGCATCTCCGATAGCATGGCCAACTGCTTTCATTCCTGGTTTTAAAGCATCTCCATATATCTCTGGAAGTAAATCCTTTAGTGGCGTTATTGTTGTCTTTACTATTTCTGGTTCCATTTGTTATCCAATTATCATTGATTCTACTTTTCTTTTTGCTTCCTCCAATAAGACTTTGCCTATTTTAACAAAGGCATCGCCTTTCTTGAAACGAACTACAGGTTTTGAATCTATTTTATCCATAGATACTGTTGCTATTAATTTTGTCATAATCTCGCCTATTTTACATGACTGAATTCTTCCTGTCTCACCAACTCCTGCACAGGCACTTCAAGCGCATTTGCAATAGCTAAGAGTGTTTCAAGGCTGGGTTGGGTGGTGTTTGTTACCCATTTGGATATAGTTGCCTGATCCTTTCCCAACTTATCCGCCAACCACTTGTTGTTTAGGTCACGTTCTGCAAGAACAACTCTTATACGATTTAACTTTGCCATGATAGTTTTCTCTTGTTTGAGGGCAAAGATACAAAAACAATTCATAAATCAGCAGAATACACTTAATTTTTATTGTTCATGGTGAAAATTTGATGATTTTGCCAAGTATTTGACATTTGTTGGTCAATTATCGTAAGTGTGAATACATTCCAAGCACAACTAATTTGATTTGCTTATAACTTGCTGGCTGCTGTCAGAGAAAGGGAAAGTGGATATAGACATGCTGTTTGAAAATTTCTACTTGACACTTCCATCCACACAGTAAGGAAACAAGCGAAAAACATATAATTTTACGTTTTAAGTGCGATTTTTGCTATCTGCTCGCAAAAATCGCACTTAAAACGTGATTGAATGTCGATTTGAATAATTTTATAGGAAAACAGCAACCTAAAAATATTACTTCTTGATTGTAATTTGATAGCATAAAAAGACAAAAATAAAGATAAAAGTGTGAAATTTAAAATAAAAATGTCTATTTTGAGCAAAAAAATTTTATTCCTGCTTAGAATAAAGATTAAATGTGTAATTTTGTAATCTAAAATTGAAAAAATAGCATTTCATCATATGGCACATTATGTGTAAACTGACGATAAAGGATATTGGTCCAATTAAGAAAATAATGATGGATATCAACAAGATTACGTTCTTGTTGGGTCCCCAAAGCAGTGGTAAAAGTACTATTGCTAAGGTTTTATGCCATTGTCAGTGGATAGAGAAACGGTGCTATACGAACTTTGAAGAAGAAAGTGCAAAGTTTGTTGTCGGTACGTCGTTTGTTGACGGCTTCAATGAATACTATCGTTTCAATGGCTATTTCCGTAATAATAGCTATATATTATATGAAGGTAATTATATAACCTTGGAGTATAAGGACAAGAAATTGGCAATCTCCAAAAATCAGGATAAGGATTACGAATATCCCAAGTTATGCTATGTACCTGCTGAAAGAAACTTAGTGGCAGCAATTCCTAATCTTCGCAAATATAATGATACGAATGATTTGATATTGTATTTCATGTATGACTGGTTTGAGGCTCGAGAATATCTGAAGGAGATGAATCTGGATGATATTATCGAGAGACACGTGAAGTATGTGTTTGAAAAATCCAACAATAATGATATCATTTACGATGGTGATGATGCAAAATTGGATTTGAAGAATGCTTCAAGCGGTCTCCAATCGGTTGTTCCTTTGATGACAGTTTCAACCTACATTTTGGAAGGCGTATTCAAACGATATAAACCGCTCTCGTCAGAGCAGAAAATGCAATTAGAGAAAGCGAACGTTGTACTACGGAAATTGACCAAGCAGTTGAACTCTATAGTTGAAGAGAGGAAAAAAACAGGCGAGTCTGGTGCAATCTCTATCAAAGTAGAAGGTGCTGCGGAAAACCCTCTTTTAACGGCAATATTAAACCGTGATCCAATTATTCAGGACATCGTAGATTCTTCTGAACGTGAGTTTTTTTACAAACGTTCTGATATATATATAGAGGAGCCAGAGCAAAACCTATTCCCTGATGCACAGCAGAAGTTCGTCTATTGGTTAATGCAAGAGATGAGGGAGTCGCATCGACATCATAGTGCGTTGATTACAACACATAGTCCATTTGTACTATTCTCATTGAATAACTGTCTTATTGGCGGATTAGCAGGAGAGAATCTTCCTGAACAGGTAAAAAATGAAACGCCATCAAGAAAATCATGGATAGATCCCAAGATGGTGACTGTCTATGAAATTCATGATGGAAAGTTAAAGACCATTCAAGAGGAGTCAGGTTTGTTAATGCATAATTATCTAAATCAGGCCTATCGGAAGATTAACGCAGAATACCTTGCAATGTTAGACTACTATGAGGATTAAGAATCTAATTCGCAGGTGGTTTGGTAGGTCTGTTATAGTTATTGAGTCGAGTCCGGAGATATATGTGGCCGACATGACAAATCGCAGCAAAAATGTTAGAGGAATTGAAATAACAGACCATCAACAACCTTCGCCAGATGGAAAAGGAATGATGGATTGTTTGGTGTTTCATAATCCCAATATCCTCTCTGTGGATTGTTGTATCTTTAATGATCATGATTTTAAAAATCCACGTACAGGAAAGGATGATAAGCATTGTGAAGGTTGTATGTATCCTACACTGCACGATCCTGCCAGTTGGATGGTCTTTGTTGAAATTAAGGATTGTAAGGTAGGAAACATGACTGAGTATAAACGAGAATCGAAAAGGCAGATATTTAATGCTGTAAGAACGTTTCGTCGCAGAGGAATTATCCTCAATGAACGTATATATGGTATCATCTCTTTTCCAAGGCGACACGTAAGCTTTAATGATACAATCTTTACTGATGTATATGAGACAACACGACTGAAGCGCTTTACGGGAATTAGATACTATGCAACGAACGAGGCTATTGTAATTGGCGATCTTCGTGTAAGACCTATAATATGAAATCTCTGCGCGCGGCTTTTCCAAAAAGAAAAGATTTCCTCATACTTGGTGGAGAGCAATGACTCGCATAGTGGACATCTATTCATAAAATCCATTCGGGTTGTGCTGTACAATGCACCATGTTAACCATACTTATATTATTTAGACTCACAACGATTGTATTAGAATACTATTTCCCTTATAAGAAATAATTAAGAAAAATCATCATCTTGTGATTTTTTCTGTGTTTTCTTTTGGTTATTCTGGTAGAATATCATACCTTTGCATTGGTTTTGTAACATGCTGATTATCAATGCTTATTTTGATTCTTGCAACATGGGCGCAACATCCGGTGCTAACGCATTGATAGTGAATGATAGTTGATTTCGTGGAAGCAAAGTGAACCAGATAAATGAGGTTATAGAAGACTCTTATTCTTCTGCAACTCGCAGAAGTGATTCTTCATCCATGGAGTAGGGTCGGGCGTGGTCTTGAAGGTAAATGTGGTTGAGTGTGTAGGCTAATGCTTCTAGGGTTTGTTGACGGATTTTGGGCTTTAGTTGGCATTCCCATACTGTGATGCAGTGCCATCCCAATGATGCCAGGCGGTGCTGTTCTTCAATGTCTCTTTTTTTGTTGCGCTCAATCTTTGTCTGCCAAAACCCTACATTAGTTTTGGGAAGTCTGTAATACTTGCATTCTTCATGCCCATGCCAGAAACAACCGTTTACAAAGATGACCGTTCTGTATTTCCGTAGGACAAGATCGGGATGGCCGGGTAGTCGGGGATGATTCAGCCTGTAGCGAAAGCCACGACTGAACAGGAACTTCCTGACCAACAATTCAGGTTTGGTGTTTCTGCTTTTTATGGCTGACATACAGCGATGCCGCTGTTCTTTAGTGAGTTTGTCCATCGGTGGCTCAGAATGATGTTTGCTCTGTCTGGTTGCGAATGTCTTTCAGCAAAGTGGTGAATTCTGATACTTTCTCTGGGTGTTGTGTGGCAATGTTCTGTTGTTCTGCGGCATCGTCCTTCATGTGATAAAGCTGTGGCGTGGGGTGATTGCCGGTTTCTATCTTTGGCCCCCAGGGTATCATTTTGGGGCCGTTATGCGGTTCAATGTATTTCCAGTCGATGGTGCGTATGGAGAGGGTCTTGTTTGCCGCCTGTTCCACCACCCATGGCCTGTGGCTGTTATCTGTGCCTAAAAGATTGCCCAGACGATTATGACTGTCTATGGCCGAACCTTTGGGGAACTTGGCGTCAATGAGGCTGCCCAGTGATGCCATCCAGTCTATTTGGGAGATGAGCGCATCCGATACCTTTCCTTCCTTTATCTGTTCTGGCCAATGGACAATGGCGGGTATGGCTGTCCCGCCTTCAAAAGCACTGTATTTCCCTCCTCTCCATGGCCCGGAAGGCTGGTGGCCGTCAAGCAGTTCTTCGGCCTGGTCTGCGTAACCATCGTCTATTACCGCCCCATTGTCGCTTGATAGGATGACGAGTGTGTTCTTGTCCAGTTTGAGTTTCTTCAATGTCTTCATCAGCTCACCCACGCACCAGTCAAATTGGACAATCGCATCACCACGGTGCCCCATGCCGGTTGTGCCTCTGAATCGTTTGTGAGGGAAACGCGGAACGTGTACGTCGTTTGTGGCAAAGTACATGAAAAAAGGCTCGTTTTGGTGTGCTTTGATGAAATTGATGGCATGGGCGGTAATTGAGTCTGCAATGTTTTCGTCTTTCCACAATGCTTTTCCGCCCCCTTTCATGTATCCTATACGTCCGATGCCGTTAACGATTGCCATATTATGCCCGTGGCTTGATTTCAGATTGTAGAGCCGTTCCGGATTGTCCCGTCCGGTGGGTTCTCCTTCAAAGTTTCGGGCGTAACTAACCTCAATAGGAGCCGAGGCGTCATAATTGGCCACTTGCCCGTTTTCAATAAACACACATGGCACGCGATCGCCAGTGGCAGCCATGATGTAATGATAGTCAAATCCCAGGTCGCCCAACGAAGCCGGCAGGGGCGCATTCCAGTCTTGTTCGCCGGTTACGTCGCCTAATCCCAGATGCCATTTCCCAAAAGCTCCGGTGGCATATCCTTGGCTTTTGAACATATCTGCCATGGTGAATTGGGTGGGGCGGATTATCATGGCTGCATTGCCTGCTGCCACGTCTGTGTCTGGCTTGCGCCAAGCATATTCTCCTGTCAGCAACGAGTAGCGCGAAGGGGTGCTGGTAGCCGCTACGGCATGAGCGTTGGTAAACCTTATTCCATTCTGGGCAAGCTTGTTCACGTTGGGGGTCTTTACGTTCCTTGCACCATAACATTCCAGGTCGCCGTATCCAAGATCATCAGCGTAAATGATGATTACATTTGGCCTCTTGGCTGGTTCTGAAGCAAAAACTCCATTCGTGTTTGCAAATGGGAGTAGGGAGAGGATGGAAAGTGCCTTTTTCATGATTTTGTATATTTACGAAGACAAATATAGCCACTTTTTTTCGTTTATCTGTCTTGTTTATTTCCTGGATTTCATAAAAAAGCCTATCTTTACATAAAATACATCTAAAAGTCAGTTATTAATAAAACAAGAATGCCAGATGCCTCAACTAGGATAATGAGTGGCACGAGGACATTTTGGTAAAAAGATAATACTTATGAATGAAATTGTAGTGAAATGGCTTGGTAGTTGGGGAGTGACGTTCGATTCTGTCCCTTGGTTGTATTGGACGCTTGCCTTTGCATTTATGGGATTGGCGGTTTATTTGGGTGTCTTTATCTGCCGGCATATCCTGATTCCTTTGGTGAGGAAGCTGACCACAAAGACAAGCACTTCGTGGGACGACATCATCCTGAGCGATGCGTTATTGAATGACATTTGCCTGTTGGTACCTCCCATTCTGATAGCCTTCCTTCTGCCTATGGCTTTTGCTGAAGGTCATCCTTTGTTGGAACTTCTGCTTAGGGTGAACATCATCTATCTGGTGGTGGTTGTGGCCAAGACATTCTGCTCTTTCCTCTCCTCGGCATACGAGTTGTCCTGCCAGCATGACAGGTTCAAGAACCATCATTTGAGGGGTGTGTACCAGATGCTGAAGATTGTGGTGGTATGTGTGGCTTTGATTGTGATTGTAAGCGTGCTCATCAATAAAAATCCCGGCTATATCCTTACGGCTTTGGGAGCTTCGGCTGCTGTGCTGATGCTGGTTTTCAAGGACATGATAATGGGATTGGTGGCCGGTGTGCAGCTTTCTGCCAATGATATGCTGCGTCCGGGCGACTGGATTTCAATGCCCAAATATGGTGCAGATGGTGATGTGATTGAAGTGACGTTGAGTACTGTAAAGGTGCGAAACTGGGACAAGACCATTACTACCATCCCCCCGTATGCCCTGGTGAGCGATTCGTTCCAGAACTGGCGCGGAATGCGCGAGTGCGGAGGCCGGCGTGTAAAGCGCTCGGTCTATATAGACATGCGTTCCATACGGTTCTGTACCAAGGAGCAGATGGCCGAGTTTTCGGAAAAAGGATGGCTCGAGGGAGTGGCCCGTGAGGACAATTTTGTGGTAAACCTGCACGTGTTCCGCAATTATCTGGAGGATTTTCTGCGTAACCATCCGAGGGTAAACGAAAGATTGACTATAATGGTACGTCAGCTCCAGCCTACGGCACAGGGTTTGCCTCTGGAACTTTATTTCTTTTCCGATGGTACGGATTGGATTCCTTACGAACATTTGCAGTCCGAAATCTTCGAGCACGTCTTTGCCATGATGCCTGTTTTTGGCCTTCGTGTATTCCAATCGCCTATGGGTGAGGACTTTGTTCGACAATAACTTATTAATTCAACTATTTGATTATGATGAAAAGGAAAACAACAAATTTGTTACGGATGCTGTGCACGGTTTTGCTGTGTCAACTGATGGCATTACCGTTGATGGCCAATGGCAATGAGTATGTGATAAAGAACGGAGAGCGCACATTGTATGGGGTGTTGAGCAAAGCCCCACAAGAAGGCAAACGCCACGGCATCGTGATTCTTGCACATGGGTTTGCTGGTACCCACCATTTCGGATACCGTTATTTTGATGCCTTAAATGCATTGGGTTATCAGGCTTATGCCTTTGATTTTCCCTATGGCTCTCCTTTCAGCACCCTTGAGAAGAATACGATGAACATGTCCGTACTGGACCAGCAGGCTGACCTGGAAACTGTGGTGGAACATTTCCGCAAGCAGGAAAATATTGACCCCAAAAAGATTGTGGTCTTGGGTGAAAGCCAGGGTGGGTTGGTTGCAGCTCTTACTGCCGCATCCATTGGCAAGAAGATAAGCAAGCTTGTGCTGGTATATCCCGCCTTCTGCATTCCGTACCATTGGAGGGCAAAGTATCCCAACCTCTCAGATATTCAGGATACCACACGTCTTTGGAGGGTTCCCATGGGCAGACGCTATTTCGAGGAAATACACTCTATGGATGCCTTTGAAAGTGCCAAGAAATATAAGAAGCCCGTACTAATTGTGCATGGAGATGCGGATAACGTGGTGCCTTTGGCCGATTCGGAACGTGTGGTGAAGATGTATAAGAACGCACGTTTGCATGTGATACCGGGTGCCGGTCATGGCTTTGATAATGACCAGTTTGCCAAGATGATTGGCTGGCTGAATGAATTTCTTTCAGAATAAAATCAAAAAACAGATTCTAATGAAAAGGGTTGAGCTTGACAAACTCAACCCTTTTCTCTGTTATTCTACATATTTGATTTTCTCTTTGCTGCGAGGCTTTGCTGCCGGCGTTTCGTCGGGATGGCCGAATGCTATGCAATATAGCAGACGGTAGCCTTCGCTGAAGCCCAGTTTCTGTAGGTAGGGCGCAGCATCAGGATTGGTGTTGATGAAACGTACGGGACCACCCAGACAGCAGGAACCTATGCCCATACTCCAAGCGGAAAGAATCATGTTCTCGCCCAATAGTCCGCAGTCAATCTGTGAGCAGTCGTAACCGGGATCGTGGGCAATGAACACCACGGTGGGCGCATTGCGGAACATATTCTTGAACGAGGGGTCTTCGGCAGCCTTGGGATTGGCTTTCTTGTAGACTTCGGTTATGCCGTTGATGAAATCCGGATTGTCCACCACACGAATTTCCCACGATTGCTTGTTCATTCCGTTGGGAGCGTTGATGCCACATTCCAGGATGGTTTCCATGGTCTCTCGGCTAACGGGTTCGGGTTTGTACTTGCGTATGCTGCGACGGGACATAATGGTCTCTATTACCGCATTGGGCTGCTCTTCTTGTACGGCTTCCTGGCATGTCTTATTGTCCTGTTGGGCCGGTTGGGTGCATGCCGTCAGCCCACCGATGCAAAGGATTGCCAATGTCTTGAAAAATGATGAATGCATATAGTTTGTCGGATTGATGGTTTGAAACAAAAAGAGACTGTCTTGCAATGAAGTGCGTAAGACAGTCTCTCAGGAATTGGTGTTATTGTTATTCCTCGCAAAGTTCGGTCAGGATGCCGCAGGTGCTCTTGGGATGCAGGAAAGCGATCTTCAAACCGTCTGCACCGTTGCGGGGAGCCTTGTCAATGAGGCGGATACCCTTTTCATCGCACATGGCCAATGCTTCGGTCACACCGTCTTCTACCTTGAATGCAACGTGGTGTACACCCTTGCCGCCGTTGTCCAGGAACTTCTGGATGGTGCTTTCGGGGCAAGTGGGCTCAAGCAGTTCCAGCTTTACTTCGCCAACCTGCAGGAAAGCGGTCTTTACCTTCTGGTCTTCAACAACCTCTTCTTTGTAAACTTCCAGACCCAATACATCCTTGTAATAGGGCAATACTTCTGCGATGCTCTGTACGGCGATGCCGATGTGCTCAATACGTGAAATCTTCATGTTTTATGTGTTTTAATTTTGATAAATTGATTTATTTGAGGCAAAGTTATTCCTTTTCTGTGAACTGACAAAATGTTTGCAATAGAAACTCGAAATAAAATCGGATGAGATTCTAAAATTCAATCAGAATGCGTCCGTTGATCATTCTTCCAGTGAGGTAATTAGGTACGGCATACTGCTGGTTGGTGATGTCTGTAACCCAATAATAACTGCTGACGTTGTTCAGACCGAAAATGTTGAAGCAGTCGAGCCCCAGCCAGATGTTGTGCACGATGTTATGCTTCATGTGGCGGTCTTCGTTGTCCAGCAGGCGGTAGTTCATGCCGATGTCCACACGCTTGTAGGCAGGGGCACGGAATACGTTACGTTCCAGTCCGGTATGTGGCGGGCCAAAAGGCAGACCGTCGGCAAAGGATGCCTTCAGGTTCATCTTCCAGCGTGTGGTGCCGGGGAAGTAGTCGCTGAAGAAGAAGTTGATATTGTAGCGTTGGTCTGTGGGCTGCGGAATGCTTTTTCCGTTCAGTGACATTTGTGCTTTCATCAGACCAAGACTTATCCATGAATCTGTGCCGGGAACAAACTCGCCATAGAGCTTGAAGTCGGCTCCGCAGACATAGCCCGACGCACAGTTGTTTCCGTAGTAGACAATCTTTACGTTGTCCACATTGTAGGGATTCAAGCGGCTTTGTGCCTTGTAGTAGAGTTCTGTGGTGAACTTGAACGGACGCTGTGCCATCTTGAACTTGTATTCCATTCCGGCCACCACTTGATACGAACGCTGTGCCTTGATGTCTTGGTTCAGTTCCACAGTGGTGTTTCCGTGCTGTGTGATGGTATCGCGCAACTCTTTATAGAACGGGGTTTGGTAGTACAGACCGGTGGCCAGACGGAAGGTGAAGTCTTCATTGTTCTTGGGAACAAAGCCCAGACTGATGCGGGGACTGAAGAGCCATTCCTTGTTCCAGTTCCAGTAGCTCAGCCTTGCACCATAGTTGAAACTGATGATGCCCGCCTTGCTCTCCTTGCGCCAGGTGTCCTGTGCATAGAGTTCCATACGGTTGCTGTTGATGCTGTTTATGCTTTTCAGGTTGTATATCACTTGCAGATCCTTGCCGGTGTGTGGAACGCTATATCCGCTGGAGTCGCGGTATTCCCATTCGCGGCTGTTCTCGCTTATGCTTTCGTGTCTCCATGAAAGACCGGTCTGCATATGATGGTTTCCCTGACGGAAATCGTATGTCAGCTTGAATGTCTGTGTCTGGCTGCTCAGTAGGTTTCGTGCGTGTTCCATGTAAGTGCCCACACCCAACTGCTTGTCCGATGTGGTTTCGTTCAGCCAATACTGGCCCTGGATGTCATAGGTCTCCCTTTCCTTGGTGTTGAAGGCCGATGCTGAAAGGCTTAGTGCGTGTTTGCGCTCCCATTTACGGGTAATCTTGAATGTGCCGTACAATGTGCGGAACAGGTCTTCCTCTTTGCCGTCAAAGTAGACCTTGAAACTTTTCACGTCTTCCAAGGTGCCAAAGTTCGTTTCCCTGTCTTTGGGCTTGAAGTTATAGTCGTTCTTGCTGATGTATCCAATGAGGTCAAATGTCCACTTTTCCGAAGGTGTCCAGCTCAGATAAGCCTGATAGTCCAGGAAGGAGGGACTGTATTCTCCTTTGGTTTCCAGACTGCCCAGCATATACTGGTTGGTCTTGTAACGAAGTCCTTGCGAAAGCGAAATCTTGCGGTTGCCCAGTCCGGCGTAGATGTTTGCACCCAGCAATGATGCCTGTACGGATGCTTCTGCCTTCTGCGGACGGGCATAGGTGATGTCAAGCACGCTGCTCATGCGGTCTCCGTATTTAGCCTCGAATCCGCCGGCAGAGAATTCCACCTTCTCCACCATGTCACTGTTGATGACGGACAGTCCTTCCTGTTGTCCGCTGCTGATGAGCAAGGGACGGTACACCTCCACACCATTTATATATACGCAGTTTTCGTCAAACGAACCGCCACGCACGTTGTATTGGCTGCTCAGTTCGTTGTGGCTGCTCACACCGGCTTGTGTGGCCACCAGCTCTTCCACTGCATTTCCAGTGGTGCTGGGCATGCGTTTCAGGTCTTTGGTGTTAAGCTGTTGCGTGGTGCCCATTTGTCGGCGTGTGTCTGCCACCACCACTTGAGACATTTCGCTTCCAGTTTCTTTCATCACGATGTTCATCACCAGACTGCCCGAGGGATTTTTCAAAACTTTTCTTCGGGTCTCAAAACCAATCATGCTATAAAGCACCACCACGCTGTCGGCACTCTTGAACCTTATATTATATTTTCCCTCCAGACTGGCAAGGGCGGTTACGGCCTGTCCCTCAATGCGTATGGCACAGAGTGAAACCGGCTCGCCCTTCTCGTCGTTCACGCGTCCGCGAAGGCTCACCATCGTTGTGTCGGCCTCTTGCTGTGCTTCCTGTGCATTTGCTTCAGGGACAATCCAGCAGAGCAGTATTCCGATTAAAAAACACAAATATGTATGTCTCATCTCTCAATAAACGTAAAAAAACACCTTTTTTGTATATCCCGTGGCAACTTTTTCATAACTTTGCAACAGAAACAACGTACAAATATACAACTTTTATATGGAAAAATTCAGCGAATTGATAAAGATACGCCGTTCCATGCGAAAATTCACAGCAGAGAAATTGACCGAGGAACAGCTCAAAACCATTTTGCGTGCGGCATTGATGTCGCCCAGCAGCAAGGGTACACATTGTTGGCAGTTTGTGGTTGTGCAGGATGAAGAAACTCTTGCCCAATTGTCACATTGTAAGGCACAGGGGGCCGAGTTCCTGAGTGGTGCGCCTTGTGGCGTGGTGGTGTTGGCAGATCCTGCCGTCAGCGATGTGTGGATTGAGGACGCTTCTGTGGCCAGCACCATGATGCTGCTGCAGGCCGAGGATCTTGGATTGGGTGCCTGTTGGATTCAGGTTCGTGAGCGGACCATGCCCGACGGTTCTCAAGCCGAGGAAGAGGTTCGCCGAATCCTGCAACTGCCCGCCAATCTGCGTGTCCTCAGTATCATTGCTTTGGGCAACAAGGGTATGGAACGCAAACCTTTTAACGAAGAACGCCTGCTTTGGGACAAGGTCAGCCAATGGAAATAGTCTTTATCGGAGCCGGCAATCTGGCCACTCAGCTTAGTCAGGCCTTCCAGCGTGTGGGACACAATGTCATTCAGGTGTTCAGTCGCACGCAAGAGAATGCCTCCGCATTAGGAACCCGTTTGGGGTGCGAATGGACCACATCGCTTGAAGGGATACGGAAGGATGCACATCTTTATGTTATTTCTGTCAGTGACTCAGCCTTTCAACAGGTGGCGGAAAAGCTCCATGCCACCTTGCAGTCTGTGCCAGCGAATGATGGTTCACAAACCGGTTCAAACGCTCTTTTTGTGCATACGGCTGGCAGTATATCCGTTGATCTTCTGCCCATGGAACGCCGGGGTGTGTTTTATCCCATGCAGACTTTCAATAAGTACAATTCTGTGGATTTCAGCCAGATTCCCATTTTCATTGAAAGCCGTACGGATTTGGATTGCCTCCAGCATTTGGCCTCACAACTCAGCCAGAAGGTTTATGAACTGGACGGAAGCCGCCGCAAACTCCTTCATGTGGCTGCGGTTTTTGCTTGCAACTTCAGCAATCACATGTATGATTTGAGCAGCCGAATCCTGCAGGAATATGATATACCCTTTGATGTGATGTTGCCTTTGATTGACGAAACGGTCCGCAAGGTCCACTTGATGTCGCCCAAAGAAGCGCAGACGGGACCGGCCGTGCGCTATGACCAGAACGTGATGCACTGCCACATGCAGATGCTGAGGGACGAGAAGATGAAACGTATATACCAACTTCTGAGTGAAAGTATCCATGATAAATTATGACTTGACAAAGATAAAGGCATTGGCTTTCGATGTGGATGGCGTGTTGAGTGCCGAAACCATAACGATGGATGCCAATGGCGTGCCCTTGCGTACCGTCAATATCAAAGACGGATATGCCATCCAGCTTGCAGTAAAGATGGGGTTGCACATAGCCATTATTACTGGAGCAAAGGTTGACGCTGTCCGTGTGCGCTATCAGGGACTGGGCGTGCCCGATGTGCATCTGGGCTGTTCGGTAAAAATGCCGGTTTATGAGAGTTTTCTGCAGAAATACGGACTTACGGACGAAGAGGTGCTTTATATGGGCGATGACATCCCCGATCTGGAAGTGATGCATCGTTGCGGATGTCCTTGCTGCCCTGCAGATGCCGCTCCCGAAGTCATTTCCGCCAGTATCTACATCAGCCACCTTCGTGGTGGATACGGTTGTGGACGCGATGTGGTGGAGCAGGTTTTGCGTGCCCAAGGCAAGTGGCTCAGTGATGAAAAGGCTTTCGGATGGTAGTCTGTTTAAATAAAAATGTTGATAGATGACGATGAATAAAAGAATATTGCTTGCCTCCAATTCTCCTCGTAGACGCGAATTGCTGTCTGGACTCGGGGTGGACTATCAGGTGAGGCTTCTTCCGGATATAGACGAGTCGTTCCCTCCCCATCTTTCTGCCGAGGAAATTCCGCAGCACATCTCGCGGAACAAGGCCGATGCCTATGCGGTGGAAGAGGATGAACTGCTCATTACAGCCGACACCATAGTTTATTGTAAAGGTGAGGTGTTGGGCAAACCTGTTGATGAGGCTGATGCCTGCCGCATGTTGCGGCAACTGAGCGGATGTACCCATCAGGTAGTAACCGGTGTTACCCTGAAGACACGGGAACAGGTGCGAACCTTCTCTTGTACCACTCAGGTTACCTTTGCCGAACTGTCCGATGAAGAAATTGCCTATTATGTACAGCATTATGCTCCCTATGATAAGGCCGGGGCCTATGGGGTGCAGGAATGGATTGGCTTTGTTGGTGTAACCCGCCTCGAAGGTTCCTATTTCAATGTGATGGGGCTTCCCGTGCAGAGATTGTATACTGAATTGAAAAAAATGAATGCGATATGAAACTGAAAAAACTTTTCCTTCCCCTGCTTGTGGGAAGTGTGTTTGCATTGGCTTCTTGTGATGAGGCTGATACCAATTCTGACATGCCCCGTTTCTCGGGCTTTGAATATGAAGTGCCTGTAGTGGCTGGCGATACACTGACTGTTGTGGCAAAACAAAGCCAGTTGGGCAAACTCATTGGATCGGCCACTTACGATTGGGTGTGCCTCTACGACTGGACCAATGAAGAAGAAGGAACCAGCGGCCAGTTAGACACACTTGAACATCAGTTTAAGAAAGTGTATTATAGCATAGATTCCAGCGACCCCCAATTCAAACTCTTTGTTCCAGAGAACGCTTCCAGATTGGTCATCACCTTTACCGCTGAGTATAATTATGCCGGACAAGGCCCCAACCGCTTTGATGGCAGCACAGGCGGAAGCGGAACTGGTGGCAATGGCTATATCCGTCCCGTAACCAGCAACAATCTCTTTGGCCGTTCCAGAGGTTCGGTTACCATTCAGGGAAGAAACATTGTAAAGAAATAATTATAGGGAAGCAAGTTGTGCCTTCCCATGCATGCCGTTGCGATGGCCCATGCACTGCATTGTGTTACCCAATTCACTGCATTGCATCGGTCATCGCACTGCATTGTGTTGTCATAGGGAGAGTTTGGAATTACACCAAATAAAAAAGGGTAAGCTTGTTTGACTTACCCTTTATCCATAATAATATATTATTGTGGAAATTATTTCACTGCAAACTTTTCGCCTCCGATGACATAAATGCCAGTGGGGAGGGTGGAGATGGCGTCAGAAACGGTTGTCTGCTTCTTTACCAAAGCGCCCTTGGTGTCATAGATGTCCACCTTGGTGCCGGCAGCCTGCAACTTGGCAATGCTGGTCTCTATGCCAGACATGCTTGTGACATGCTTGATGTTGAGTGATGTGGCGGTAACGCTCTGCTTGTTCCAGATGAAACCACAACGGGTGGGGAGGAAAGTCTTGTCTGCATCCGTGCGGATAAGTACGCTTTCCAGTATATATGCATCCTGCTGTGCGGGAATACCATAACGACCTTCTGCCTGGATGGCAGTCCAGCTGCTGTTGAAGGTAACCTGGTTACCGTTGTCATCGTTTAGGGTGATGTTCTTAATTTCCAAATCTGTGGCACCACACTGTCCGCTCTTAACCTTCAGGTTCTGTACGATGGGAGAATAGATAAGATAGGGTACACCTGCCTGCACACCTTCCTTGGTGCAATCCATGAAATAGAGGTTCAGCACATCGCCTTCCTGTTTGATGGATACCAATCGTTCCAACTGCACATCCTTGGCTGCGGTCTGCAACTGTTCCGCATCAAGGGAAACGGGCAGACAGATGGTGTTGTATCCAGCCAGCAAAGTGCGGTTCAACTGGAATGCCTGACCGGCCTCAGTCAAAGGTTTGGTGTTGAGTGTCTGACTTGATGTGAAGACATACTTTGTACTCTGTGCCGATGCGGTCTGCATGGCCAGCATGGTAAGCAATGCAAGGGTAATTTTTTTCATATCTGATATGTATTATGCTATTTCTTGATGCAATATTACAAAAAAATCACCAATTATGGCACAAGTTCAGACCAATTTAACACTTTTTTATGCATAATTGTGCGGATAAAGTATTAACTTTGGCAAAACAAATGTAAAAAAGCTCCGAAAACAGATGAAAACTTTACGAGAATTATACCGTATTGGTCATGGTCCCAGTAGTTCCCATACTATGGGACCCCGTAAGGCAGCAAACCAGTTCCTTGAGAGGTTTGACCATGCCACCCGTTTCAATGTTACACTTTACGGTTCATTGGCAGCCACCGGTAAAGGCCACATGACGGATGTGGCGATATTGGATGTGTTAGGAACAGACCGTACCACCATTATTTGGGAACCCCGACAGTTCCTCCCTTTCCATCCTAACGGAATGAAGTTCGAGGCATTGGATGCCCAAGGCCATATTCTGGCGGACTGGACTGTATATAGTGTTGGTGGAGGAGCTTTGGCCGAAGAGGGACAAGCCAATACTGAATATAAGGACATATATGACATGCACTATGCAACGGACATCCTGCGCTGGTGCGAGGAGAAGGGCCGCAATTTCTGGGAATATGTGCAGGAATGTGAAGGCCCTGAAATATGGGATTATCTGAAAGAAGTGTGGGACACCATGCGCAATGCGGTGGAGAGCGGATTGGAACATGAAGAAGTGCTTCCCGGTCCATTGAACCTCAGACGCAAGGCCGCCACATATCATACCCGTGCCGAAGGTTATCAGGCCAGTATGAAGAGCAGAGGACTGATTTTTGCTTATGCCTTGGCTGTGAGCGAAGAAAATGCTTCGGGAGGTGTGATTGTAACCGCACCCACTTGTGGCAGTTGTGGTGTGCTTCCCGGAGTACTGTATCATTTATGGAAGAGCAGACAGATCAGTGAAGCCCGTATCCTCAGGGC
Source organism: Bacteroidaceae bacterium (assembly GCA_017379075.1). Lineage (GTDB taxonomy): Bacteria > Bacteroidota > Bacteroidia > Bacteroidales > Bacteroidaceae > Physcousia. Next base: position 48,845 of record JAFNXL010000034.1, read on the forward strand.
TTTGGCCACGGCCGGACTTTTCGGCAATATAGTAAAGACCAATGCCAGCATCAGTGGAGCGGAAGTGGGATGCCAGGGTGAAGTGGGTGTGGCATGTGCCATGGCGGCAGCAGCTGCAAGCCAGTTGTTTGGTGGTACGCCCGCTCAGATTGAATATGCGGCAGAAATGGGATTGGAACACCATTTGGGACTGACCTGTGATCCAGTATGCGGTCTGGTGCAGATTCCTTGCATTGAACGTAATGCCTATGCCGCAGCTCGGGCAATGGATGCCAATTCCTATGCCATGTTCACTGATGGCAAGCATCGCGTAAGTTTTGACAAGGTAGTGGAAGTGATGAAGATAACCGGTCATGACCTGCCCAGTCTTTACAAGGAAACAAGTGAGGGCGGACTGGCACGTCACTTATGATTACTGTTATGATAAGTTATGATGGAAAATGAGATAACGCAATCAGTCCTGTGCTTGCCTTATGCAGACAAAGTGCTGGATGAGGCTTTGAGCTGGGGAGGTGATTATGCTGAAATCTTTGTAGAGAACACCACCGTACATAGTTTGGAACTGCAGGACCAACGTGTGAGCCAGACGCAGCAGTCGCTGATTTATGGTGCCGGTATCCGGGTGCTGAAAGATTCTTGTACGGGCTATGCCTACACTATGGACCTGAGCATGCCGGCCATGATGAATGCCGCACGGTTTGCTGCAACTGCTGGAAACGGTGGTGAGCGATTGTCGGCCGCCGCTCTTCCGCAGGTGCCGGCCATGCCCCTGCTGGAAGACAATGTGTCCATTGAGCTGATGAAAAAACGTCTGTTGTTGCTGGATGAGACGGTACGCAACTTGGATGGACGCATCATCAAGGTGAAAGCTGCCGTGGCCACACGCGACCAACAGGTATTGTTTGTCAATTCGCAAGGATGCAGTTTCACGGACTACCGTCCCCGTGCAAGTGTTTTCCTGAGAGTGGTGATGGAGCAGGACGGCCAGACACAGATGGGTTTTGCCACATTGTCTTTGCAGAAGGATTTCCATCAATTTTCGGAAACGGACTTTACCGATTTGGCCAAAACGGCAGTAGACCGTACGGCCTTCCTCTTTGATGCCGTGCAGCCTGAAGGAGGAGAAATGCCTGTAGTGATGGCGCCAGGTGCAAGCGGAATACTGATGCACGAAGCCATTGGTCACGCTTTTGAGGCAGATTTCAACCGTGTGGGAACAAGTATCTTTGCCGGCAAGATGGGTCAACGTGTCTGTAGGCCTGAAGTGACAATAGTAGATGACGGTACGCAGGCCGAAGATGTGGGCTGTCTCAGATGGGATGATGAAGGCATACCCGGCCAGCGTACTGTATTGGTGGACAAGGGTGTGCTGAACAGTTATATGCACGACCGTATCAGTGCCCGTCATTATGGAGTGGAACCTACTGGAAACGGCAGACGAGAGAGTTTCCGGCATGCCCCTCAACCACGTATGCGAAGCACATACATGATGGCTGGCGAAAGCAATCCGGAAGATATTATTCGTAGTGTGAAGAAAGGTATCTACGCCCAAGTCTTCACCAATGGCCAGGTGCAGATTGGTGCGGGAGACTTTACTTTCTATATGAAGCAAGGTTATCTGATTGAGGATGGACATCTTACCCAACCCATCCGAGACATCAATGTCATAGGTAACGGCCCACGGGCGCTTGCCGACATTTCCATGGTGGGAAATGATTTGCTGATTGACCATAGTGCAAGCATGTGCGGTAAGGGTGGCCAAAGTGTGCCGGTAAGCCAGGGACTCCCTACGGTACTTGTGGACAAATTGGTTGTGGGATAAATGGAAAAAATGAAGAACAAGGAAATTACAGAATATGCCATGTCCTTGGCCCTGAAACATGGGTGTCAGGATGTGAAGGTGGTGCTCATGCAGAACAATGAGGATGCCATTGACTTGCGCGATGGCAAAATGGAACGTATCCATCATGCATTGGCACGCTCGCTGGTGATGAATCTTTTCATTGACGGCAGGGATGGTTTCTTCTACACAAACAAAGTGGAGAAAGATGGGCTGGAGGCTTTTATCCGTCAGGCGGTGGAAACCACACGGATGCTCGAACCTGATGAGTCGCATACATTGGCCGACCCCTCATTATATTATAAGGGTGATGGTCCTGCTTTGTGCAACTTCGACGCCACCTTGTCCCAAATGGATCCCCAGGAAAAATTGGCTTTGGCAATGGAGGCAGACAGCCAGTTGGTTGGCAGCCACCCTTCCATTATCAGTGCCGAGACCCGTTATTCAGACCGCCAATACCAAGGGTGGTATCTCATCAGCAATGGTTTTCAAGGATATGAGGAGTGCAGTCGTGCCACCCTAACCAGTATCTGTACGGTGGAAGGAACGGACGGTCAACATCCCATGGACGGATGGGGGGAGAGCCGTATCTTTTTCAAGGATATGCCCCGTCAGGGAATTGCACAGACGGCTTTGGAACGGACATTGCGCAAGGTGGGGCAGCGTCCTGTGCAGTCGGGTAAATACACAATGATAGTGGAGTCGCCCGTTGCCGGAAACTTGCTTGTGCCCATGTTGTCAGCCATGACAGGGCAGGCGCTTCACCAACGCACATCGTTCCTGCAGAATTGTCAGGATGTCCAGGTGGGTTCGCCTCTGCTTGATGTGGTGGATGACCCGCTGATTCCCGGCACACGCGGTGCCAGCCATTTTGATGAAGATGGTGTGGCAACAAAACGTAGGATGATATTTGAGGAAGGACGGTTGCGGACCTATTTCATAGATACGCCCTCGGCACACAAATTAGGCTTGAAACCCACAACGTTGGGTGTACATCATATGGTGTTCACACCGGGACAATCCACACTGGAACAACTGATGGGGCAGGCAGGAAAGGCCATTTTGGTGACAGACTTCAATGGCGGAAACTGTGATCCTTCCACGGGTTATTTCTCCTACGGAATCGAAGGCTTTCTGGTGCAGGGTGGTGTCATAGTACAACCCGTGAGCGGTATGAATGTAACGGGAAACATGCTTGATCTGTGGAAAAGTCTTGTGGCTGTGGGCAATGATGCAGATCCGTGGGAGGCCGAACTTATTCCTTCTCTGATGTTCTCAGATGTGAACTTCAGTGGAATCTGAACGTAATTTATTCCAGTACCTCTTGCAACTTTTCCTCCAATTGCGTCCCTCGCAGATTGGTGGCAACGACTCGCCCTTCAGGGTCAAAAAGTATGGTGGCTGGGATGGAGCGTATGTTGTAGGCCTGAGCACCTTTGCTATACCAGCCTTTCAGGTCTGACAAATGATTCCATTCCAGTTCCAATTGTTTGACGGCCTTTTCCCATGCAGTCCTGTTGTTATCAAGTGAGATTCCCACAATGTCAAAACCCTTGTCCTTGTATTTCTGGTAGGCGGCTTTGACGTGGGGCATTTCCCTGATGCACGGCCCGCACCAACTTGCCCAGAAATCCACCAGTATATATTTGCCCTTGCCTACAAAATCGGAAAGTTTTCTTTCCTGTCCTGTAATGTCGGGCATGGTGAAGTCTATCATCTTGCCGGAAGCCTTTGCTTTTTCCGACTTTATTCTTTCATGAACCGACTTCAGGCTCGGACGGTCCTTATACGCATAGATTTTGAGAAACTTTTCAGCAAAGTCGATGCCCATATCCTCAATGCCTTGCTGTAACAGCAGGACAGGGATGATGTTGTTGCGGTTCACAACCATACTTTCCTGCATGATGGTCTTTATTTCATCTTTAATCTGTTCGCGTTGCCTTTTGATCCGTGCGACTGCCGCATCGGTTAGGTTTCCTTTTTGTGCCAAAGCGTTATATTCCTGGATGAGGCTGACGTTCTTGTTCCCGGTTTCTTTCAGTTTTGTGAGGATGGCTTGGAAATTCTCGTTCAATTCCGAGGCTCTTTTCAACTTCATTGTGCCGTTTCCGGTCTTTTCCATCTTCAGGGGCTTGTCATCAAGGACAAGCATGCAGGTGCTTCCGCTCAGTGTTCTGTTGCTTGATATGCAGGCCATGACTGGCATTGCCGTTTCTCCTCTGAAACGTATGGTGCCGTCTTTTTGTGCTTCGGTGCTGTCTATCAAGGTTTGGTCTTCCATGGAGATGAGGTAGGCCATACCCTTGATTGTGCTTTCGTCCAAAGTGACGTCATACGAGATTTGTGCCTGTGCGGTCTGCAAGGCGGCCAGACAAAGTAATGTAATGTATGTCTTTTTCATAAACAGTCTTCTTTTATGGGGTTTCCTTGGTGCAAAGATAGTGCAAACGAGTGAATAAAGCTCGCTTTATTTTCAACGAGTGCAGCCAATCTTCGCTATTGCTATTGCAAAGATAGTGAAAATAACACACAACGACACCATTTTTTCATAAATGATTAAGGGAATCCGGTCCTATTTTTATGTATTATCCGTTTTTGGCCTGTTAAAATACGTCAGATAGGGTGGGGAAGTCGGCGAATATTCATATCTTTGTATCCAGTTATGAGCGAACTTGACATCACACCGGAAGAACTGATTGCGCGATACTATGCGCAACAGCCTGAATTGCAGCAGATGCTGCTGGAACATAGTCGGGCCGTGGCTACACGGGCATTGCATATTGCCAGCCGTCATCCCGAATGGAATATTGACCAAAAGTTTGTTTACGAGGCAGCTATGCTTCATGACATAGGCATCCTGTACACCGATGCCCAGGGTATACATTGTTATGGCCGCCACCCCTATCTGATGCATGGCCTTTTGGGCGGCAACATCTTGCGCCATGAAGGCCTGTACAGACATGCGCGGGTGGCAGAGCGGCACACGGGTACAGGGTTGAAGGCAGAGACCATCATCGAACGCAGTTTGCCCCTTCCGGTAATGGATTGGGAACCTGTCACATTGGAGGAAAAACTTGTCTGCTATGCCGATAAATTCTATTCCAAGAGCCGGATTGGCGAAGAGAAGACCCATGAGCAGGTTTTGCGAAGTTTGGCAAAATTCGGCACATCGGGAGTCGAAATTTTCAAACAATGGACGGAATTGTTTGAATAGAGTGGGCATGTTTGCGTAAAAAGTCGTATCTTTGCACCTCAAATTTTCTAATTTATATTTAAAGTACACGCGTGAAGCATAAGCTGATAATCCTTGTTTCGGTATTAAGTGCGGTTTTCGCACTTAGTTCTACGCCTGTCGGTGCGTATGCTTCTTCGCAGATTTTGCGCGATACCACAGAACGTTCCAAGAACGATTCTCTGGTTCCCGATTCCATTCCCACTGCACCTTACACCATCTTGCCCGATACCACACAGGATACGCTGACGGTTGACACCACACGCCGGAGCAGTTCGGCTTTGGACATGCCCGTTACATACGAGGCGCAGGACTCCATCACTTTTGACTATTCCAAGATGCGTGCCACTTTGTTCGGTTCAAGTAAGGTAACATATACCAACCTTGAACTTACGGCCGACCGCATATCCATGAGTATGGACAGCAGTCTGGTGCATGCCACGGGAACGCCTGACAGTACAGGCGCCATAAAAGGTAAGCCATTGTTCAAACAGGGAGAGGACGAGTACGAACCCGACGAGATTGACTATAACTTCAAGACGGGAAAGGCCTACATCTCCAATGTCTACACCGAACAGGGCGAGGGCTTTATGATGAGTGAGGGCGGAAAGCGAGACAGCACCGGCGTAATGTATGTGGAGAAAGGACGCTATACCACTTGCGATGCAGAGAATCCCCACTTTTATTTGTCCATGACAAGAGCCAAGGTGCGCCCTGGCAAGGAGGTTATTTTCGGCCCCGCCAGCCTGGTTGTCTGTGATGTGCCGCTTCCGTTGGCCATTCCTTACGGCTTCTTCCCCTTTACCAGCAGTTATTCCAGCGGTATCATCATGCCCACTTATGGCGATGAGTCCACCCGAGGCTTTTACTTGCGCGATGGAGGATATTATTTTGCCGTGAGCGACTTCTTCGATGCCAAAGTGTTGGGCGAAATCTACACCAAGGGTTCTTGGGGTGTTTCGGCACAGACCAACTACAAAAAGCGTTACCGTTTCAGCGGTAGCCTCTATTTCAGCCACCAGACCAGCAAGGAGGGCGAGAAGAACATGCCCGACTACAATGTGAGCAAGAGCTTCAAGATTACATGGAGCCACCGTCAGGACACCAAGGCCAATCCCACCCAGAGTTTCTCTGCCAGTGTGAACTTCGCCACCAGCAGTTACGAGCGTAACAACCTGACCAGTATGTATAATCCTGAAAGTCTTACGCAGAGTACCCGAACCAGTAGTGTCTCTTACAGCAAGTCTTTCAACGATATCGGTCTGACATTGAGTGGAACCTTCAACTTGAGCCAGAATATGCGAGACAGCAGTATTGCCTTGACACTGCCCACTCTGAACGTCTCGCTCAGCAAGTTCTATCCTTTCAAACGAAAGAAGATGGCGGGAAAGGAACGCTGGTATGAGAAGATTTCCGCCAGCTATACCGGAACGCTTACCAATAGCATCAACACGAAGGAAGACCTGCTCTTCAAGAGCAACCTGATTAAGGACTGGCGTAACGGTATGCGCCATCAGGTGCCCATCAACGCCACATTCAACGTGCTGAACTATATTAACGTTACGCCCAGTTTCAACTTTACCGACCGTACATATACGAACAAGGTGATGCAGTCCTGGGACACCGAGAGCAATGCGGTACAACGTGATACTTTGTATGGCTTCTACAACGTCTATAACTACAACCTCAGTGTAAGCGCCAATACCAAACTGTACGGATTCTATCGTCCCATGCCTTGGTTTGGCGGCAAGAAGATACAGGCCATTCGCCATGTCTTCACACCTACGGTAAGTTTCAGTTATGCCCCCGACTTCAGCAAGCAACGATACGGATTCTGGGATTCTTATGTCAGAACCGATGCCGATGGCAACGTGTCTACGGTAATGTACTCCCCCTATAGTAGTGGTGCATACGGAACGGTATCGCAGGGTATGACTGGAAGTGTGTCCATGGACGTTTCAAATAATGTGGAAATGAAGATCCGTACGGATAAGGATAGTACGGGATACAAGAAAATCAGTCTGATTGACGAATTGGGTGCCAGCATGAGTTATAACATGGCGGCCAAGAGCAAGCCTTGGAGCGACTTGGATATGCGCATCCGTTTGAAGTTGACCAAGAGCTATACATTCTCCTTGAATGCCCGCTTTGCCACTTATGCCTATGATATGGATGAGAACGGCCGTGTCTTTGTGAGTGACAAGACGGAGTATTCTCAGGGCCGCTTCGGTCGTTTCCAAGGAATGTCCCAGAACCTTTCTTATACCATCAACAACCAGACCTTCCAGAAACTGTTTGGCAAAAAGGATGAGGGAACCACACTTGGCGCATCGGATGATGACGGCGAGTATGATGATGAGGAAGATACCGACCCCAATATGCAGAACGTAGACCCTGACCGCAAGAAAGCGCGAGAGGGAAACAACGAGAATGCAGATGGCGGTGTGGATGAGGACGGCTATCTGAAGTTTACCTTGCCTTGGAGCTTTACCGTTAGTTATGGTGTGTCCATGAAGGAGAACACCACAGCGAAGATCAACCCCAACCGCATGCGTTATCCCTATAAGCTCACGCATACGATGAACTTCTCCGGTAACCTGCGAATTGCAGAAGGATGGAACATCAACTTCTCTTCCGGTTACGACTTCAATTACCATAAGCTCAGTATGACAACCGCCTCCCTTTCGCGCGACCTGCACTGTTTCAGCATGAGCTGTAGTGTGGTACTCCGTCCGTACATGAGTTATAACTTTACGTTTGCGGCCAATGCAAGCACACTGACCGATGCGCTCAAGTGGAAGAAGCAAAGTTCTTACAGCAGCAACATCGACTGGTATTAATGGAACCAAGCATAATCACAACTATACATTATATATATAAATAAGGTAAAAGAGAAATGAAAATGAAAACAAGACTTTTGGCGGCCTGTACTTTTGTAAGTGGCCTCTTTATGGCATCGTGTGGCGATATGGATCAGCATCAGCTGATGATTGCTTACCCTGCTCAGGGTTATAGCATTCTGTTTGCAGACCAGACAGTGGATTCCATTTCTTTCCTCACTTTTGACAGTTGGAAAATCATTATACACAATAATGAATGGATTCGCGTAACCGGAGACGAGAGTGGAACCATCAAGCACGATAACGACAAGCGTTATTGGGTAACCACAGAGTTGGAATTTGCCCCCAACACCAATCGCCACTCCCGTATCGGCGCAGTGGAAGTGCAGTCATACGACTATCAGGTGGGTGCCCGGTATCTTCAGTTTGGCCACCTTGATATTACACGTCCCTCGGCCAAGGTGGAGACCAAACTTCCCAACAGCACCATACCCGATTCTGTTTCCTTCTGTCTCGCCGACAGTGCATTTATCCTGACCGACTCATTGTGCTTTGATGTACATAACGCTTGGGAACTTGTCCGTAAGGACAACGGTGAGCAGGTAGATTGGGTAAAGTTTGACAAACAATATGGAAAACCCGGACGCAACCGTCTGATCGTTACGTTTGAGGAAAACGAAGATACCACAGACCGTAGCGTGGTGTTTGAACTGAAGAGTGGCCGTGTGTCCAATGACATTACCATCAAGCAATTTGGACGTAAGAAAAAGGAAAACGAGTAATAAATCCAAAAAGAAAGCGATGCCGAATCTGATTCCGCATCGCTTTCTTTTTGTTATTTGACTCTTATACGTTTTATCGTAACTTCTTTCAACGGATGTTCGGAAGCGTCCACCGGAATCTTGTTGATGTATTCCACAACCTTCATGCCATCCACCACTTCGCCAAAGATGGTGTAGTCGCCGTCCAGATGCGGACAGCCGCCTTTTGTGGTATAGGTCTGCTTCTGCTGTTCGTTCAGTGCCGGCAGTTTGAACGCAGGCTCCGTGTCTCTTCTTGATTGCCACAATTCTGCTAAAGAACCGCGGTTGAACTTTTTTCCGGAAACGATGTAGAAGTGTGTGCCACTGCTTTCGCGCTTCACGTTGACGCTGTCCGGTTGGCGTGCCATGGCCAATGCACCGGCCTTGTGGTAATATTTCGGGTAGCGTATTTCCGCCGGAATGGTGTGGCGGTATTTGTCCGCGTCAACTGTGGGAGCTGCCCCTCCTGCTTTTTGTGTGGGCTCTCCGCTCTGTATGGTTCCTTCGGGCACAATCCTGTTCCAGATGATGTCTTCATATACGCCCTCGTTTATCATCTTGATAAAGTTGTCACGGTGAAGAGGCGTGTCGTCGTAAAGACGCAATGTGATGTCGCCCCGGCTGGTCTCAATGACCACTTCGGTCTTTCCTATGGCATCGCGTTTGCTGTCCGAACAGGCACCGAACAAGGTGGCTATCACACAGACAATGGGAAGGTAAATGTACTTGTAATGCATGGCGTTTGGTGTTTTCTTTGTGCAAACTTACAAAAAATAATGCATAGATACGAAAAAATCCGAAAGAAACTTTCGGATTTTTCTTGTGAGCGGAAGACGGGGCTCAAACCCGCGACCCCCAGCTTGGAAGGCTAGTGCTCTATCGACTGAGCTACTTCCGCAAACTTTTATTTGCGCTGCATTTCTGCATTGCGGGTGCAAAATTAGTGCATTATTGCGATATACACAAATTTTTACCTTGAAAATTTCAATATAAAAAGCAAATTCTTGCATGGGCCTTTAAAATTACCGAAAAAAGAAATTTCGTAACGAATCTTTTTGTATCTTTGCATCAGACAGTTGTGCTTTTTCTTATATATATGCGCGTCTGTTTGTGTTTAGACAAAGAAAAGAACAATTAAATTTAACTGACAAAATGTTTGCAAATAATTATCTGACACAGGAACAACAGATAGTCCTGTCCCGCAGTTTCTCAGTCCTGATGCGTAATGTGTATACATGGATGTCTCTTGGACTGGTCATGACAGCCTTTACGGCACTTTTTGTTTCAAAGAGCGAAGCTTTGGTCTATTCCATTGCCACCACTCCCGCATTGATGTGGGGACTGTTCATTGCCGAACTGGCAATGGTCATCATCCTCTCTGCCCGCATCATGAGAATGTCCTTCCTTACAGCTGGCCTTATGTTTGCCGCCTATGCCATCCTCAATGGTGTCACCCTCTCGTTTATCTTCCTGGCCTACACGGCACAAAGCATAGCCCAGACTTTCTTTATCACAGCAGGCACATTTGGTGCCATGTCACTTGTGGGATTCTTCATCAAGAAAGACTTGTCCACTATGGGTCGCATGTTGTATATGTTGCTGATTGGCTTGATTATCGCCACCGTGGTGAACATCTTTGTGGCCAGTTCCGGCCTTGCCATGATCATCAATTATGCCGGTGTGGCCATATTTGTGGGACTCACCGCTTATGATACCCAGAAGATCAAGCACATGATGCTCTCTTACGGAGCCGCTGGTGTGACAGACGGGACCAATAAGCTGGCTCTGCTTGGTAGCCTTACGCTTTATCTGGATTTCATCAACTTGTTCCTCTATTTGCTGAGATTTTTCGGAGACAGAAAGTAATCCTGCTTTCTGCCTCTCCTTTTCCCATTTATAAACCATGATTCTAACACAGAAAATGAAGAAGATCTTTATTTCACTTTTCGCCTTTATGGCAGTGCTTGGCGCTTTTGCCCAGGAAAAAAAGGAATTTAAGGTAATGACCTACAACATCATCCATGGCGCCATGGCACCGTGGGAGGAGTTGAGCAAGTTCATCAGCCAGTTTCACCCCGATGTGGTGATGTTGCAGGAAATAGACATCAATACCCACCGCAAGAATGAGGAACATCTGCATGACCGCAACCTCATTGCCGAACTGGGCTATCACACCAAGATGTTCTCTGCCTTCGGCAAGTCCATCTCCTTCTCCGGTGGCTATTACGGACTGGGCCTTTTGTCCAAGTATCCCATTGTAAAGATGGAGCGTGTGCTGCTCCCCATGCTTTCGCCCAACCACGAACAACGTTCGCTGTTGATGGCAATTGTGGAGTTGGACAACGGAGACCAGATTTGCGTGGGCAGTACACACCTCGACCTCCATGCCGATGCCCGCATGGCACAGGTACAACACATCAACAAGGTGATGCTGGCAAACAATCTTCCCTCCATTGTGGCGGGCGATTTCAATGCCACACCCGACGAAAAGGAAATCAAGTATGGCATGAGCGAATGGATGCCTGCCATGGCAAACGATGCCTATACCTACCCCTCTGAAAAACCAGAGACAAAGATAGACTATGTGTTTGCCTATCCGCGTCAGGCATGGCAGGTCAAGTCTGCCATTGTACCCCCCGTACAGATGTCAGATCATGCCCCCATTGTAGTGGAATATGAAATATTAACGACAAAATAGAAAATCATGAAAAAGAAAATCAAGATGGGAATGTTGGGCGGAGGCCCGGGTTCTTTTATTGGCCCTGTGCATCGTATGGCCGCCAATTTGGACGGTCTGATTGAACTGGTCTGCGGATGCTTCAGCTCTAACCCCGAAAAGTCTCTCCAGACAGGCAAGGAACTCTGTCTGCCCGAGAACCGTATATACACCTCTTACCAGGAAATGATAGAAAAGGAAGCCCAGCTTCCTGCCGAAGAACGAATGGATTTTCTTTCCATTGTCACCCCCAACCATGTACATTACGCACCTGCTGCCATGGCATTGGAGGCAGGTTTCAATGTGGCGCTTGACAAGCCTATTACCTTCTCTCTTGAAGAGGCAAAGAGTCTGGCCGAAATTGTGGAGCGCACCGGCAAGCGCTTGTTGCTCACCCATACTTATAGCGGCTATCCATTGGTTAAAGAAGCGCGTTTCCGTGTGCAGCGAGGCGATTTGGGAAAGATTCGCCGTGTCTATGTGGAATATCCCCAGGGTTGGCTTTCAACAGACTGTGCTGCCGTAAACAAACAGGCCGCTTGGCGTGTAGATCCCACCCGTTCCGGTAAGGCCGGCTGTATTGGCGACATCGGTACCCATGCCTTCCACTTGGCAAATTATATCACAGGCCTGAAGCCACTGGAATTGTGTGCCGAACTCAACTCCTTTGTGCCCGACCGTCTGTTGGACGATGATGGAACCGTATTCATCCGTTACGAAGGTGGCGCACGTTGTCTGCTCAGTGCCTCACAGGTTTGCGCCGGTGTGGAGAACGGACTCAATATCCGCATCTATGGTGAGAAGGGCGGATTGGAATGGCGTCAGGACAGCCCCAACACCATGATTTTCCGTCCCGTAGACGGAGCAGCTGAGATGATTCGCACCAGCACACCCAGTATGGTTTCCCCTGCTGCCCTGCACAACAGCCGAGTGCCCGGTGGTCATCCCGAAGGATTCATTGAGGCGTTTGCAAACCTCTATCGCAACTTCGCCCTTACCCTCCAGGCAGATGCCGCCAAGGAAACACCTTGCGAATGCTGCACCGATTTCCCCTCAGTCCAGGATGGAATCGAAGGCATGCAGTTCGTGGATGCCGTGGTAAGTTCTTCAGCCCAGAATGCCGCTTGGGTAAAGTGGGTTTGATGTAATCCTATAGGCAACAACTCATAATGGGGTTAAGAAACCAGATACAAGTGGTTTCTTAACCCTTTTTTAGATATTCTAAATTCCGCATTTAATCATCAACGACCAATGAACATTGGAACGAATTACAAATGCGGATGAATAGAGAAACAACTATAATCTGTGGGAATCTGTCGCATCTGCGTGCCGTCTGGGGGGAGGGTCTGTTCAACGTTAATCGTTAAACTACACAGATGTTGTTGTAGGACAGTGGCGAATAAGTTCTTTCTCTATGGTGAAAGTTATGTCCCAAGGTTTGGGATGTATATCCCAAGGCTTAGGACGTACATCCCAAAGCTTGAAACGTATATCCCAAAGCTTGGGATATACTTTTTATCGTTGACAAAAAACTTTTTCTCTTAATATGAAAAACAATTTTAGTTGTATAGGAAAAGAAATTTTAGGTAACTTTTTACAGATTAATATTTCAACAAGAATTTGCTCCCATTGCCATAGCATTTTTTGTTAATGTTCTTTATTTATTCCGATAATTGCATGTTTTTTTCAGTAATTCTTTAAACAACAGAGCAGTATCGCTTTTTGTGTCGATACTGCTCTGTCTGTTTAAGGTTTGTTGAGTGGGAGGATTAGCCTTCCTGGCTAACCAACATTTCCAGGAACTCGTCTTCGTTCATGATGCGGATGCCCAGCTTGTTGGCTTTTTCCAGTTTGGAGGGTCCCATGTTCTCGCCAGCCAGAATGAAAGAGGTCTTGGCGCTGATGCTTCCTACATTGCGTCCGCCATGCTGCTCTATGATGGCCTTGTACTCGTCTCGGCTGTGGTGCTTGAACACACCGCTGATGACAACGCTCTGTCCCTGTAGCAGATTGGATTGGGCATTGGCCTGCTCTTCGGAAATCTTCATCTGTAGGCCGGCTTCCTTTAATCTTTGTACGAACGCCTGGTTCTTGGGCTCGCTGAAGAAACGGATTACGCTTTGTGCTATGACTGTGCCGATGCCATTGATCTCGGTGATGCTTTCTGCCGTAGCGGATGCCAGGGCATCGATGTGGCCGAAATGGCGTGCCAGGGTGCGGGCGGCAATCTCGCCGACAAAGCGGATGCCGATGGCATAGAGCACTCGCTCAAAGGGAACGTTGCGACTTTCCTGGATGCTTTGCAATATTTTTTGTGCGCTCTTGCGGTTGCTGGCCGTCTCGTTGAGCAGTTGCTCTTCCGTAAGGGTATACAGGTCTGCCGCATCGTGGATGAGGCCTTGGTTGAAGTATTCGTCCACGGTCTCGGGACCCAAAGACTGTATGTTCATGGCCTTGCGGCTGATGAAATGCTCTATGCGTCCCATGATGAGGGGAGAGCAGGAGGCATCATTGGGGCAATAGTGTGCCGCCTCGCCGGGAATACGTATCAGCGGTGTGCCGCATGCGGGGCAGTTGTCCACGAAACGGACAGGAAGTCCGCGTTCGGCAGAAAGGCTTTCGGGAGCCACAGCCACAATCTTGGGGATGATTTCGCCACCTTTTTCCACCAATACCTGATCGCCCATGTGAAGGTCGAGGCTCTGTATGACATCGGCATTGTGTAGGGTGGCTCGGCGAACGGTTGTGCCCGCCAGTTGCACGGGATCCATGATGGCCACCGGAGTGACGGCACCGGTGCGTCCTATCTGATAGATGACATCTCGCAGTGTGGTGCAGGCTTGTTCTGCCTGAAACTTATAGGCTATGGCCCAACGGGGGCTTTTGGCCGTCATGCCCAGGCTCTTTTGCTGCTGAAGGGAGTTTACCTTGAGCACAATACCATCCGTGGCTACGGGTAGGTTACGGCGTTCTGTGTCCCAATAGTCAATGAAATTGAACACTTCCTGCAGATTGTCTGCCAGTTTCAGATGTTCGCTTACCTTGAAACCCCATGAGCGGGCGGCCTGGAGATTCTGGAAATGTCCGTCTCCGGGAATGTCATCGCCCAGGAGATAATAGAGGTAGGCATCCAGTCCGCGTTGTGCCACCACACGACTGTCCTTGCTCTTCAGTGTGCCGCTTGCTGCATTGCGTGGGTTGGCAAAGAGTGGTTCCTCGACCAGGGCACGCTGTTCGTTCAGACGGTCAAAGGATGCCCAGGGCATCAGCACTTCGCCTCTGATCTCAAACTCATCCGGGTATTCTGTCCCCTGTGCCAGTTGCAAGGGAATGCTCTGGATGGTGCGTATGTTCTGGGTTACATCGTCGCCCTGGACACCGTCGCCGCGCGTTACCGCCTGGTAGAGTTTGCCTTCCCGATAATGAAGGCTGATGCTGAGGCCGTCGAACTTCAGTTCGCAGCATATCTGGAACGGTGCGCCCTGCAACCCTTCGCTGATACGTTCGTAGAACTCCTGCACTTCCTGTCGGTTGTAGGTGTTGGACAGGCTGAGCATGGGACGGCGGTGAAGTACCGTTTGGAACTCGTTGTTCAGGTCGCTGCCCACACGCTGCGTGGGGCTGTTGGGGTCGAATGCTTCGGGGTGTGCATGCTCCAAATCCTGCAGTTCCCTTAACAGCTGGTCAAACTCCTGATCGCTGATGGTGGGGCTGTTCAGTACGTAATAGTTGTGGTTGTGTTGGTGAAGCTCGTTCCGGAGCTGTATAATACGGTCAATGTCGGTCATGTGATATGCTGTTTTCTCGAATGCAAATTTATATTTAAATTATGTATGCGCCAAGAATTAGCGCCATTCTTTTTTGCATAAACCGAATAAAAGCATTACTTTTGCACCGTTTTTTTTACGAGTATATGGCAGTGAACAGATTCAAGGGGTTGGGCGTTGCCCTGATTACCCCTTTCAGGAGCGATAATTCAATAGATATAGAAGCTTTAGACCGTCTGGTGGAATATCAGATTAAGGGCGGTGTGGATTTCTTGTGCATTATGGGAACCACAGCGGAAACACCGACTCTGACCACCGAGGAAAAGCAGATGCTCAAGAACCATCTTGTGGAGCGGGTCGCCGGACGTGTACCCTTGCTGATGGGTTGTGGTGGCAACAGTACGGCTGCGGTTGTGAACGAACTGCAAAGCTTTGACTGGAAGGGCATTGATGGCATACTGAGCGTATGCCCCTATTATAACAAACCTTCTCAGGAGGGACTTTATCAGCATTACCGCGCGCTGGCACAAGCCAGTCCGCTTCCCATTGTGCTTTACAATGTGCCCGGCCGTACCGGGGTGAACATGACAGCAGAGACAACTTTGCGCCTGGCTCGCGACTTTGAAAACATCGTGGCCATAAAGGAAGCCAGCGGTAACATCACCCAGATGGATGACATCATTAAGAACAAACCTGAGAACTTTGACGTAATCAGTGGTGACGATGGCATCACTTTCCCTTTGATTACCCTGGGAGCCGTGGGCGTTATCAGCGTTATCGGCAATGCATTGCCCTACGAATTCAGTCGCATGGTGCGTCTGGCATTGCGTGGCGAATACGAATCGGCCCGCACCATCCATCATAAGTTTACAGAATTGTTCAAGTTGCTCTTTGTGGACGGAAACCCTGCTGGCGTAAAGGCCATGCTGTCCGAAATGGGAATGATACAGAACCAGTTGCGCCTGCCCTTGATTCCCACCCGTCTGACCACAATGAAGCAGATTTCAGATATTGTTCGCGATTTGGGGTATTGAGCGTTGAGCAGTGAGCAATGAGTTGTGAGCGGTGAGATTTGAGTGAATTTGCGTCTGGAAGACGCCATTAATGTTTGACCATAATAAAGCCGGAGGCTTGAAAGTCCCCTCATTTGTGTTTAGGTTTCAATTTTTACGTCATCCTGAACTTGTTTCAGGATCTCACAGCGAGCCTTTAATTGATCCTATCTCTGCGGACAGATGCTGAAACAAGTTCAGCATGACAATTCATTTGTACGCTAATAGTTAATAAACCAAATAATAGCCGGAGGCTTGAAAGCCCCCTCATTTGTGATTAAGTTTCAATCTTTACGTCATCCTGAACTTGTTTCAGGATCTCACAGCGAGCCTTTAATTGATCTATCTCCGCGGACAGATGCTGAAACAAGTTCAGCATGACAACTCATTTGTACGCTAATAGTTAATAAACCAAATAATAGCCGGAGGCTTGAAAGCCCCCGGCTATTTATTCTCCCGTCTTTCAGACGTTTTCTATGATTAACGTTGAACAAATACGCTCATAACTCATAACTCACCGCTCATCGCTCATTGCTTAAAATAATAAATAAAGGTGGCAAGGCCTTCAAGGGCTTTCTTTCCAGTTTCTTGAATTTCTATGGTAAACTTGATGGTGGTCTTGATGGCGCCGCGCAGGTTTGCCAACTCCTCTAACTTGGTTTTCATGCGTATGTGCTGGCCGCTCAGAACTGGCTGGTTGAACTTCATCTTGTCCATACCATAGTTCATCATTCTTTCCAGATTGTTCACTTCAATAATCTGGTCCCACAGATAGGGAAGCATACTCAGTGTGAGATAACCGTGCGCAATTGTGGTGCCGAAGGGGCTTTCCGCCTTGGCCTTTTCCTCGTCCACATGAATCCATTGGTGGTCCAGTGTGGCATCGGCAAACTGGCAGATTCTCTCCTGTGTGAGTTGTACATAATCACTTGTGCCTAATTCCTTTCCTGCGTAAGGTTCAAAATCC
>JAFNXL010000073.1 GCA_017379075.1 Bacteroidaceae bacterium
GTCGTCCGACCCCTCGGAAAGGGCGAATAAACGTTTTTTCATGTCGTCCGACCCCTCGGAAAGGGCGAATAAACGTTTTTTCACGTCATCCGACCCCTCGGGAGGCTTCTCAAAACGTTTTTTCACGTTCCAGCTGGTTGCGTTCTCTTTCTCTGGTGCCGCGCTACACTCCCCTGCTCCTTTCGACAGACTTGGCGGCGGATGAAACAATTGGGTTAACGATCGCTATGTTTGTGAACAGGTAGTCGGTCAGGCCATCCTGCCCTAAAATTTATTATATTAATTTATTCTGGATCATGATATCCATATCCGTCGTCAATTCGTTGGTGTTACCTCCTCTGCCACACCGCCATCAATCTCCTTTGTTGTCCAAGGTTCAACGTTCACTTTAGTAATAGAAATGGCATCTTTACCAACTTTCAACGAGAATTTGTAATGCTTGCCTGCTTCAAGACCGGTATCCGTCAAGAAGGCGTTGACAGGTACATTCAGAGTGGTTTCACGGCCGTCGTCGGATATCATCTTTTTACTGTTTTATGTGGCAAATATACAACAATTTACGAAAAAAGTTTTTAGTATTCACCTTTATTTTGAGGCGGCGAGTAAAAATCAGCCAATGACGGTAAACTTGGCGAAACGAAGGAGGAGCTGTTTCTCTCCGGCATTGTCAAAGCTGACACGCGCCTTGGCATCCAGTCCGCTGCCTTCCACCTGCAACACTGTGCCTTGTCCGAAACGCTCGTGGGCAATGCGTGTGCCGGGCTGCAGGTCGCCGGCAAAGGAAGAAGCCGGACTTTGCAAGCGTGTGGTGTGGGCTGCCCGGAGCGGTCGCAGTATGCGTGGCTGGGGCTGTTGTCTCACCTGCTCCGGTCTCTCAACACGCTGCGGCTGTGTGAAAGGATTGCGCACACCGATGCTTGAAGTTTGTGTGCTTGTGGCTGGCTTTCCAATGCCCTGTGCGCCACTCTGCTGTACAAAGCGTGCGTCAATCTCGCGCAAGAAACGGCTCGGCGCGCAAAACTCGGTCTTGCCATAGCGGAAACGGCTGCGGGCATGGGTGAGCACAAGGAAACGGCGGGCACGGGTCATGGCCACATAGAACAAGCGTCGTTCTTCCTCCATCTGGCGCGGATTATCCACAGAGAGTTGGCTGGGGAAAAGGTTTTCCTCCATGCCGGACACCATGACGGCATCGAACTCCAGACCCTTGGCGGAATGCACGGTCATGAGGGTAACCTTGTCCGGATTGTCCTTCTCGTCCTCGTCCAGATCGGACAGCAGGCTTACTTTCTGCAGATAATGTGTCAGCAACATGCCCTGTTCCTGTTCCTGGCTGTCCTGGACAAAGGCACTGATGCCATCGAGCAATTCCTGCACGTTTTCCTGGCGTGTGATGTCTTCCGGACTCTGGCCGGCGAACACCTCGCGACGGATGCCGCTCTCGTTCACAATGCGCATGCCAAGCGTGTAGGCGTCACATTCCTCGGCTACGGCACCAAAGCTTTCAATCATGTCGGCAAAGGCATTGAGCTTGGCTTGCGTGCCACGGTTGACACCCAGATTTTCGGGGTGGCGGATGACCTGCCAAGGAGTGAGCGCCCGTTCTTGCGCATAGGCGAAGACCTTCTCCAACGTGGTCTGCCCTATGCCTCGTGCGGGATAATTGATGACACGTTTGAGGGAAACCTCATCGTTGGGATTGACTGCCAGACGGAAATAGGCGATGATGTCCTTGATCTCCTTGCGCTGATAGAAAGACAGTCCGCCATAGATGCGGTACGGTATGCCCTCTCGACGGAGCGCCTCTTCAAGGCTTCGGCTCTGGGCGTTGGTACGATAGAGGATGGCCATGTGGGAATAGGCAATCTCTTCATGGCGGGAAAAATGGCGTATGCGTTGTGTCAGCAGGTTGGCCTCGTCGGCCTCGCTATAGGTCTGCTGTATCTGGATGGGCGATCCCACATCGTTGCGGCTGTAGACATCCTTATGAATCTGGTTGCGGTTGTGATGGATGAGGCTGTTGGCGGCATTCACAATGGTTTGTGTACTGCGGTAGTTCTGTTCCAGCTTGAACAGGCGCGAGCCCTCGTACTGCTGCTGGAAGTGCAGGATGTTGTCAATGTTGGCACCGCGGAAGCTGTAGATACTCTGCGCGTCATCGCCCACCACACACACCTGACGGTGGCCGCGGGCAAGGAGCCATACAATCTGGTGCTGGGCATAGTTGGTGTCCTGATACTCGTCCACCAACACATAGCGGAAGCGCGAGGCATAGCGTTCCGTCACATCGGGATGCTCATTGAGGAGTTGCCAGGTATAGAGCAGGATATCATCGAAATCCATTGCATTCGCCATGCGGCAACGGGCATAATAGCGGGCATAGATTTCGTGAATCATGGGCATGCGGGCGGCATTGTCGGCCTGTCGCAACTGGGCGCTTGCGCTGTATTGCGACGGCAGCACCAGTGCGTTCTTGGCCCGGCTGATCTGACTGCAAACATGGGAGGGCTTGTACACCTTCTCATCCAGTCCCATTTCCTTGATGAGTGCGGTTATGAGCGTCTTGCTGTCCGCAGCATCATATATGGTGAAGTCGGACTGAAAGCCAATACGGTCGGCCTCGTATCGGAGTATACGGCAGAAGATGCTGTGGAAGGTGCCCATCCACAGTTGGGATGCGGACTGTTGTCCCACTTGTGTGGAAATGCGCGTCTGCATCTCACGGGCAGCCTTGTTGGTGAAAGTGAGTGCCAAAATCTGCCAGGGCTGGTAGCCTTGCGTGAGCAGATAGGCAATCTTAAAGGTCAGCACGCGCGTCTTGCCACTACCCGCTCCGGCAATTACCAGCATGGGGGCATCTGTGCACAGGACGGCCTGGCGCTGACTTTCGTTCAATTCGTCAAGATTCATATATTATATATTATGGAAGATGTACATGAGGCAGGCGTAGTCGAAGCTGATGATAAAAAAGAGCAAAAGCCAAGCGCTGAATCTTCTGACGCCGTGGACCAGCACGTTGACCAGCGCATCAAGACTGCGCACCGCACCGACAACAAATCCGTAGATGACACCCAACTGTACCGCCGAGACGAGAAAGGCGGGAAAGAATCCACGACTGAAGGGACTGTTGGCCAACGTGCCGTTTATGCTGAGCAAAGGACTGTCGGGGTGCAATGCCGCAAGGGATGCCGTTGCTGCCATGAACACAGCGACAAGCAAAGTAACGCGTATGGCACGGCGGCGGACAACGGGTATCGTAGGGTGGCTGAGCACACACTGCCACACGCCTATCGCCATAAATGCCAGCACGCAAAAAAAGATGTTCTCAGTGAAGCTGTGCGAAATGGAATACACAAAAAGCCAGCGGAGACCTTCTTCAGAGAACAGGGAGCCGACGGGTATGCCAAAGGACCACACAAGCCAGGAGATGGGCGGCAGCACAAGGGCCACAGCCAATCCGACACAAATGAGGCGGGACAGGATGGTGGAGCCGTTATTCCTCATCCGGTTCAAGATTGTTGAGGTCGAGGATATGCAATTGGAAAGCCTTGGTAACCAGTCGGGTGGCATTTACGCCAGTACGCTCACGGTCGGAGAACAGACGGCTGATAAGGTCGGCCTGACGCTTCTCCAAACTCTTTGTACCGAAGGGCATATTCCTGAGGTTGGCAATCATATCCTTTGTATATCCGAGTGCCAAATGGCGTAGGAAACGTTCGTCGTACTCGTCAATCTCATAGTCAATGAGCGCATCGCTTTGGTCAGACTCGCCATTGATGACAGCTTTGAAACGTGCCATCACACGCTCCAGGAAAGGCTCGTTGAAAACCATGCGTCTGCCATTCATGACAAGCTGCACGTCATCGCGCTGAAGAAGGTTACCGGTCTTCAGAATGATTCCGTCCGCACCGGCATTCAACACCTCTACCCAAAGTTTCTCATTGAGTATCTCGCCCGTAAAGATGAGGATGCGAAGGGCGGAATATCTGGCTCGAAGCTGGCGACAGATGTCCACTCCAATGGTGGTGCTTCCGCCTAAGCCCAAATCGAGCAACACCAGATCGGGCACCTGAACGCGCATGAGTTTCCAGAACTCACTTTCGTTTTGGGCGGTGCCGATAATCTCCGCTTCGGGTATGTCTGAACGGAAAATCTGTTCCGTGCCTTTAAGCTCCAACTTGACGTCTTCAACGATGATAACTTTAAAAGGATTCATAGGATAAGTTATGTATGTTATAAATGATGTTTTGCTTGTAAAAGAGTAAACTGTATACAATAGCCATCTGCTGTGGCTTCCGCAATCAAGCGCAGTCCGGAGTGGCTGGTGTATGTATCGTGCTCTCTGATAATTTGTTTGGCGATAAGGAAAGGAATGTGGTTGGAAACTGGTTGGAAGAGATTCTCCAACTCCAGCTGCGAACGATGTATCTGGGGATATTCGAAACGCACATAGACAAAGGGCGCAGAACGGGTGGCAGACAGGATTGGCACTACAGGTTCTGCATGCTTGAGTGTCTGCATGAGCATGGACAAAAGCATACGGTCACCAATCACACAGATATCGGGCAAAAGGGCATCCAGTTCGGACAGGAGAATCTGCTCACGATAGAAATTGTTCTGCTCGGTCTGCCGTTCTGCCTGCTGGTAAAGCAGGACATAGACATTGCGATAAAAATGTACCAGTTCAGTCAATTCGTTCAGGCATTTTCGGTTTTCCTCCGTACCTTCCGTCTGACGCATATACTCTACAAGCTGCTGTGTGCGCGCCGGATAGTACATGGTCTCATGCTTAATGGTGCTGAGACAGTTGTCTAGCACTTGGTTCATGACATACAGGCGGTCTTCCTCGTAACGGAGTTTTCTGCTGGATGAAGTGAGGGCATCCATGCGTTCAATCATCTTGTCGGCTTGGTAAAACCCTTCTCTCATGATACGGGAACATTCCGTATTAAGTTCCTGCATATTATCCGGCACGTTTGGTATCCACTCAGGTATCTCGTCAAGCAGAGGCCTCCAATCCTGCTTCTGACGCTCGGTAACATATCTGTCCATGAGTATTCCAGCCTTCGTAATACGGTCTGACAACCACTGGTAGAAGACATGGGCATAAGAATCTCGTCGCATCAGACCGCGCAGCGACAACAGATAGAACAACACAAGCGCAAGTACGGAAGAGAGGACAAGGAAGGCATAGACGAAAACGTTGTTGTTCTTCATCTGTTCCATCTGCTCACAATAAGCAGGAAGGCTGTCGTCTGCTGTATATATGTTATGCAGACGGACACATTCTTTATTGCACGCATAATAGTTGTCCCACTGTTTCAGCGAAAGTGCGGAAACAGCCATTTCGTTAAGAATATAAATCACAGAGGGGGTGTCAACCGGATGTGGCATCTCTTTCAGGAAAGACTCGCCATGTGTATAGGCTTCCTGATAATTGCCAGCAATATTAGCGCGACAAAGGGAATCGCAAACGGACTTGAAGACATTCTCGGAACGTGCAAAAGCGGAAGTGCAAACAAACAGAAGCATTGCTATTACACCGGGAAGGCGGAACCAGAAACGGCTGCCCTGCCCTATCTTGCTCTCAACACCAAACTCGCAAACATTGAACTTCTTGGATGTTTTCTTGTATTTGCCAATGATGCCCTTGCAATTCATGATTCCGAAACCGAATCCTTTGTTCTCCTTATGCTCGCCCAACTGGGAAGGGTCATAAATCTTACTTTGGTTAAGCACCTCGACATCGTGTTCTGAAAGTCCCACACCAGAATCGGTTACGGAAACCTCAACATAATCAGCGCAGGAAACTGCACTGATGCTGACGTTACCACCCGCTGGGGTGAATTTTCGGGCATTGTCGCAAAGGGTATTGATCATGAAGAGCGTGAGTGCCATGTCTGCCTTCACCTTATATTCAGTGGCATCCACCGTAAGTGTAATACCCTTTTTGGTGAAAAGCATACGGCTACCGGCAATGATGTCAAAGAGTTGCTGAAGAGGAAATGTGGTAATATGCAACTTGAACTGACCTTGCCGCATCTGGATCCAATCGGTCAGCACGTCATTCAAGCGCATGATTTCGCTCGACAATTCGCTGATGTATCGCAATCTTTCCTCGTCTGTTTCACCATCCCTTTGCATTCTGTTGACTTCGGCAATGATTCGGTCAAGATAGGGAATGATGGCATAGACAAGTGACACTTTTGCTCTGCGTTCTACATTGCCGTGCCGATATTCACGAATATGCTTCTGATGCAAAAGGATTGTCTCTTCAAGTTCCTGCTCTATTTCTGTAAGTTCTGTCTCTGCTTGCTTTACGCTATCAGAATAGTTATTCCAAATTTCGGACTTGTCGATATTGAAAATGGAATCATTAAGATGGCGCGACTGATGCTGCATTCTTCTGATAAGCAACCAAAGAAGAATGACACTAAGGAAAATCAATCCGATAAGAACAACAAGGCTTACACGGGTGTGGCGCAACTCTTCCTCAAGTTGCTGTTTACGCTCCTCAAGCTCATAGTCCTGGGTATATTGTTCAAGGAAGTCAAGATAAGCATTGCGTTGGCGGTCGGCATTTTGCTTGTCACCAAGCGCACTGTAAGTTAGGCTGAGGTATTCTCGCATGCTGAAAGTCCAGAATGGAACCTGCCACTTGCTTCGTTGCTTTTGGCTTTCCACAAGGTCAAGCGCATGTGTAAACTGCTGCAAGGCAAAATTGTACATTCCGTGTCGAAAATAGATTTCTCCCACAGTACGATAGGCGCAAGCCAACTGAAAAAGGTCCTTGTAGTCGCGAAAAAGATGTAAGGCACGGTCTGCCATCACCAAAGAAAGTCTTGCGTATTCTTCTATTTCGGGCAGCTGATGCCAAGACTTATGCTGGTTCTGAAGAAATGCTATTGAATTGGCACGGTTTTTGACAATGTAAGCGTAATTATCTGGATTGTCCAGCAATGTGGCCATTGATTGTAACGCATTGGCAAGGAAATAGACAAGCCCGCTTGGGTATGCACTGGTGTAAACTGCAAACAAATGGTCGAACTCTTGAAGAATGACGTCATTTTGCGAACCTTGTATCAAGCCACCACTTCCCAGCATGTATCTGTAGTATAACCATTGTGCGGTGTCAGTAGGAAGAGAAGCATCCTGATACGTTTGATTGATCTCGGTTATGGCTTTTTCTGCCTGACCGTAATAAAAATAATAGGTACTGGACACGATGTGCAACTCGGAACGGGCATAAGTAAGTCTTTCCCGTTGCATTTCTGTCAGGAGAGATTCTTCTTCGGCCAAACGCTCCAATCTGCGCAAAGCAGTATTGCGATGCTTGAAGAACATAAGTCCCTGACCTGTTCTTTGAGCCACCTTCATATACATCACATCTGCACAAAGCAACTCCACTTGGTTACCGCTCTTACGGTAAATCTTATCCAGATAATCTATAGAGTTGCCATAGCGCATCTGCTGGTATGCCACATAGGCCAGATTATTCAAAGCAAAAGCCTGTCCTGCCGAACTTTCTTGCGACAAAGACAAGGCTGCATGGGTACATTTTAGGGAGGAGTCTATGTTTGCATAACGGAATTTATATGCTCTGACATTAAGTGAGTCTGCCTGTACATTTTCCGTTGTTGAAATGGTGGTACAAGAATTTATGTGTGCATTAATGATGCACAAAAAAAGGCCTAAGAAGACGAAACAGATTATGGACTTAGAACGAATCTGCATACCATAATGCCCTTATCAAAATATAAATACAAGATAATGCGAAAGCGGCATAGAAAACAAGAAAATCCTGTTTAGCATAACTCGATGTCGTGTTCAATGAAGTCTGGCAAAAATATCTTTTACCGACATAAGCATACAAGAAATGGAACACATAACCGCTAAAAATTCCAAACGTCAAACCCGTAAGTATATCAGTTGGATAATGTACGCCTAAATACAAGCGGCTATAGGTACACAAAGTAGCCCATATAAATAGGACTATCGATACTGATGTGCTTCGGAAAAGAAGGGCAAAGAATGTGGCTCCAGCAAACGTGTTGGATGCATGACTGGAGAAAAAGCCGTACTTTCCACCCCTATATCCGTTTACTATATCAATCATCGGTCCTACAATTGGGTCATGTGTGGGGCGGAAACGTTGAAACAAAGGTTTGCATATTCCGCTTGCAACTTGATCGGCAACCGTTATCAATAACGCAACAAGTATGAAAATAACGAGACTTTGCTTTAATTTATTATTTTTGATAACAATATAAAATAGTGCGCCGAAAAGCAGAAGCCATGTGGACGTACGGGTTATAGTCCACATGATGCCATCAAGGTAAAGTGATTCACTACCATTAAGGGCAAGAAGAAGATCTATGTCCCATTGTGATATGGTATCAATAAACCTCATATTCTTTCAAAAGTCTTCTTCTCAATCCAACCCATTTTGCCATCTGAGAGACGAACCTGAGCCCATTCTTTCATGGAATCGTCCTGGATCTCAACGCAAGTTCCTTCGTGAATAACGAACAAATCGTTGCCACTTTCTGAAGGGGTGCTTTTAACCGTAACAGAGGTGTCCATGATGACTCCCTTCATACTTGATTCGGCATATTTGAGTTGCTGATAAGCGAAAACATTGGCCATAATTGTCAGCACCACAAATAATACGGCAGAAAAGAAGCCGGTCTTGCGTAATACCATTCTTGAAGAATAGAGATACAAGCCTAATGCCAAAAGGAAGATTACAAAAAACGAGATGCCCAGACAAGCCCATTTATAGGAACTGAATGTATTTACCACACTACGATACACCCTTGCGAAAAACATTTCGTGGAGGGGTACAAAACGGTCAATGGTCTTTGTGCGCACCATGTCAAGATTATAGGCAATTTCATCATCATCTGGTTCAATGAGTGCAGCACGCTCAAACCAAAGAATACTTTTGGCGATACTGTCCAAACGATAATAGGCGCAGCCCAGATTGTAGCAAAGGTGAGCATCTTTTGCGTTTTCCTGTGCCAACTGTAAGTATAACTCAACCGCACGATCATAGTTTTCATCCACGTAGGCACTATCGGCTTCTGCTTTTATTGATTGTAAATCTTGATTTGCATATCCGTTTACAGAAAAGAGTAGCAGAATCAATATTATAATATTCTTACGCATAACTGTTATCACTTTATAATTGAATCCAATTTGTTAATAGCTTCTGAAGCCTCAGTAAATATTTTGTCCATCATTGCTGCAGGATCGCCGGGTGCAAATCTTGCAAACTCACATTGTGCGACAATATCAAGATAATTGTCAATAACTTCAGCGTCCACGTTCTTCTTAATGAGCGCCTTCTTCACATTTTCTTTGTTCAAATCTGCAGTACGGATATTCAGTTTGTCTCCGGCATATCCGAGCAGAGCTTTCATTACCTCATCATAGAATTGTTCGCTGTTTCTTTCGTGCATCAGCTTCTCTGCAAGGCGTAGTCGCTTGTTCGCTGCCTTGCCTGCTTTCTTGACTTTGTTGCGTGCATGATTTGAGCTCGCTTTTATATAGCGTTGGAATATCATGGAAACCACAATGAAGACAAGCAAAAGAATAATGTAAATAAGCTTGTAGGTTGAACTTGTAAAGAACGTATTGTCGCTGTCGTCAACCTGGAACTTATCCAATTTTATGAAGTGAATGTCATTTCCCAATACCTTTAAATCTTCCTGTGCATTTGATGAAACATGACTTTCATTGACAGCTTTAGCTACAGAAATTTGAAAAGAATCAGTTTTCAGCGTCTGATATGATTGCTTGTCTGTATCAAAATAGCAGAACTCCACAGGTGGAATATTATATTTTCCTCCGTGTCTTGGCACAACAATATAGTCGTAAATGACACTACCTTTTGCTCCTTGAGCCGTATGAACAGTCTTGTCATCCTTCTTGGGGTCATAAACCTCAAAATCTTTTGGGAACTTTACGATGGGAGATTTCATCAGTTTCATGTTTCCCACACCATTTACAACGAGTCTAAGTGTTGTAGCGTCATTGGCGTTTAACTGCTGGGGAGTAAGTGATCCTGTAATCTGGTAACTTCCGACAGCTCCGTTAAAGTTCTCTGGACGTGGAGAAGGCAATGCCTTGACATCAATATCAACAGATGGGGTCTTTATCTTTTTCTGTACTAACTGAGACAAGCTACCACCTCCGAAAAATATATCAAAAGGATCCATGCTTGTATTATGGATCTCAATCTGAGCTTCAAATTCAATGGGTGGAACTGTCAGTTTTCCTGTTTTCTGGGGATAAATGACGTATTGTCTCCATACTGCTGTACCATAATTGCGACCATTTATACGCTCATACTTCAAGGACATTTGTGCTTTGGAGTCTATTTCCTGCACGTGGTAGCCATCCAATTCAGGCATTTCACCTGAAAGTTGCTGGATATTGACAAGGGTGTATAATTTGTATGTCAGGAGAACGGCCTCTTGTTCATAAACACTTGTCTTGGATGCTGTTACATCTATATACAAATCCTTATCGCCAATAGACGACTTGTTAGACCTTTGAGGTTGTTCATCAACAGGCTCTTCTTGCTCATTGTTATTTCCCGATGAATTATTTGTTGAGGTGTTGGAAGAAGGTAACACCTCAATCTGACCAGTTTTACTACTGTATGATTTTCCCTTTACTATTGCAACAGCGGAAGGAATTTCCAAAACTCCTTCTTCTGTTGGCTGTACCATGTAAGTGAACGTAATACTACTATTATGTGTAGTTTTACCATTCACCATGGAAAAACTGCTTTGGGAACTTGTACTTGGACCGTAAAGAACTCTGAATCCAGGAAAATCCTTTACTTGGAAATCTTCTACATCATTTGTATTAACCACATAGCTGATTCTTATCCTATCACCAACTTCTGCCTGATTAGGTGCTTGCAATTTTACCGTAATCTGGGCAGAACATAAAGTTGCTATAAAGAACAATAATATCAGAAAATATTTGCGCATTATTCTTAAATGTTACAGATTTTCAATTTAAAACATTATAACTTACCATTGTTTTTTGAGTCGCTTACGCTGGGGTTGCTGCATTGCCTTCTGAACTTTTTCCTGGGTTTCCTTCTCGTCCTGCATGGCCGCCTGCAACATTTGCTCAGCATTTTCTTTACTCATCTTATTAGGGTCAGGTTGTTCCTTTTCTTCTTGCTTATCTTCGTTCTTCTTGTCTTGCTTTTTCTGCTCCTGTTTGTCTTTTTCATTTTTTTGGTCTTCACCTTGATCGTCTTTTTCTTGATCTTGGTTATCCTGATTTTGGTTATTCTTTAATTGATAAAGACAAAGAACATAATTATAGCGGGTGTCATCCTGTGCCGGATTGTTACGCAGCGACTCTTTATAACATGCCAAAGCTTTGTCTATCTGTTTAGCTGATTGGAGAAGGACTCCCATATTATGATAAACTTGTGCTTTTCTTATCTTGTTTGTCTCCATTTTGGCAGCTTGTTCATACTCCTTCATGGCATCTTCAGCCTTACTCTGATATAGCAAGGCATTACCCAGATTATAATGCGCCATTGCGTTGGTATTATCCGCCTCAATGGCCTTTTGATATTCTATTTGTGCCTTGTCAAATATACTGTCTCGCATGAAGCGGTTACCTCTGCGAATATAGTCACGGTCATTTTGTGCAACTGCTGAAAATGCTGCACAAAACACAAACACTAATATAATATTTATTCTGTTCATGAATGAGATGCTATTTTTTGAAAAAACGTGTTAGGTTGAATGCATGATTCTGACGTTCGAGAAGCAACGCATCAATTAACAATAAAATCAGGCCAAGGATAACGAAACCTTGATACTGCTCATCGTATTCGCTATAAATATGACTTTCCAATTTGGCTTTTGAAAGTTTGTCTATCTGTCCCTGGAGCTTGTCTTGAGCGGAACTGCTATTGTCCACATATATGTAAGCGCCATTACCAGCCTTTGCAATCTCCTTGCACATTTCTTCATTGAGTTTGGACATTACTGTATTTCCCTCTTCATCGATGATATGACGGTCTGTATTGGGAATTGGGATGGGTGCTCCATTGGGATTTCCCACACCCAACATATATACATGAACGCCAGCGGATGCGGCATTTTTAGCAGCCTCTACTGCCATGCCTTCATTGTCCTCTCCATCAGTAATCACAAAAATTGCTCTACTGACATTCTCTTGCTGGGTAAAACTCTTCATACCCAGGTTCAGCGCTTCCGCCACATCAGTACCCTGCACAGTTATCATTGAAGGATCTACAGTATCCAAGAACATTTTTGCACTCACATAATCACTTGTGATGGGGAGCTGTGTAAATGCCTGGCCTGCAAAAACGATAAGTCCAACTTTGTCGTCATTCATTTTATCAACCATACTGCTAATCAGCATTTTGGCTTTTTCCAGACGGTTTGGCTTAACATCCTCTGCAAGCATGGAATTACTTACGTCCAATGCGATAATGCACTCAATACCTTGTCTCTCAGCTACATCAACTCTTGTGCCGAATTGGGGTCTTGCCAAAGCAATGATAAAGGAAGCCAAAGCCAACTGAGCGAGCCAGAACTTGATTTCGGGTCGGACTTTTGATACATCGATGAGCAATTGTTTTATCAAATCCGGATCTCCAAATTTTCTTATCTTAATATTTTTCCTATAAATTGCATAATAGTGGAGAACTGCAAGAGCAGCCAACACTATCAGCAAATACAAATATTGTGGGTTTTCAAATCTGAACATATTATCTACGGAATTATGGAATACGCTTTAATAATGTCTTACGCAACAAAAGTTCCAGCATCAGGGCAATTACAGAAATAAGAGCGAAAATGCCAAATGATTCGTATTTTTTGGAGAACTTCTTGACGTTCATTTTAGTCTTTTCCAATTTGTCAATCTGTTGGTAAACTTCTCTCAACTTTTCTGTATTTTGCGCACGATAGAACTCACCATCGGTTTTTGCAGCGATGGTTGCAAGTGTTTTGGAGTCTATTTCTACAGGAACATTCATATACTCAATTCTACCGGCAACGGAAACAGGATAAGGAGCTGTGCCATTGGTACCCACTCCAATGGTATAGACTCTGATTCCATAGGTCTTGGCTATATCAGCTGCCGTATTCGGACTTATCTGTCCTCTATTATTAGTACCGTCAGTAAGAAGAATAATAACCTTGCTTTTCGCCTTACTGTCTTTAAGACGTGTAATGGCGTTAGCAATACCCATACCAATGGCGGTACCATCTTCAATCAAACCACGTTGAGCCATATCCACACGCATACCATTCAGCATATTGAGAAGTGCTGCATGGTCCACTGTCATTGGGCATTGTGTATAAGCCTCTCCTGCAAAAACGGTCAATCCAATGTTATCATCTGGTCTGCCACTGACAAACTCAATTGCAACCTTTTTTGCCGCCTCAATACGGTTGGGCTTTAGGTCTTCGGCCAGCATACTGGTACTCACGTCCATACAAAGCATGATGTCGATACCTTCCACACTTTTGTTACTCCAGTTATTTGTTGTCTGAGGTCTGGCTAACGCTATAATTGCGAATGCTAAGCATGCCAAACGACAGATGAACGGCAAGTGGATAAAATGCTGTCTAAATGACTTTGGAGCGTGGAAGAATGACGCTATTGTACTGATTCGTAATGAGGGCGTTGAATGCTCTCTATTGATCATATACCATGCAATGTATGGTATAAGCAGTATTAACAAGAACAAATATTCGAAATTGGCAAAGGTCATAGGGCTATTACATCAAAATGTCCATACTTTTCCATACAATCCAACACAAGAGCGTAACCGATACGGTGAGCAGGATAACAGATACAATCCGCATGGCAACAACCTGATTGAGTCTGCGCTTGTCTGTTTCCTTGATTATTTCCGGTTCTGGCTTCTGATTAGGATCTACTTCAATTTTCGTTTGGTTAATATATTCGATTGCGGCCATCAGATTTGCGTCATTCTCATTTATCAATGTGGAATATTTAGCAAATTTGACAAGGTCTGCTGTAGTGAAAATCTCACGCAACTCGTCCAGACATTCGGGGTTGTCCTCATTAAGCAACTGTTCGATAATCTGGGTTGAGGTCATTTCCATTGCATTGAAGTGATACCGTTCGTGGATATAATTTCTCAATGTGTCTGTCAATAAGGTATAATATTCCTTACTATCCTCTTCTGCCCATTTTCTATCTGCTTTAATGCGTTCGATTTCTTCAATGGCAACCTGATGGGGAGGAAGTTTCTTCTTCCTACGTATTATACGCACAATGGGTTTTCCTCGTCTTGCGCTGTCAAACAAGAAATATGCCATGATGACCATAATGATCAAAGCAAAGGAAGCATATACGAGATTACGCCAATCATTCCAGTCAAAAGGAGGTTCCATAACGCCTCGGGGGGGATAGAACTGGTCAAGATGCAAAGTGTCTACATCCAACGTATATACCTTAAGTGCCAAGCTCTTGGAACTGTCCACCTGATTTTCTACTGCAACCTTAAAAGGAGGCAAATAATAAAGCGAGGAATCCCATGCAGTAACGGTATATTGCTGAATCAATTCCATACGCTTGCCTTCGTTCAGATAGTTGGTGTCGACGGACTGTACATCCACGATTTCAAGATTAGGCACAAGTTCGATGCCGGCTTTCAATTCAGGAAAAGACACTTTTTTACCCGCATCAGTGGTGACCTTAAGGGTTATATTGGTCTGCTCTCCTACCAACAATTGCACACTATCAATTTTTACATCAATCTGCACTTGTGCGCAAACAGATGCCGCATACAATATGAATGAAAGTAATATGATTAAATTTCTTGTTCGCATTTGTTATTTTTTAAGTTCGCTTTGCAAAAAGGCTCATCAATGAAACAACATAATCCTGATCAGTTCTTATACTTACCGAGTCCACATTGCTTCTGTTAAGCGTATCCTGAATGCGCAATGAATGACGCTTCCACCATGCAGCCTGAGCGTTTCTTACCGCTTTGCTGCTTGTGTCAATTATCACTTCATGACCGGTTTCCGCATCTCGTACCTTCATCAATCCCACATCGGGCAGTTCTGCAATTCTTCTGTCATACACCTGGATTGCCACCACATCGTGCTTGCGGTTCGCAATGGTGAGCGGTTGACGGAAATCTTTTGAATCCAAGAAGTCGCTCAAGATAAAGGCCGTACATCTGCGCTTGATTACCTGTGTCAAAAACTCTACAGCTTGACCCACATTTGTGCGCAGGCTTTCGGGCTTGAATTCGAGCAATTCACGGATGATGTACAGGATGTGTTTTCTGCCTTTCTGCGGAGGTATGAATTTTTCTATCCGGTCGGAGAAAAAAATCACTCCAATTTTATCATTGTTCTGGATGGCGGAAAAAGCCAGTGTGGCAGCGATTTCGGTAACCATTTCACGCTTCATCTGACGGGAAGTTCCAAAGTTATGGCTACCGCTCACATCAATCAGAAGCATAACCGTCAGTTCGCGCTCTTCTTCAAAAACCTTGATGAACGGTTTGTTGAATCTGGCTGTTACATTCCATTCAATGTCACGTATATCATCACCGTATTGATATTCTCTAACCTCGGAAAAAGCCATACCTCTGCCCTTGAATGCACTATGGTATTCTCCGGCAAAGATATTTCTGCTCAGACCTTTGGTCTTGATTTCAATCTGACGAACACGTTTTAACAGTTCTGATGTCTCCATCTAAATATGCGGTATGCTAAATCAGGGAACTTCAACCTTATTCAGAATCTTGCTGATGATTTCATCGCTGTTGATGTTATTGGCTTCTGCTTCGTAAGTCAAGCCAATGCGATGGCGCAATACATCATGCGCTACAGCTCTTACATCCTCGGGAATAACATAACCTCTACGCTTGATAAAGGCGTAAGCTCTTGAGGCTAAAGCCAGGTTGATACTTGCACGGGGAGAGCCACCGAATTCGATATAATCCTTGATTTCCTTGAGGCCGTACTTTTCGGGATAACGAGTAGAGAAGACAATGTCAGCAATATATTGCTCAATCTTTTCATCCAGGTAAACCTTGCGAACTACATCGCGTGCCTCAATAATCTCGTTTGTTGAAAGCAGAGGACGTATAGACTGATCTTCTCCCTTAATGTGCTGACGGATAATGAACTTTTCCTCTTCAAGCTTGGGATAGTCTATGATAACTTTCAGCATGAAACGGTCCACCTGCGCTTCGGGAAGTGGATATGTTCCTTCCTGTTCAATGGGGTTCTGTGTAGCCAAAACAAGGAAAGGTTTGGGAAGAGCGAATGTGTTCTTTCCGATTGTCACTTGTCTTTCCTGCATAGCCTCAAGCAATGCACTTTGCACCTTTGCAGGCGCACGGTTGATTTCATCTGCCAAAACAAAGTTTGCGAATACCGGACCTTGCTCCACAACAAACTTTTCGTCCTTCTGGCTGTAGATCATTGTTCCGATTACGTCAGCAGGAAGCAAGTCAGGAGTAAACTGGATACGGTTGAATTTTGAGTCAACCAATTGTGAAAGGGTTTTGATTGCTTTTGTCTTTGCAAGTCCGGGAACACCTTCCAACAAGACGTGTCCGTCACTCAAAAGACCAATCAACAAAGATTCGATAAGATGTTTCTGACCAACGATAACCTGGTTCATTCCTGTAACCAGATTAGTAACAAACGCGCTTTTGCGTTCAATCAGTTCATTTAACTCGCGAATATCAACAGATTCTGCCATATACTTTATGTTGCTTATATTATTATTCAAAAACACACAAATTTAGTGCTTTTCAAGCAAATATTGGCAACATAAAAGCTTAAATATGGTTACATCAATGTTTAAATAAGTTAAAATCACTTAACCTCTTCCAACTCGGGGAGCTTGATGGAATATCCGGGCGGTATTACGTCAGGATTTTTGAACTGATTATAAACTATAATATATTTAACAAAGTCATTATTTCCGTAATTTGTCCTTGCAATCTTATAAAGATTGTCTCCTTGTTTCATGACATGAATTCCGCGTGTACCCACTATCAGATACTTTCCTCCTGGAATCTGCGGATATTGTTCAATGTCTTTTGGCTTTTGTACGGCCTTTTGTTGTTTGTCCGTTTCTACGTTTATGACTTCATGGGCTGCATTCTTCTCAGTTACTGTTTTTACAGAATCCAATTCATTCGAAACGGAATCCTTTTGAGCAATTACAAGAGTGTCGGTTTTTTCAACCACAACCTTTGACGCCAATGTGTCTTCGATGATTTGCTGTTCGCTGCTAAAAGAGAAATTACAGGGGCAGAGCACCCTATAATAACCCACAAAATAACTTGCAACCATCAAAAGAAGCACTATAAAGTATTTTGCTATCTTTGAAAAAGTATGCTTATCGGTATTTTCCTTTGCATACTCAATTGTGGAATTTTCAGCTTCGGCCTCACTGTCGTTGACAGCAACCTCTTCTATGCATTGTTCTGTCTCATCAGTGATAGGCTGTTCTTCTGGTTGTACCTCATTTACGTCGTCCAGATTTTCTTCTTCAACTTCGTTAATTTCAGCAGGTTTTTCAGCATCATCTTCAACATAACTTAGCACTGATTTTTCCATCGCTTCTTCTTCGGAAGAATCAGACTCATTAAGATCATTCTGTTCAGTTTCAATACTTGGAACCTCTTCACTATCTGGTTGAACGTCTACTATAACCTCCTCAGTTTCAATATAATCTTCAATAGAATCAGTATCTTCAACAGGTATTGGAGTGTCAATTCTCTCCATTTCTGCGATATCAGTATCCTCATTTAGAATGACAGTTTCAAAATCGCAGAAAGGCTTGTTTACCTGGTCTCTCAATGTGTTATCTGGGGTGAACGAAACCTTCGAGTGCCCCTCAATCATAATGCGGCGTCCTGTATTGACATCAACACTCTCACGATCGGATACCTCAACCATCTTGAACGTACCAAGACCTTTAACTTTTACAATTTTTTCTCGTAAAAGATAGGTGGAAATGGTATCAAAGAAAGTCCTCACAAAAGTCTCGGCTTCTTTACGGGAAATCTTGTTTTTGCGTGCTACTAACTCTGCAAGGTCTTGTATGTTGAATTTGGTATCCATATAATGAAAGTTTTCCTGATATGCTTTGATGATTATTTTTCGTTCGCTTTGTCCTTCAGTACGGGAGCGACCTTGAAACTGACAGACATTTTGGGCGGCACAAGCATGCGTTGTTTAGTGGCAGGATTGACAACAACTCTTTCCAGTTTCTTTTTCACTTCAAAAGTGCCAAAACCAGATATGGCAATGGTGTTTTCATCTTCCAGTTGAAGACAGATTTCCTGAATCAAAGAGTCAGACAATGTCTTGGCTTCCTTCATATTATAGTTCAGCCTTCTTCCTAATTCTGATAAAAATTCCTTATTGTTCATCTTGCCATATATTTGAGTTAACAATCTGCAACATGCGCATACAAATCGAAATCATCCGCACTGTCAATCTGTACCTTGTAAAATTCTCCTACAAGAATGTTGGGGTTACTGCTGCGTAAAATCAATACCTCGGGGTCCACCTCGGGGGAGTCGAATTCGGTTCTTCCCACATAGTAATCGCCCTCTACCCTATCAATTACAACTTGCAGGGTTTGGCCTACTTTACTCTCTTGAATCTCGCTTGATATGCGTTGTTGTACGCGCATAAGCTTGCTCAATCTGCTTTCTTTGGTCTCTTCGGGAATGTCATCATCATAGTTTTCCCCGCTGTAAGTACCTTCCTCTTCGCTGTAAGCAAATGCGCCCATTCTTTCAAATTTAGCCCATTTCACAAAATCCACAAGCTGCTGGAAGTCCTCATCAGTCTCACCGGGATGCCCCACCATAAGCGTTGTTCTGAGGTGTATGCCGGGCACTTTCTCCCTTATTGTTTCAATCAGCGCGTATGTTTCCTTGTCAGTGACATTTCTGTGCATGGCAGAAAGTACAGGATTGGAGATGTGCTGTAAGGCAATGTCAAGATACTTGCAGATATTGTCTTTTTCGCGCATCACATCCAACAGTTCCAACGGAAATTGGGTGGGATAAGCATAATGCAATCGCAGCCATTTTACACCAGGTATATCAGCAATTGCCGATACGAGACTTGCTATACGCCTTTCTTTATAAAGGTCTAATCCGTAATAAGTCAATTCCTGTGCGATGAGTTGGAATTCCTTTACGCCACATGCCACCAGTTCCTTCACTTCTTCCAAAATGTCCTCCATTGGACGACTTATGTGCTTGCCGGTGATAATGGGTATGGCACAATAAGAGCAACGTCTGTCACAACCCTCGGATATTTTCACGTAGGCATAATGCGAAGGTGTTGTTATGCGTCTGCTACGACTCTTCTCTTCGTAATATTGTTTTCCTAATTCGTCAAGCAACTGATTCCAGTCAAATTTGCCGAAATAGCGGTCAACTTCAGGTATTTCGTCCTCCAAGTCTTTTAGATATCTTTCAGAAAGACATCCCATGACATAGAGTTTCTTGAGCTTGCCTTGTTTCTTCAGTTCGCACAATTCAAGAATCATGTTGATGCTTTCCTCTTTGGCATCACCGATGAAACCGCACGTGTTTACAACTGCAATTTCTCCGGTTATGTTTTCCGCATCATGAGCAACCTCATATCCATTGAGTTCCAGTTGCTTTATCAAACGCTCACTGTCTACGAGGTTCTTACTGCAACCTAATGTGATGAAATCAACTTTGTTCTTAATCATGTATCAATTGTTTTCAAACAAGGTATTGACAAATTCCCTACGGTTAAAGGGCTGCAAATCCTCCATCTTTTCTCCCAATCCGATATAACGGACAGGTATTTTGAACTGGTCACTGATACCAATGACAACACCACCCTTTGCAGAACCGTCAAGTTTTGTAATGGCCATGCTTGTCACTTCCGTAGCGGCAGAGAATTGTTTAGCCTGCTCATACGCGTTCTGTCCAGTGCTTCCGTCAAGCACAAGCATCACATCATGCGGAGCTGTGGGGATAAGTTTCTGCATCACGCGTCTGATTTTGGACAATTCGTCCATGAGTCCCTTTTTGTTATGAAGGCGTCCTGCGGTATCAATCAGAACCACATCCGCATTATTGGCTATCGCGCTTGACAAGGTGTCATAAGCCACACTTGCAGGGTCGCTTCCCATTTGTTGCTTCACAATGGGAACTCCAACACGCTCGCTCCATATAACCAATTGCTCCACAGCTGCGGCACGGAAAGTATCCGCAGCACCCAAATAGACTTTCAAACCGGCCTTCTTGAACTGATAAGCCAATTTGCCGATGGTGGTGGTCTTACCCACTCCATTGACACCAACGACCATAATTACGTAAGGACGTGTTTGCTCAGGAATGGTAAAACCTTCTGTATCGTTTGTGTTATTGTCATTCAGCAAGCTTGCAATTTCGTCTCGCAACAGATTGTTCAGCTCGGATGTGGTCACATACTTGTCGCGTGCCACACGTTCCTGCACACGCTTGATGATGTTGAGTGTTGTATCCACACCCACATCACTTGTCACCAACACCTCTTCGAGATTGTCCAGCACATCATCGTCCACTTTTGACTTGCCGGCAATGGCTTTGGACAATTTGTCAAAAAAACTCGTCTTAGTCTTTTCAAGACCTTGGTTCAATGTTTCCTTTTTCTCTTTTGAGAAGAAATTGAAGAATCCCATAAAGTTCTTATTTTATTTATCTGCAAAGGTATATAAAAAATACGAGAATAGAACACAAACCATAAAAAAAAGCGAGGTTAAACTAAAAGTCTACCTCGCTATATATTAGAAACTTCTTCTAAATTAGTTCTTGAAGAAATCCTTTACTGCTTCGTTGCGAACCATTTCCTCTTCAAAGCTATAAGAGCCAGTCTGAGGGTTCTTTACCATCTTAATTACTTTGGTGTATGAACGGCCATCTGTCTTGCTTGTACGCAGAGTAGCCACTGCTTTCTTTGCCATAGTCTATACTTTATTACTTGATTTCTTTATGAACAGTCATGCGCTTCAAGATGGGGTTGTACTTCTTCAGCTCGAGACGTTCAGGAGTATTCTTTCTATTCTTTGTGGTAATATAACGAGATGTTCCGGGCAGTCCACTGGCCTTAATCTCGGTGCATTCCAAAATCACTTGCACTCTGTTACCTTTAGCTTTCTTTGCCATAATGTGTAGCTTCTAAATAATTAACCGATTACTTTAATGCTGTTCCAATCACAATAACCATTAGCTACAGCATTTTTCAGTGCAGCATCCAAGCCAAGCTTATTAATACAACGCAGACCATTTGCGCTAATGCTCAGTCTAATCCAGCAATCCTCTTCTACATAGTAGAACTTCTTGCTAAACAGGTTCACATTGAAATGACGCTTTGTACGGCGTTTTGAGTGTGAAACATTGTTGCCAATCATGGCTTTCTTTCCGGTAATTTGACAAATCTTAGACATTTCTATCTTCCTTTCTTTTTTGTCTATTCCAAATAACTTCTTCCAAACAGCGCACAAAGGTAGTGCTTTTTCCCCGAACAGACAAATTTATTTGTATATTTTTGAAAAATAGATAGAAAATGCGTTTACAATTTGCCAGAAATCGCCCTTTTCTACACCTCAACGCGGCTATATGCGGGCGCTTCCATGGGACAAAAGTCCTTTTCCAGATATTTAAAATAACCGTTTATGGCAATCATTGCCGCGTTGTCTGTGGTATAGCTGAACTTGGGGATGAAGATTTTCCACCCGTATCGTTTGGCGTATTGTTGGAACGCTTCTCTTAGCCCTGTATTGGCGGACACACCTCCTGCAACCGCAATCTGCTTTATCTTCAAGTCCTTTGACGCTTTGTAGAGTTTCTTCATCAAAATGTCCACAATCGTTTTCTCCAAACTTGCCGCAAGGTCTTCCTGATGATGCGCGATGAAGTCTGGATCATCCTTCAACCAGTCGCGAAGGGAGTACAGGAACGAAGTCTTCAATCCGCTGAAGCTATAGTCATATCCTTTGATTTGTGGTTTGGCAAACGTATAGGCATCGGGGTTGCCCTTGCGTGCCAAACGGTCAATGATGGGACCTCCGGGATAACCCAATCCCATCACCTTGCTGCATTTGTCAATGGCTTCACCGGCGGCATCGTCAATTGTCTGTCCAATGATTTCCATGTCTTTATATGACTTCACCAGCACAATCTGACTGTTTCCACCACTCACCAGCAGGCAGAGGAAAGGATATTCGGGAACGGTTTCTTCCCCATCCTCCGTGCGAATGAAGTGTGCCAACACATGACCATGCAAGTGGTTGACATCAATCATGGGAATGCCCAATGAGGCAGCCAAACCCTTTGCAAAAGACACACCAACAAGCAGAGAACCCATCAATCCTGGACCGCGGGTAAATGCAATGGCGGAAAGCTGTGACGCATCGATGCCAGCCTGTTTGAGCGCCTGGTCAACAACGGGCACTATGTTTTGCTGGTGAGCGCGGCTTGCAAGTTCCGGAACCACACCGCCATAAGCCTCGTGTACCGCTTGGCTCGATGTTACGTTGCTCAACAAATAACCGTCTCTTATCACGGCTGCAGAGGTGTCGTCACAACTGCTCTCTATACCTAATATATATATATTATGCTTGTCGTTCATTGTTTTTCGTCTTCTGTTATTAGTGCGAAAGTATCTCCACACCGTTTTCCGTCATCAAATACGTGTGTTCCCATTGTGCGCTTGGCAAACCGTCGTCCGTCAGTACAACCCAGCCTGTTTCGTCCTCCTCGTCCATGCACACTTCCCAATGTCCCATATTGACCATGGGTTCAATGGTAAAGGTCATACCGGGCACAAGAAGCATTCCGGTTCCCTTGTGGCCATAATGTTCCACCTCGGGCTTTTCGTGGAATTCCAAGCCGATGCCATGTCCGCACAAGGCGCGCACAATGGTACAATGGTTCTGATGGGCATGCTTGGCAATGGCATTTCCCATGTCGCCCACAAACACGTAAGGTTGGCTGCACACCTTTTCGCCCACCTTCAGACACTCCCAAGCCACGTCCACAAGACGCTGCCATGAGGGCTCGGTTTTTCCGATGACAAACATACGGCTTGCATCAGCGTAATATCCGTCCACAATGGTGGTGCAGTCCACATTGATGATGTCGCCCTCTTCAAGAATCTCCCAATCGGCAGGCACTCCGTGGCAAACCACGTCATTGATGCTTGTGCAGCAACTGTTGGGAAAGCCTTCGTAGTTCAAGGGTGCGGGTATGCCGCCGTGCTTTGTGGTATAGTCGTATACGATTTTGTCTATGTCGAGTGTGGACATTCCAGCTCTGATTT
This sequence comes from Bacteroidaceae bacterium, assembly GCA_017379075.1. Classification (GTDB taxonomy): domain Bacteria; phylum Bacteroidota; class Bacteroidia; order Bacteroidales; family Bacteroidaceae; genus Physcousia. Next base: position 23,379 of record JAFNXL010000073.1, read on the forward strand.
TCTCTGCCACGGTATCCAGTACGGCCGTGTTCAGCACTCCGGCTTTTCTGATGCCCTCAATCTGCTCCTTTGTCTTAATCAGACTTCGTGTGGGAACCATCTTGCCGCGGGCTTCATATTCCATTATCTTCAAGTCCATCTCTGTGGGCACAATTCCGTCGGGGACTATCCACTTCTGTTTGTTTTTCTTTGCCATTTACAATTTATTTTATGTGCAAAATTATAGATTTATTCGTTAATAAACGTGTCATATCGTTAAATTTTGTCATGTTTTATATGAATTGGGTCGAATTTTGCCAAAACAGAAAGGGGCAATTCAAAAAAATGCGTACCTTAGCATCATGGAAGAAAAGATATCATTGCGCAAAGGCATGCTCGCCCTTAGCCCGTTATTCGTTTTTGTAGGCTTCTATCTTGTCTTGAGTTTGTGCAGACAAGACTTCTATGCCGTGCCCATAACCATATCGTTCATGGTAGCCTGCCTCTATGCCATGTGCATCATTCCCGGCATGCGATGGGGAAAGCGGTTCGAGCTTCTCACCAAAGGTGCGGCACAGCCCAACCTGCTTCTGATGATATGGATATTCATTCTTGCGGGCGCGTTCGCGTCCACAGCCAAGGAAATGGGCGCCATTGACGCCACGGTGGAGCTTTGCCTCAGCGTCCTCCCCTCCCAGCTGATTTTGGGCGGACTCTTTGCCGCGTCCTGCTTCATCTCGCTTTCTGTGGGAACAAGCGTGGGCACAATTGCCGCCTTGACACCCATAGCCACCACAATGTCAGAACACACGGGACACAGCATTCCCCTGCTCGTGGCAACCGTTGTGGGAGGCGCTTATTTCGGGGACAACCTGAGCTTCATTTCCGATACCACCATTGCAGCCACAAAGACGCAAGGTTGCGACCTGAAGGACAAGTTCAGGGTGAACATTTGGATTGCGGGACCAGCCGCTTTGGCAACCCTTGTGCTCTATCTCTTCTTGGGGCATCCCGGCGCTGTCAGCTCCACCGCCTCCATCAAGCAAATTCTCCTTGTCATCCCCTATGTCTTTGTGCTTGCAGCCGGCATATTCGGCATCAACGTCCTCACCGTACTTGCCTTGGGCATCATCATTGCGGGCGCAATGGGCATCGCATTGGGACAGTTCGACTTCTTCACTTGGCTCGACGCCATGAACACCGGAGTGTTGGGCATGAGCGAGCTTATCATAGCCACCATTCTTGCCGCAGGATTGGTGGAGGTCATCAGGCACCAAGGCGGAATCCACTTCATCATCCAGTCCCTCACCAAATGTGTCAGAGGGAAAAAGGGCGCAGAGATGTGCATCGCCATGCTTACGCTCCTCACCAACTTCTGCACGGCCAACAACACCATCACCATACTCACCGTGGGCCCCTTGGCGAAAGAGATTGCAGACAAGTACAACGTAGACCCCCGCAAGAGCGCAAGCCTGCTTGACACCTTCAGCTGCATTGCGCAGAGCCTCATTCCCTATGGCGCGCAGCTGCTCATCGCATCGGGCCTTGCGGTTGTAAACCCCATTGAAATCATACCTTATTTATATTACCCCTTCGTATTGGGCATCTTTTCACTATTAAACATTTTACTTTCCTATGAAAACAAGATTTTTACCCTTCTTGGCAGCAAGCGCAATCGCGTTTAGCGCCTGCTTCCCGGGACAAGAGCAGAAAGAGAGCGAGAACGGACAAGACACCACCACGCTGAGCGAACCCGTTGCCGCAAAACCCACCCACAATGTCCTTTACAATGTGGTGGAACAGGTGGGACCCACCTTCAAGCAAGGCGAGGAAGAGACGCGCCCCTCATACAAGGTCCGCATTGACCTCAACCTTGACAACTGCCCCAAGGAAGCCTTGGAACCCGTCAGGGACAAGCTGCGCCAAATCTTCAACGGCAAGGAAGGCCTGTCTCTCAATGAGGCTGTAACGGCGTTCGGGGAGAACATACGCAACACATACCGCGAGTCCCTTGTGGAACTGTATGCAGACACCATCGCAAAGCTCGACTTCGCTTACGAATTTCTCTACGAGGTGGAAGGAGGCGTCACACCAGACAGCCGCGAGGACATCATCCCCTACAAAATAAAAGTCAGCACGTTCGAGGGTGGCGCACATGGCGGCTATTACGAACAATGGTTCAACTTTGACCGCCAAACCGGCAAGTTCCTAACCCACGACCAAGTGTTCAACATGGACAAGGAGGAAGCGATAAAGGACATCATCCGCCACCAGCTTTGCGTGGACAACCAGTGCAAAGACCTCGAGACCTTGCAGGAGACCACCTCAATCCTGCTCTTGGGCGATGTGTCCCTCACCGACTACAACTTCCAACTTGGCAAGGATGCCGTGGAACTGCTCTTCAACCCCTATGAGATTGCACCATGGTCGGCCGGCACAATCTATGTGCGCATCCCCTACAGCGCCCTCAACGGAATGTTAAGATAACCCCTCCTTTTTTTTAGAACAAACATCATAGTTATGGAACTGATAAAGAAATATTTCAAGAACCTCACCCCCGAACAGACCGCCCAGTTCGAGAAGCTCGACGAGCTGTATCACGATTGGAACGCCAAAATCAACGTCATCTCCCGCAAGGACATTGACAACCTCTATGAGCACCACGTCCTCCACTCGCTTGGCATTGCCGAGGTCATCAACTTCAAGCCCGGAACCAAGATTATGGACCTTGGCACCGGCGGCGGCTTCCCCGGCATCCCCCTTGCCATAATGTTCCCCCAGTGCCAATTCCATCTCGTAGACTCCATCGGGAAAAAGATAAAGGTATGCACCGAGGTGGCGCAAGCCCTCAACCTCACCAACGTGACCACCGAATGGACACGCGCCGAGAACATCGGCGAGAAGTACCATTTCGTGGTGTCGCGCGCCGTAATGCCCCTTGCCGACCTTGTCAAGATTATCCGCAAGAACATAGCCAAGGAGCAGCTCAACGCCCTTCCCAACGGACTCATCTGCCTCAAGGGAGGAGAGCTTGCACACGAAACCCTGCCCATGAAGAACCACACCCTCATCACTCCCCTCTCCGACTATTTCGAGGAAGAGTTCTTCGAGACAAAATCCGTCGTATACACCAGCTTATGAACATACACACATTCCAGGTAAACGACCTTGGCGTAAACTGCTACCTCCTTTGGGACACCGCAAGCGCCGAGGCGGCACTCATCGACTGCGGAGCGCAGACCCAGTCCGAATGGGAGCGCATCCGCGGCTTCATTGAGCAGAAGCGGCTCAGCCTCAAATACGCCCTGCTCACCCATTGCCATTTCGACCACATCATGGGCCTCCCCTTCATCCACAGCACCTACGGGCTGAAACCCATATTCCACAGGATGGACCAGCCGGTCTACGATGCCATGCCGCAGATGGCAGCCCGCTTCGGCATCAGCATGCCCCTTCCCCTTCCGCAGGCAGAGCAATACATTACGGAGGGCGACGAGCTAACCTTGGGCAAGCACGCGCTGAAGGTAATCCACACCCCCGGACACACATGGGGAGGCGTCTGCTTCCATGCCGAATCCGCTGACGCCCTTTTCAGCGGAGACACCCTCTTTCAGGGCAGTCTTGGCAGAACCGACCTTGGCGGAGACATGGCGGTGGAGATAAACAGCATACGCACCCGCATCCTCACCCTTCCGCCACAGACAAAAGTCTATCCCGGGCACGGACCCTCAACCACCGTGGAATGGGAGCAAAAGCACAATCCCTACGTCCGTTCAAGGTGAGAAAACCCCCATTTCTGCGCACAAACCACACATTATTGCACACAGAAAGCCAAAAAGCACCCAAAATATTTGGCTATATAGCAGATATTGAGTAAATTTGCAGCCGATTTATGCCATAGAGGCCCAAAAAGTGAGCTACGAGTTGGCTTCGCCCTATGGTCCAAACCCGTTTAACAAATAAAAATAAAAATGTACGCAATCGTAGAGATTAACGGTCAGCAGTTCAAGGTAGAGGCAGGCAAGAAGTTGTTTGTTCACCA
>JAFNXL010000035.1 GCA_017379075.1 Bacteroidaceae bacterium
AGTGCTTCGGGATAGTACTGGTTGTAAGAGATGTTCTCGGTGTTCTGCACGGTAGCCACACTTGTGGGATTAGCCAGGTTGGCCTTGTCCAGTGAGAAGATACCAGCGCTCTTGTTCTCCATATACATGAAGTCGAATACGTTCAGGTAAGCAGCCTTCCATCCGAGTTCTTCCACATCTGCGGTGTAGGTGGCAGAAACGTAAACCTTTTCACCGTCAATCTGGATGTTGTTGGGTGTAACGTAAACGTAGTTGGGCTCGGGGAAGTACATGAAGCTTTCGAGAATAGCCGCGTTAATTACGGGAGCGATAGTCTTGACGCTTTCAACCTTACCGTCCTTGCTGATCTTGGCGACAAAAGCCGAGTGTGAATCCGCACCGCCAGCGAGTTCGCCAGTTGTACCATCTGTGCCGGTGTACTTGACCACATCAATGAAACTTCCTGCAGCATAGAGAGTGCCGTCCGCATCAGTGTCAAGCGCATATACAACAGCGCTTCCTTCCAGGGCTACGGCCCACTGTTCCTGTCCCTTCTCGTTGTACTTCACGATACATGCCGAGGTCAGTCCTTCGGGGTCTGCCACTTCTTTTCCACCGAAAGTGAAGGCCTTGTTGTATGTACTTGAGACATACACAGAACCATCTGCGCTAGCGGCGGTCTTGATTCCGTTCAATTCATTTGCATCAGAAACGGGTTCGAACGTTGCATGCCAACCATTGGGGATGACGCTCTGTGCCGATGATGCCAGGGCAGCCACAAAGACTACCAGTGTAAGTAGAATTTTCTTCATAAAAAGTTATTAAAATTTATTGTTAAAATGTTCTTTCGCGATTTCTTAAAATTATTGCCAGCGTTCAATTTCGGGATTAGCCTCAACGGCTTCTGAGGGGAAGCGCATTGTATATTGTTCGGGCAAAAGCGTATAGGTGGTACCATCGTAAACGCGAGTGAGTGCGGGTTGTGAGGTACGGCGCAAGTCATACCAGCGGTGGCCTTCAAAAGCCAGTTCGCGAGCGCGCTCGTCAAGGACTTCCTGAATGAGTTCTTCCTCAGTCATGGTGCCGATCAGTGCTGTGGTTGTCTGATAGGCAGAAGCGTTCAGACGTTTGGTCATGAGAGGCGTAAGATAATTGATGGCGTCTGTAGTGTGGCCAAGTCGTGCAGCCGCTTCCGCAGCTGTCAGGTAAAATTCGGCAGTACGGAACGAACAGGAGAACTCGTCGCTTCTTCCTTTCAGCAAAGAATAGGTGGATGAGGTGACGCGCTTGAAATACTTTGTGCGTCTTTGGTCGCCCGAACGGTATAGGCTGATGAATTCCGAGGCAGGCATGTCAACGGCGGTATAGAGATTGCTGCTGAAGCGTTCCAAAGCAACGATGCTCTCCTTGGACTTGTAGCTGTTGGGAAGTGTCGTGCTGTTGTTCATGTCTTCCAGTTCGTTGTAAACGGAAAGAACATCCTTCGATGCCTCAAGCGCGTCACTCCAACGTCCCATATAGAGATATGTACGTGCACGAAGGGCTTGAGCAGATGTGGTGTTGAACCGATAGTTCTTTCCAAGTTCCCATTCTTCAACATTGAGGTACTGCTCTGCATTGTCAAGATCGGAAAGAATCTGGTTGTAAACAGTTTCTACACTGCTGCTGCCGGGTATGGCATTGACATCGGCTTCCAACAGCATGGGAACTCCGCGCGTTTGGGAAGGTGTGCAATGTGTGTATGGTTCGGCATAAAGATTTACCAGCAGAAAGTGGCAGTAGGCACGCATCATGTATGCTTCTCCCACTAATTGGCTGATTTCTTGTGCAGTGGCTTCCTTTATCTTCTTTTGGTTTTGGATGATGTAGTTGGCAATGTAGACAGAATGATAGTAGCTACGCCAAGAAAAGTAGCTGGTGGTGGGCGATGGGTTGTCGTCCTTCCATCTCCACAAGTCCAGATAAGCGTCAAGATCTGTGCTTGATGTTTTTACTTTGTCCATCAGCATTTCATCTGTGCGCAAAGTCGTCATGTATCGGTCTTTGGTGAAATACTTGTATTCGTAGGTCAGCAAGGCGCGATACTCGTCACCGGTTTCTGCAATGACTTTTCCGGTAGGGGTGATGTCAAGGAAATTATCACAGGCACTCATGGTGAGGGTTGCCAGGATAACCATTAAAATTGATTTTATCTTCATTGTTAGTCCTTTCTTTTTGAATATTGGAGTCGTTGCTCTGTACGGTTAGAAATTGATGTTCAGACCGAAGATGAAACTGCGGGTAATCGGTTGCGCAAAGGGGTTACCCATGGTTTCGGGGTCGAGGTAGTTGTTGTAGTCGCTTGCCATAACGAACAGGTTACGTCCTTCAAGTGATAGCGACGCAGAAGAAACTCCCACCCGAGAGAGGAACTTTTTGGGGAGGCTGTAGCCCAGGCGCAGACTCTGCAGACGGACATAGTTGCATGAGCGTACCCACATGTCAAGCATGCTGTATGTGTTGTATTCTGAATAATGGGTATATTCGTTGGCGCGAGCTGCCGTATTGACCATGAGGGCAGGCATATTTGTGGTGGTATTTGTCGTAGTCCAACGATTCAGAATGTCATGATTTGTATTCAGACCGCGGTCGAAATAGGTGGGCGAATAAGAAGGTTGCACTCGTACCTTCATGCCCAGGTTGAAGATGAAGTTGGCATTCAAGATCCAGTCGCCCCATTCGAAGGTGTTGATGAAGCCTCCTGAACATTTGGGGTCCGTGGTGCCCATGTATGAATACAGATTTCGCTGTTCTTCAGCCGAAAGTGTGCTGGCTCCAAAGCGGTTTAGCTTGAAGAATTCTGCGGCAGTCTGGGTTGTGCCGTCTTTGGCAAGGAACAGAGGATAGCCGTCTTCATCCAGTCCGGCAGTCTTGTATGCAAAGATGGCACCCACAGAATAGCCTTCGCGGCTTGGGTATGTGGAGTTCTCGGCCACGCTTTCGTTAAGGATTTTGTTCTGGTTGAATCCCAAATTCAAGCTGGTGGACCAAGAAAAGTTCTTGGTGTCTATGTTGCGTGTGTTGAGCGCAATTTCCCAACCGTCATTTTCCATGGAAGCCCAGTTTACGGTGGTGCTAGAGAAACCTGTTTCCAAAGGCAGCTGGCGGGAGCCGATGAGGTCGGTACTGCGTCTGTAGTAGTAATCCACGTTCAAGCGGAGACGGCTTTTGAACAACGCCAGGTTCAGACCAACGTTTACGTTTTTCGTCTTCTCCCATTTCAGATTGGGGTTGGGCGCATTTTCGGCAGAGATGATTGATTCGATAAATCCGGGGAGCACAGAAGTCTTGTCGAATGTGCCAATCAGATAAGGAGAGGTGTTCTTGTCAATGTTTCCTTGCAGACCGTATGAGGCTCTGAGGGACAGTTCGTCCAGCCATTTGGCATCTTTCAGGAAACGCTCTTCCTTGGCACGCCACATTCCGCTGACAGAATAAAGTGGCAGATAACGGTATTTCTTTGCCACGCCGAATACGTCGCTACCGTCAAATCTGATACTTCCGCCCAATGTATAACGATAGAGCAAGGTGTAAGATCCGGTGGCAAACCATGATGCAAAGGCGTTTTCTGTATGTCCTTCCGAATAAAGCGGATAGCGCTGGGCAATGCTTTCCGTTGGGAACAGAACGGGTTGTGTGGTCAGGGTGCGGTTGTCATAACCATAAGCGGCAGAGGTCAGCAACTCAGTTTCCGTGTGTCGGAGTTCGGTACCACCCATCAGTTCCACATCATGGATGTCATTGAAGCGGTTGTTCCATTCGAGCATGGCTTTCCATGTCCATTGGTCGGTGTTGGATTCTGTCTGTTTGTTCATTCCGCCATCGGGGAAAATGGACTTCTTTACACCGTCAATGATGAATGTCGCATACTCTTTCTCCTTGCGCATGGCATAGCTGTTGTGTCCGGCATAGCGTTTCAGCGTATAGTTGTCATGCTGGAGACCGTATTGTGTGGTCAGCTTCAGGTTGTTGTTGAACTTCAGTTCGGCATCGAAGATTGCCATCAGAGAACGGTCCTTGCGGTTCTTTGAAGTGTTTTTGCGCTCTTCAAAAACATTGAAGTCTGGCACTTCAGACTCTCTTCCCTGCACATTCGTATCGTAGATGTAATTTCCTTCTTCGTCGTAAGGCTCAAAATACGGATTGGCCATACGCGAATAGTAGACGGGATTGGTAAATCCGGCCGCATCCGTCATGTAGCTTTTCTGGTTGCGTTGGTTTGAGAAGATTGACGCTCCCACTTTAAGCAGCTTGTTAATCTTGAAGTCTGTTTTAAGTGTCATGTTGAAACGGTCGTTCTCCACACCCTTTACAGTTCCCTGCTCCTGATAGTATCCGGCAGAAGCATAGTAATGCGCTCTGTCTGAACCTCCGCTCATGCTGACGTTGTATTCCTGGTTGAATACATCGCGGAAAAGAACATCGTTCCAGTCCGTATTGATGGTGCGTAGTTTGTTTATACGCTGTTTTGCGTTGTCAGAAAGCCCATTCCATCCGTGGTCCTTATATGCCTGGTATTCTCCCAGTTCGTCCAGGATGTTGGCCACGCCTCCCTTGTGCTGGCGATAGTCATAAGGACTGTTGAGCAGATCCAGTTCAAGGTCTACCTTTTCATTGGCGTTCAACAGGTTCAGACGGTCTATGTTGGCACTTGGGTTGTAAGTCAGCTTGGTAGAGAAGTTTACGATGGGTCTGCCTTCCTTGCCTCGTTTGGTGGTGATTACAATCACACCATTTGCGGCTCTTGCACCGTAGATGGCGGTGGCGGCCGCGTCTTTCAATACGGTAATATTCTCAATGTCAGACGGATTCAAACCAGCGATGCTGGTCTGGTAAATGTCATCAATGTCATTCAGATTGTCAATGTTGGGAATCTCATTACCCTCCAAAGGTATACCGTCAAGTACCCACAGCGGCTCTTGCACACCATTGATGGACGAGGTTCCGCGGATTCGGATTTTCATTGGGGCGCCTGGCGCACCGCTTGAAGCTTCCACGGAAAGACCGGCCACTTGTCCGGCCAAAGCCTGGTCAATGTTCTTTATGGAGCCGATGGTCTCTTCAGAAATATTGACGGTTGTTACGGCAGCGGTCAGTTTTCTGCGGTCAATCTGCTTGTAACCCGTAACGACAAACTCTTCCAGATTCTTGTCGGCGAAACGCAATGTTACGTTGTATTTGTTTACATTGGGCTTCAGCTTTAGCAGATAGGTCTCATAACCCATATAGCTGATGGTCAGCATTTTCGTCTCGGAGGGAACGGTGATGGAGAACGCTCCGTTCGGGTCGGTGATGACGGTATTTGTGTTCTTTTCGCTTCCGGCTACCACATAGGCTCCAATCAGCGGCTCGTTTTCAAACTCTCCGTCCAGAACCTTTCCGGTGATGGTGCGGTTCTGTGCCACAGCAGCCAAGGTGGTCGCTATTATTATATATAATAAGGTATATAAACGTTTCATCTTGCGTTTCTTTTGAGCTTAAAAGGGTTATTTCTGCAGTCCGAGTGCGGTCTGGATTCTCAGCATCACGTCATCATAGTGCATTTGTGTGCTCAGGTCACCGCTCTTGGCACGACTCTTCATCAGCTTCAGGATGCGTATCAGCTCGCTTCGTTTCACGCTCAGCGCATCGCTTGTTCTGGTAATTTGCGTCATGGTCATGTCAATGGTTCTTGATCCGCTGCTGGCAATGTGTCTGTCTTCGGCAATGCTCTTGTTTATCTTTACGCCCTCGCTCTCTGCGGCG
>JAFNXL010000036.1 GCA_017379075.1 Bacteroidaceae bacterium
AATGTGGACAACGGCGAGGAGCCCGACCCCACGCCCAGTAATCCAACGCCTTCTGACCCCGACGACGATGAAGGAGGATTGGCGGGGTAAAAGGGGGACCCTCCCCCACCCCCTCCCAAGGGAGGGGAGTATATAGCTATGAGTGATGAGCTATGAGCCAATAGCCAAAAGCTAATAGCCAATAGCCAACAGCCAAAGTAAAACAAACTAAAAACTAACCCTTTAACAAAATCCTCCTCTTCCCTCAACAAGAGTTCTCCCCATAGAGGGGGAGATGCCCCAAAGGGGGCAGAGGGGGTCTTTTACAATTATGAAAAACAAAGAAACCTGGAAACTAATCATCCAAACCGTAATCAGTATCCTTTCGGCAATAGCCACCACATTGGGACTGAATTCATGCCTTTGAGAAATGAGAAATGAGTAATGAACAACGAGTGGTGAGCAGAAAATGTAGGGACGTCTGCGTGCAGCGTCCGAAGGACATCATACGTTATGTGAACCCTCGGACGCAGCACGCTACGTCCCTACCCGCTCACTACTCACCGCTCAAAGTGTTTTTTGAAACGCCAGTCGCGGGTCTCCGTTCTCAAGAAGGATGATGCCGCAATAGGAAAAGCCGTATTTGGCAAGCAAGGTACGCATGGTGACATTGTCATTGTGCGTATCTATGCGTATGGTGTCGGTGAGGGTGAAGGCATAGTTGAGCACGGTACGCATTATGCCATGCACACCGGCCACGGACGCCACACGATGGATGACATAATAGGGATTGTCGTTCTGCCACTCTCCGTCATAGATGCGGGCATAGGTGGGGTCGGGACCTTCAATCAGCGCAAAGGTGGCCACGGGCTTTCCGTCAATCACCACCAAATGACTTACGCCTTGGGCGATGTCCTTTATGAGCATTTCCCTGGAAGGACGGCCACCGCTCCACTGGTTTACGTTCCCTTCGGCAATCATCTTTCTTCTGCCTTCGTCAATCAAAAGCAGAATGGTCTCCAAATCTTCTATGGTGGCTTTTCTTATCATCAGTTTTAATAAAAAAAGAAAAAGTATAAATCTTGTTTGCACTTGATTTATACTTTCTTTGTGAGCGGAGAGAGAGGGATTCGAACCCCCGGTGCCTCTCAGCACGCCGGTTTTCAAGACCGGTGTAATCGACCACTCTACCATCTCTCCAAACCTCGTTGCGAGGGCTCTTCCTCTGAAAAGCGATGCAAAAGTACACACTTTTTCTGATACTCGCAAACTTTACGGCAAGAAATTATGAAAATTTGCGAAAAAAACTTATTTTTGCAGTGATTTAATGCTAAAACACGATGAAAAGAAGACTTTTTACATGCGCAATGGCAATGTTCGCCTTGTGGGCATCTGCCTATGACATCAGCGACCTGAAGAGCCTTCCCGACCAGCCGGAGAAGGGAAAATGGGTACAATGCATCAAGGTGGACGCGCCACAGGTTTTGGCTGATATTTCGGCTGACACCCCGCTGATCTTTGAGGCAAAGGGCATGGAGCGTGTGCTTGTGCGTTGCGGCAAATACATCCTCACGCCCGAGGGTGTGACCCTGGACAGCGAAGGCAGGGGAAGCGTAACGCTGAACCCCAAGAAGCTGCCCTCCGGCCCCGTCAACATACAAATCATTGCGGACAACGCGCAAGGGGAATGTGACATCTACGAACTGCAGCTATGGAACGCGGCCACCAAAACGGCCAGGACAGAGAAAGGAATGCCGAAGGACTGTCCGGCCGTGGCAAGGGGGATGAAGCTGGACTTCTATGACGACTTTGACCGCGGGCTGTCCATCAGCAAGGACGGAAGGGGCGCAAGATGGAACGCACACAAGCCCACCTTTGGCGACTTCAGCGGATGGCCGTTCAGCGACCCGAGCGATGATGCGGACGGACCCTTTGCGCTATGCGACGGCTATCTGGTGATACAAGCACGCAAAAAGCCCGGAACAAGAGGAAGTACCGGACTGCTCGCCCCGGTGGACATGGACGGAAAAGGGTATTGGGCCACCCCACCCTTCTACATGGAATGCCGCTTTATGGCTCATTCTGCCCCCGGCACATGGCCTGCCTTCTGGACCATCACCAACATTCATCGCGGTCCGGGCGACGAGCTGGACATCATTGAGGCCTATGGCGGATGGGGCGAAAAGAACCCCAACAACACCGGATACTTCACCACCACCCATTATTGGGAGCAGAAGGACGCCAGCGGAAAGCAGCTTCCGGGCGACGACAAGCTGATAAAGACCGGCAAGGACGACACGTCATGGAGCCAGGAGTTCCACACCTACGGCGTGTACGTGGACAAGGACAGCACGGTATATTACCGAGACGGACAGCCCGTTCACAGCATTCCCACAAACGCCATGTCATACGAGAACAAGCACGTGTTCCTGATCAACTATGCCATTGGTGGCGCAAGCGGATGGCAAATTGACCTGGAAAGATACGGCAACCGCTCCAACATGTATGTGGATTATGTGCGTGTATTTACCCAACACTAACGAAAAAAAGCAAGACTGATGATGAAAGGCTACAGCAAAGAAGCACTTATCCTGTGCGTTGGACTCATAATAATGGGTGCCTGCATTGCCGACGGACTGACCTCGGCATTTCAAAGCGACCGCATTGTGACCGTAAAGGGATTGTCGGAGCGTGAGATTCCCGCCGACAAGGTTATATGGCCACTGGTGTACAAGGAACTGGGCAACGACCCCGCAGAGATGTATGACCGCCTGGCCACCAAGAACCGCAAGGTGATTGACTTTCTGAAGGAAAAGGGCATAGCGGAAAAGGAGATATGCGAAAGCGCCATACAGGTGTCTGACCGACAGGCGGACAGCTATGACCAGAACAACGTGCTCTACCGCTACAAGGCCACAAGCGTCATTACCGTCACCAGCAGCCAAGTGGAGCTGATACGCAAGATTATGCAGAGCCAAAGCGAGCTGATGAAAATGGGCATTGCCCTTGTCACAGAAGAGTATGGAACAAACATCGTGAAATATGAGTTTACGGGGCTGAACAAGATTAAGCCGGACATGATTGAGGAATCTACCAAGAACGCACGCGCCACCGCTGAAAAGTTTGCCAAGGACTCAGAAAGCAAGCTCGGAAAAATAAGGAGCGCAAGCCAGGGGCAGTTCAGCATTGACAACCGGGACAGCAACACTCCGTACATCAAACGCATCAGGGTGGTCTCTACCATAGAATATTACATTGAGGACTAAGACGCCGTTCTGACATTACCGTTCGAACCGGCTCAAAAAGCATAAGACACACTTACGGACCGCATTGTTCCACCCAGGGCATTGCGGTCCGTATTCTATTAAACTTTTAAACAAACGGGACGTTCATCGCAACGAGAATCCTTCGACAAAGGCATTCACATTGAGATAGTCTGAAAGGTTTTCCTTGGTCAGTCGGATTCCGTTCACGCGGATGTTGTCCAGATGTATGCCTTCCACTTTATGATTGGCGTCCAATCCGTGAATGTCGCTGACATAGTCGTGCCTGCAATTATGGCTGCTGATGTTGCGGAAGGTGATGTCTGCGGCTTGGCGACCGGTTGAGACATAAGAACAGAAGTCTACAGAAAGAAGCTGGCCACCGCGGATGCCGTCAAGATTGATATCCTCAAAAAGCACATTGCGGAACGCTCCCTCATCCGACACCATCACGGCCAATGCGCCCCGCCAAGGATAGGCCGACTCGCGGCCCTCAAGAATTTGTATGTTGCGGAAGGTGATGTCGCTCATATAGCCTTCGGGCGTGGATTCCGGGCCTACGAGCAGGTTATGTCCGCAATCGGCCCACAGTATGCAGTTTTCCATGAGCACATGGTGGAGCGAGGCTTTGGGATTGTCCCTAACGGGAAAGTTCTTGAGCGATATGTTGTCATCATAATTGCGCAAGAAGCTGTTTCGGATGGTCACATGGGTGCTGTTGAGCAAGTCTATGCCATCGGAGTTGCGTGCCCAGCATATCTGCTTGATGTTGTCCAGCAATACAGAATCGCAGAGACTGAAATTGAGCGTCCATGACGGGGAGCCGCGGAACATGACACCCTCTACATGCACATTGCTGCAATGGTGCATATAGATCATGGACTTGCGGCGAATGAAATCATGGATGGTCTTGCTGCCACAAAGTATGCCTTGTCCCATGATGGTGATGTGGTGGGCATTGAAGGCCTCAATCTGACCGTAAACCACGGCTCCGGCATCCACGAAAAGCGTGTCATTGCTGTTCAGACGAATGAAGCCGGCATCGTGTTCTCCGGGACCATAATATCTGAAGTGGCCGGATGTCTGTCTGGACTTTGCAGGGAACGGACGGTCTGGGATGATGAAAAGATTGTGGTCACGGTCATTGTCAAATTCAACGGAAACCCTCTGTTCGGGCGATTTGATTGTAAACTCTATGGTGCGGGAATCTATCCGCTCATGCGGAATATTGAATTGCGAAGGGCGGATTTCCACTTGTCCGAAGGGTGTGCCTTGCCTGTGCACGCGCACATGAACGGGCTTCTTAAAGGAATGCTGGAACATGGCAAAACCCGACAAAGTGCGTTCCGTGCCCAATGTGTCCTCGCTGTTTTTAGCACGATGCTCGATGTTTGAGACCAGCGCACCGTAGACCTTGATTTCTTTCCAGTCTTGTTTGTGTCTGTCCGTTGAGATGTACACTTTGTAGTCGGAACGTCTAATGCGCTCGTGTTCCACCAATGTGGAGTCGTCAACAGAGGTCCACTTCTGGGCATGGAGTAAAACAGGGAACATTACCAGCAAGAAGAGCTGGAGAAAAAAGAAACGAGTTTTCATGGTCGTACTATATTTTTAATGCAAAGGTATAGAAAAAGAGGCACACCCACAAAGGAATGCGCCTCTTAAATATTAGTTACTACTTAAACGGTCAAGTGTTATCCGCCGAAGTCGTCGAAGTGAATCATATCACTTTCTACGCCCAAGCTATACAGCAAGTCGAGCACAGTCTTGGCCATCATTGGAGGACCGCACAGGTAGTATTCGATATCTTCGGGAGCATCGTGCTGCTTCAGATAGGTATCGCCCATAACGGGTGCGATGAATCCGGGAGTGTACTTTATGCCCAGGCTGTCTGCCTTGGGGTCGGGACGGTCCAAAGCCAAGTGGAAATGGAAATTGGGGAATTCCTTCTCCAGAGCGAGGAAGTCTTCCAGGAAGAACACTTCGTCGATGGCACGGGCACCATAGAAATAGTGCATCTCGCGGTCGCGGCACTGACGTGTCTTGAGCATGTGCATAATCTGCGCACGCAAGGGAGCCATACCGGCACCACCACCTACCCAAATCATCTCGCGCTTAGAGTCGTAGATGGGACGGAACTCTCCGTAAGGACCGCTCATGGTTACCTTGTCACCGGGCTTCAGGCTGAAGATGTAACTTGAAGCGATACCGGGATTGACATCCATGAAGCCAGGACCCTGCTCCTTGGGCTTGAAGGGAGGAGTGGCGATACGCACGGTCAAAGTGATAATGTCGCCCTCGTCGGGATAGTTGGCCATTGAGTAAGCACGGATGGTGGGAGTGGTATTCACACACTTCAAGCCGAACAGGCCGAACTTCTCCCAAGCGGGAAGGTAGAGGTCGCCAATGAGGCTCTTGTCGATGTCCTTGTCGTAATCGATCTCGAATGTAGGAATCTTGATCTGTGCATAAGAACCGGGCTCGAAGTCCATGTGCTCGCCTGCGGGCAGCTTCACCTTGTACTCCTTGATGAAGGTAGCCACGTTGCGGTTACCGATAACCTCGCATTCCCATTCCTTAACGCCCATTACAGAATCATCAACCTGAATCTTCATGTCGCTCTTGATCTTGCACTGACATCCAAGACGCCAGTTTTCCTTGATCTGCTTGCGGGTAAACTGTCCCTTTTCGCTGTCGAGAATCTCGCCACCGCCTTCGGGAACCTGAAGCTTACACTGACCGCAAGAGCCCTTACCACCACAAGCGCTGGGAAGGAAGATGCCTTCCTGGCTCAAGGTGCTGAGCAAAGAACCGCCCTGGGGTACAGAAACAGTCTGCTTTCCATTAATTGTAATGTTCACATTGCCACTGGGTGACAAATACTTCTTTGCAACAAGCAGTATGATAACCAATACAAGGATGATTACCAAGAATACTGCAATGCTGGCAATAATCAAATTCATATCCATTGTCTAATCCTCCTATGTATTAAATATTCAAACCACTGAAGCACATGAAAGCCATTGCCATAAGACCTACGGTGATGAATGTGATGCCAAGACCCTGGAGAGGCTTGGGCACATCGGTATAGGCCATTTTCTCGCGGATGGCAGCCAGACCTACAATGGCCAACAGCCAACCGATACCGCTACCAAGTGCGTAAGCGATTGAATCGCCCACACCACCGATAAACTGGGCATTGGTAGGCTCCATGGAAATGCGCTGCTGCATGAACAAGCTGGCACCCATGATGGCGCAGTTTACAGCAATCAAGGGCAAGAAGATACCCAGAGACGCATACAGCGAGGGGCTGAAACGCTCCACAACCATCTCCACCAACTGAACAATACCGGCAATAACGGCAATGAAAAGAATAAAGGCCAGGAAGCTGAGGTCTACGCCTTCAACAAGACAGTCGGGACCCAACAACTTGGTCTGCAACAAATAGTCAACGGGAACAGTCACCAACAAAACGAAGGTAACGGCAATACCCAATCCGAAAGCGGTCTTCACATTCTTGGACACAGCCAAGTATGAGCACATACCCAGGAAGAATGCGAAAATCATATTGTCCACAAAGATGGAGCGGACAAACAAACTAATCATGTGTTCCATATTACTTAGCCTCCTTATTTATTGAGCGATGCGCCCAGATGACACAACCAACAATAATCAAACTCATGGCAGGCATAACCATCATACCGTTGTCCATATACCAGCCTCCGTTGGATACATACCAGCTCTGAGGAATGATATTGATGCCGAACAGGGTTCCGAAACCGAAGAGCTCGCGAACGAAGCCAACGATAACCAGAATGATGGCATAACCCAGACCGTTACCAATACCGTCGAGGAATGAGGGCCAGGGGGCGTTCTGCATGGCAAAAGCCTCGAGGCGACCCATAAGGATACAGTTGGTGATGATAAGACCCACATACACGCTAAGCTGAACGCTGACATCGTATGCAAAAGCCTTGAGCATCTGGCTTACGATGGTTACCAGAGCAGCCACAACCACCAACTGTACGATGATACGGATACGGTTGGGAATTGTCTTGCGCAAAAGTGATATAATTACGTTAGAGAAAGCCGTAATCACCGTTACAGAAAGACCCATCACAATGGCGGGCTCCAACTGACTGGTGACAGCCAAAGCAGAACAAATACCCAACACCTGTACGGTAACCGGGTTGTCCAGGTTCAGCGGATTAGAGAATGCGGCTTTATTCTCCTCAGAAAACAATTTACTCATAATCTATTTCCTTACATTTAATTTGTTCTACTTCTTGTTCTTACACTCTTTTGACTTGGGGCAAGCAGCCTTCTTGTCCTTGCATTCCTTGGTACAGTCAGCACACTTCTTGCCATCCTTGCATTCCTTGGTGCAGTCGGCGCACTTTTCAGCCTTTTCGCACTTCTTGCCTTCACAAGCCTTTTCGCAAGCAGCTGCATTCTGTGCATTACCCGCAGAAATGAAAGTGATATAAGCGCCCAAGCCGTTCTTAATCATAGCATCAACACCATTGCTGGTAAGAGTGGCACCGGTGATACCGTTCACTTCATACTCAGACTGTGCAGAACCACTCTTTACCACAGAAAGAGCAATCTCTGAATTGTTGCCATTTTCAAACAAAGGCTTGTTGCTGAAAAGATTCTGGAAAGCACGCTCAGCAATACGAGAACCAAGACCTGCAGTTTCGCTTTCATGATAGAAATAAGTACCATAGATGGTCTGCTTGTCTTCGTTAAGAGCAACATAGCCCCACAGACCACCCCACAGACCGCGACCGGTTACAGGGATAACATACTTTGTTCCTTCATCTGTTGAAGCCACAAAGACATGAAGCTCACCTTCTTTGATAAGAGAACCATAAGTGCTGTTGAACTTACCTTCATAAGGAACAAGTTCTGTTCCGTTCCAAATCATATCCTGAACCTTCTCGGCGAATACGGAAGACACATCCATGCCATCGATATCCAGATTCAGAGAAGTCAGAATCTGACCCTTGGTGTCATTCTCCACATTGGCATCCTGCATGGGCTTGAGTGAGCTTGACACAAATGCCAGCATGAACGCTACAATGATAACCATAACAGATGCGTACACAATGGTGTAGACATTGCTGTTGGTGTCAATACCCTTCTTCTTGGGAGCAGCCTGAGATTGCTCTACAATCTCTTCAAACTCAGAACCGGATACTTGGCAAACCGGGCATTTTTCGGGAGCGCTGTCCCCTGTGTGGACATAGCCACAAACCTTACATTTAAATTTTCTTGTAGCCATAGTCCTTATTTTTTAATTGCACGTTTTGCGCGCATAGTGATATTACGCTGTACTACGAAGTAATCAATAAGCGGTGCAAACAGATTCATGAGCAGGATGGCAAGCATCATACCTTCGGGATAACCGGGGTTCAAGACGCGAACCATGACTGCAACAACACCGATGAGGAAACCGTAGAAATACTTACCACACTCTGTGCGGGCACTGGTTACGGGGTCTGTTGCCATAAACACGGCACCGAAAGCAAAACCGCCCAACACGAAATGGTGCCACCATTCCAACTGGTTGCCGCCAACGCCTTCGAGCAGCCAGCCCATCAGACCGCCACCAACGAACACGCTCAACATAGTCTTCCAGCTGGCCACACCAGTAAACAGGAGCAGCAAAGCACCCAGAGCAATAGCGATTACGCTGGTCTCACCGATAGAACCGGGAATAAGGCCAGTAATGGCATTGCAGATGGTTTCGCAAGGTATTGCATTACCCACCGAAGCCTCACCAAGAGGAGTGGCGGCAGAGAATGTATCGGGCAGATTGTTACCGAAGCCAAAGATTGACTCCTGGGCCACCCAAACATTGTCGTCACCAGTCATTACAGAGGGATAGCTAAAGAACAGGAACGCACGGGTAATCAGAGCGGGATTGAAGATGTTCATACCTGTACCACCGAAAATCTCCTTAGCAATAATCACGCTGAAGGCAACAGCCAATGCAAGCGCCCACAGAGGTGTATTGACAGGAATAATCATAGGAATCAAGATACCGCTCACAAGGAATCCTTCCTGAATCTCTTCGTTCTTCCACTGAGCCACTACGAACTCGATACCAAGACCTACGATGTAGCTGACAAGAATCTTGGGAAGAACAGCCAAAAAGCCAAAAATAAACAAATCCCAGAATGTGGAATCAGCCAATGTGCCAGCGGCAGCATAGTTCTGATAGCCCACATTATACATACCGAAGAACAGGGCGGGCAGCAAGGAAATCACCACAAAGCTCATAATACGCTTGCTGTCGATGGCATCGTGAATGTTGACGCAACCCTGTCGGCTCGTTTGGTTGGGAACAAAGGCAAAAGTTTCAAAACCGTCCACAAAGCTGCGGAAAGCATGAAATTTGCCGCCTTCTTCAACCAAAGGCTTAATGTTATCAAATAATTTTCTTAACGCTTTCATTATAAATATACATTATTATATATTAGAGTTACGCATTCTCCTTTCTGAGGATATCAAGTCCTTCACGAACGATACGCTGCAGTTCGAGCTTGCTGCTATCCACAAACTCTGCAATGGCAAAGTCTTCGGGAGCAACCTCGTAAATGCCGAGAGCTTCCTGACGGTCAATATCGCCAGTAATGATTGCCTTGATCAGATAACCAGCAAAGATGTCCATGGGGAATACCTTGTCATACTCGCCGCTCATGATCATGTGGCGCTCGCCTCCCTTGACACGGGCATCGAAGACATATTCCTTCTTCTTGCCGAACAACCAGCTGAGATAACTGCGGTGAGTGCTGAACGTATTGAAGCGAGGCATAATCCATCCCATGAACTCATCGGCATGATCTCCCTCGGGTATTACGTTCACTTCTGTCGCGTGGGCGGCCAGATAGCCATCCTTTGAGGTCTTGATACCAGTCATCACGTTTCCGTTGATGATACGGAGAGAAGACTCGTCTGAAATCTGACCCTGAAGCAAGGTGTCCAGCTTCTGACCCACCTTGATGGTGGCATAAGCGGGTTTCTTCACCTCAGAACCAGCCACGGCAATGGTACGGGTCAAGTCCACACGTCCGGTCTTCATCAGACGACCAACAAAGATTACTTCTTCTGCACCGATTGTCCATACCACCTCACCCTTGTTGATGGGGTCTACATGGTTGATCTGCACACCTACGTTACCAGCAGGAGCAGGACCATCGAAAACGGTAACCTCGCAGTTGGGAACATCGTTAAGGAAGGTCTTGGACTGTGCCACATTGATGCCCAGGTTCACCTTGGCAATGGCAGAAAGCGCCTTGATACCGGCCTTGAACTCTTCTTCCTGTCCCTTTACCACATAACTGAAGTCCTGGCTGAGGGGCATACTGTTGAAGGCACTCACGAAGATAGCCTTTGGTTTGTCTTCAGGATTTGCCACCACATCATAAGGACGCTGGCGGAAGAAGGCAAACATACCACTCTCCATCAGTACAGCCTTGATGTCGCCCTTGACATCAAACTCTCGCGATTGCTGCTTGCCGTCGCTCTTCACGCGAACGCTCAACAACTTGCGACGGTCGCCACGCTCTACCAAAGTAACCGTACCGCTAACAGGAGAAACAAACTTCACCTCTGGATGCTTCTTGTCTACAAACAAAGCATCCCCGGCCAAGACGGTATCACCCTCGTTGACTACCACTTTGGGTTTCATGCCGGTGAAATCATCGGGAACGAGCGCATACTCTCCCGGACATTTCACGCTGACGGTCTCCAAAGCAGCCTTGCCCTTAAGGTTTACGTCTAAGCCTTTACGCAATTTGATTAATTTTGACATATATTGAATTAATAAACTATAGTTTTACTATAAGTTCTGCAAAATTACATAAAAAATGTTTAAAAGTGATTATTTTTGAAAAAAAGATTGTAATTTTGGAGTCGATTTCTTGACACACATAACACAAAACGCTTATAAAGACATTAAAGTTTATATTACAATGGCTGTCGGGCATCTTCATCGGACTCTATCTGATGTTGCTTGCCTTCAGCAACATTCCACACATGCAGCAATGGGCAGCCGGGACGATTTCAGGGTTTCTGGCTGAAAAGTTGGATACAAAGGTAGATATCCAGCGTGTAAAGTTAGGCATATTCAACCGCGTCATCATAGACGGAATAAAGTTGTATGACAAACAGGACACGCTAATGCTTGACGTGGCACGCCTGGCTGCGAAAGTGGAAATTCTGCCCTTGCTTGAAAACAAGATCAGAATTGACAATGCGCAACTGTTCGGCACAAAAGCCACCTTATACAAACAGAAAGCAGAAGAGGCTGCCAATTTCCAGTTTGTGATTGACGCATTCAAAAGCAAGGACACCACCACAAGCAATCCCATAGACCTGAAAATAGGACGTCTGCTGGTACGCCGTGCAAATATACGGTTCGACCAAATGGACAAGCCGTATACTCCGGGCAAGTTCACCCCACACCATCTTCACATCAATGACCTTGGGTTCAACGCAAGTGTAAGACACCTGACTCCCGACAGCATAAATGCCGAACTGCGACGCTTCAGCATAAGCGAGGAAAGTGGCTTCACACTCTCCGATTTTGGATTCAAGATTCTTGGCGGCTCCACAAAAGCGGAACTGAAAGATTTCAGCATGAAATTGCCCGACACCGAACTGTCCCTTCCACTGCTTACGGCAAGCTATGATTCGTTGCCAGAGAAGGGCGAAATAAAGGAATGGATCAAGCGCGTCAAATACGACGGAACGCTTGATTTGGAGGTGTGCCCGAAAGACATTTCTGCATTTATACCCAAATTAAAGCATTGGAACAGCAAAACGTCATTAGAAACTGAGTTTCAATCGGAAAACGGCGTATTAAAAATCAAGCGTTTTAAGCTGAATGACGCACAACAAAACATCAGTTTGGAGCTTAACGGAGAGGTGGATTACAACAGAGAAGTTGACGTAAAAGCCGAAATACAGTCCCTTGTTTGCAGTCCGCAAACCCAGCAGTTCATCACAAAGAATCTTGAAGGACAGGCGCGTGAAATCAGTCCCATCCTGACCCGCATTGAACAAGTGGAGGCACAAGGAAACGTCCGCTATGCCCAAGAGACACTGACCACAGAAATGAACATCTCCACCGCCCTTGGAAAAGTGAATGTGGAAGGAAAACTCATCGGGGGAAATGATGTGGACACAAAGGTCAGCATTGACAATCTGAATCTGGGAAAGCTATTGGCGGGAAATGCGGAAAAGACTATTCAGAACCTGTCCATGACCGTAAACGCGAAAGGAAAGATAAAGGCTGAGGACAAACGGCCCGACCTCATCGTAAACGGAACAATCCACGAACTTATATTAAAGGAATATCCCTATCAAGAGATACCCTTCTCGGGCCACTGTGCAAGAAACGAATACGGCTTGCAACTTCATCACAACGACCCCAACGCCCAACTGGCCTTACAGTCCCTACTCCATCTTGGGGAATACAACAAACGTCTTTATTGCAACGTAAAGGCAAAAGGCATCAACCCACATGCCATGAATCTGACCAAAGGTTTCAAGGGCGAGCAGATTGACGCAGAGATAGAGGCGGAACTGAGCGGAACAGACATTGACAATGTGCAAGGCAACATCAGCATAAACGGCATGCAGCTCACCTCTGACAGTCTGGGTGTGTGTGATGCCGGAAACTTACGGATAGACATCAACCCCGACGAGAACGGAAAATCCATCAGCATAGAGAGCCCCATACTGGACGCCAACGTAAAGGGGCAATTCAAATGGAAGAATCTGGGACTCGTGTTCCAACAGATTGCCTCAAACTATCTGCCAAAGATTTTCCGCAGTCCTTCCACCACACTCACAGACCAGATTACATTCAACATGGAAGTGCAGGACACCACGCTGGTACGCAGACTGACCGGCATGGCACTTAGCATACCCGAAACCGCACACATCCACGGCAGAATGAACGGAGCCTATGACCAAATACAACTCAATGCGGAGATTCCGCAAGTACACTATGGCAAAGAGCAGTTGAAAAACATCAGTCTGGAAATGCAGAGTTCATCGGCCATGCTGCAATCATCGCTTAAACTGCAAAGAATGATGAAAGGACACCCCGTTGACCTGGGCGTAAACACCTACATGGGATATGACAAGATACGCACCATCCTGAACTGGGACAACGGCAAACTGCCCAAACAAAGCGGACAAATCAACCCCACATTCATCTTCTTTACCGGACGAGACGGCAAATTGGCTCTGCACACCAAGTTTGACGCATCGAACATTGTGGTGAGCGACACCACCTGGACCCTCCACCCCTCTGTGGTTGAATACCACAACGGTGTGGTGGATGTCATCAATTTCCGTCTGAGCCAGGCCGACAGATATCTGAACATCAGCGGCAGGGCATCAAAGGAAAGTACAGACTCGCTCACCGTACAGCTAAACAAGATAAACCTGGAATACATTTTCCAAATGATCAACTTCAACGCCGTGGAGTTCGCAGGCAACGCCACAGGCCACATCTATGCCAAGCAAGTGATGACCAAACCCGTGGCAGACGCCTATCTGACGGTGAACGACTTCACCTTCAACAAAGGACGCATGGGCAGCATGGACGTACACGGCAACTGGGGCGACCACGGCAACAGCATTTACCTGAACGCACACATTCAGGAACCCGAAGCACGACACAACACCTTTGTGCAGGGAACCATCACCCCGGGAAGGGGACAAAAAGGCGGTATTGACCTCCGTGTAGACACCAAGCGAGTCAATCTGTACTTCATGAACAAGTTTACCGAAAGCATCTTTGACAACCTGCAAGGAAGGGCAAGCGGATGGGTACGCATATTCGGTCCGTTCAAGCAAATCAACCTTGAAGGCGACGTACTGGTGGACGAGGCCAGCCTGGGCGTGAGGATGCTCGGCACACAATACCGCGTCTATGGCGACAGCGTCATCCTGCGTCCCAACAACATCATAATCCGCAACGCCACCGCCTATGACAACCTGGGCCAGCCGGGAAGCACTGAACACCGCGCCACCATTAACGGCCACCTGATGCATGACCACTTGAAAAACCTGCGGTACAACTTCGACATACAGGCGTATAACTTGCTGGGATATGACTTCCGTGAATTCGGCGACGAGATTTTCTACGGAACCGTGTTTGCCGACGGCAACGTGAAACTCGCCGGCCAACCCGGTTCGATATCGGTGGACATCAGCGGCACACCGCTCTCCGGCACACAGTTTGTCTACAACGTCACCTCGCCCGAGACACTGACCGAAGCCGGCTTCATCACCTATGTTTCCAAGAAGGATAGCACCGCAACGAAAAACAGTTCTGCCACGGAAGCAACCACGGCAAAAGCAGAAGAGGAAGACGATGAGGAAAGTGACATAAAGCTCAACTTCGACCTCAACATCACACCCGAGGCAAGCATGCGCCTGATTATGGACCCCAAATCGGGCGACTACATCACGCTGAACGGAAACGGACGTATCAAGGCCGACTATTACAACAAGGGAAAATTCAACATGTACGGCATCTTCCACGTAAACCACGGTGTCTACAAGCTGTCGCTCCAGGACTTCATCCGCAAGGACTTCGTCTTCAAGGAAAACGGCAGAATCACCTTCGGCGGCGATGCCTATCAGGCCGCACTGGACCTGAAGGCAGTCTACACAGTGCCCAACGTATCGCTGGACGACCTGAGCGCCACCAGTCTGGGACTGAGCAACACGCGAGTGGACTGTGTGATGAACATTACCGGACGCCCCTCTGCACCGGTTGTATCCTTCGATTTTGACCTGCCCAACGCCAACGAGGACGAAAAGCAGATGGTACGCAGCATGGTGAGCACCGAGGAAGAAAAGAACATGCAGGCCATCTATCTGCTGGGTATCGGACGCTTCTACAACTACAACGCACAGTACATGCAAGGCGCCAACCAGAGCAGCACCGCCATGAACTCGCTCATCAGCAGCACCCTGAGCAGCCAGTTCAACCAGATGATGAGCAATGTGGTGGGCAACAGCAACTGGTCCTTCGGCGCCAACCTCCGCACCGGAGAGACGGGTTGGGAGGAACTGGACGTGGAAGGCATGCTCAGCGGACGCTTCCTCAACAACCGCCTGCTCTTCAATGGCAACTTCGGCTATCGCGAGAGCGTCTACTCCAACAACAACTTCATCGGCGACTTTGACGTGCAATATCTGCTCACCCCCACAGGCACCATTTCCCTGAAGGCGTACAACGAAACCAACGACCGCTATTTCATTCAATCCTCGCTCACCACACAAGGCATCGGCATCCAGTTCAAGAAGGACTTCAACCGATGGAGAGACCTCTTCAGAAAGCGCAAGAGCAAAAAGACCACGACAAAGAAAGAAAAGCTTTGATTCAAGGTTCTTATGTTTGTTTTTTAGACAAATGAACATAAGAACACGTTTTATGGGAACCTTTTGCCATATTTTATACCGACAAGAAGATTTTATCCTCTAAAACTCATCTATTTGAAGATAAATGTGTAATTTTGCACCCGCCTTCTTCACAATCACCAGCATCGGAAAGTGCAGAGTGGATGGGTGGGGGCGCATATACAGAAAAGGCGTTTATCAACGCTTTGTTCTTTGACTGCTCAAAGTCTCGCAAACTCTGAATCTATTGTCAAAGACAAAGCAACGGGTAGATGTCCGCATGGTGTGTCTATACGCACCCTCTTTGTTTGTTTCATCAACATGGAGGGCAACTATATTCATCACGGCGTGGGCTCTGCGTGTTGCTCGTCAAACAATAGGGGCAATGCGAGACGCCTTGAGCAGCGAGACGAGTAACAGATACAGCACCCGCGCTTTTTTTGTGCAAATCAAGAAACCGAATCATAATAAAACTTGTTGGGGATGCTGCAAGTGCATAGTCAGTTTTCGTAATGGACGAGCTATATCAACAGTCGAACAACAAGCTGCACATTGGCAGTCTGATAAAGGCAGAACTTGAAAGACAGGAACGAACCGTCAGTTGGTTTGCACGAAAATTGTGCTGCGACCGTTCCAATGTTTACAAACTGTTCAAGCGGTCTACAATAGACACTGAGTTACTGGTAAGAGTCTCACAAATATTGCAGTATGACTTCTTTGAACATTACAAGAACATATTATAGGAACAAACCGCCACAGAAGTGTGGCAACTCAGGCATCAGTCCTTTTCTATCCATTACAAAGTTAATGCGTAACTTTGCACCGAAAATGAGAAAGGTATAAACAGACTATATTTGTACAAAAAATTAAAGGATGCAGTGATGCATTTTGCCGTACATCGGCACATAAGGATGCGTTTGTCTGGGAAAATAAAATTGAAGAGATGTAATTAAGAATGTGCCCAGGCTGACTCATCCGGCGGGAGGAAAAAAACCATTCCTCCCGTTTTTGGTTTACGCTACAAACAGCTACTGTAGCATTTTACACGCGTGTATCATGCTACAAACAGCTACAGTAGCGTTTACATTCGTGTATCACGCTACAAACAGCTACAGTAGCACGTTACATTCGTGTATCGGGCTACAAACAGCTACAGTAGCGCTTTACATTCGTGTATCATGCTACTTATGGCATTAGTAGCGCGTTACATCCGTGTATCGGCCTACTTATGGCATTTGTAGCGTTTTACATCCGTGTATCGGCTTACTTATGGCATTTGTAGCACGTTACATCAGTGCATCGGCCTACTTATGGCATTTGTAGCGCGTTACATCAGTGTATCGGCCTACTTATGACATTTGTAGCGCGTTACATCAGTGTATCAGACCTCTTTTCAGACGCTTTGAGCGATGAATTGTGAACGTAAGACGTCTGGAAGACGGGAATATGAATAGCCGGGGGCTTTTAAGCCCTCGGTATCTTGCGATCACATAATTAAAGGCGTCTGCAAAGACGGGGAACGGCAACGTGGGTTTATCAATCGATATTCGTTCAACGCTCAACGTTACTCTTCGTTGCCGTTCCGCGTCTTCCAGACGCCATTTTTATTCTTCTCTTTTTTTCCACGGGTTCAAGAACCCGCGGCTATTCGCCCTTCGGGCTTCGCGTCTTCACAGACGCATTTGAGCATTGAGCGATGAGCGATGAGTGTTTTTGACAAAAGAACATAAGTTCAGAAGAAACTCACCGCTCGCCGCTCACGGCCATCATCGGATGCCGATGTCATCCAGGGGCCAGTTGTCACTGCGGAACGAAGGCAGCGGCAGGCCGAGCATGGTGCGCACATTGGCATCGGGAGAATAGTTTTGATAGGCATAACGCACCGCCACAGGGTTGGCCACCGAGTCGGACCACACCTCAATCTGGTTCTTGCACCACATGTGGTTGGCCTGTGCGGGATAGAACTTGCGGTCGGGACCCGCCACCTCGAATCCCTTGGCTCTTTCGCGGGCATCGAAGCAATCCTGTTGCGTGGGGTCAGAGACCGTAAAGTTGTTGGGCGCACTCATGTTGGAGAAACTCAGCACCAGCTTGTTCTCCTTCTTCTCGAACGACTTGAAGCGCGGCGTGCGCACGGGAAGTCCCTCAATGCCATAGTCGTTTGTCAGCGCCAGATGGGCAAGCCTCTGCCCCACCTTGTCCTTCGCCGGAGCGTGGATGTAGGAATAGTTTCCGATGTCCGTGGTGCAGACGATGTCGCAATGTTCGGTCTCGTCGGCCGCCTTCCACTGCTGGTCCACAAGCACAGCCGTTCCGCGCAGCTTGTGTCCCTCATAGCAATAGGGCGCAATCTGGGTGAAATAGAAGGGCATGCTTTCGTTTCCCCAATCCTTGCGCCACTGGCGGATGTGCGCCTTCTGCAATTCGGCATAGTCGTACCAGTTGCCGCGGTTGGAACATCCCTGGTACCAGATGAAGCCCTTGGCCGTAAAGTTGCAGATGGGCTTTATCATTCCGTTGTAAAGCACGGTGGAGGCATTGGCTCCGCTGCGGGTCTTCTCCACCTCGGCATTGCGTCCGGGGATGGCATCCAGAGCCTCGCGGCTCATCCAGGCCTCAATGACCGTTCCGCCCCAGTTGCTGGTAATCAGTCCCACGGGCACGCCCAGCATCCTGTGTAGTTCCTTGCCGAAGAAATAGGCCGCCGCACTGAAGGTACGCACGGTGAGCGGAGAAGACTCACGCCATACGGTGTCGCAGTCTTCCTTGGGCGTTTCCGAGATGCAGCGTGGCACGGTGAACATGCGTATGCCGGGATATTGCGCCGCCTCACGGATATGTTCTGCTGCGCCGTCCACGGGCTGGTACATGAATCCGCCCACAGGCATTTCCATGTTGCTCTGGCCACCGCACACCCACACCTCACCCAGCAAGATGTCGGTCAGTTCAGTCTTCTCGCCGTCGTCAAACGTCAGCGTATAGGGTCCGCCCGCATCCGTTGTGGGGATGGTGGTGGCCCACTTTCCGTCTGCATCGGCCCTTGCGGTAAACTTCTTCTTGCTCCATGAGGCCTTTATGGTTACCTTCTTGCCTGGAGTTGCCTTTCCCCACAAGTTCACGTCGGCATTGCGCTGCAGCACCATGTGGCTGCCGATGACGGAGGGAAGTTCCACCTTTGCCACGGCAGGAGCAAGCACGCAGGCCAGCAGCGCCACCAGGAGAGAGGTTCTTTTCTTCATGTCTTTCATCATTGTCTTTTGTTTTAAAACAAGTCTCCCGCCTATCCGCAGTGTGGGAAGAAGCAGGAGACCATATTATATACTATATATTATGTATTATATTATCAGATTTTCACGTTCTTCAGTTCCTGACCAATCTTGACGGTGTACTTCTTGGTCTTGCCAGCATTCTTAATGAAGACCTCGGCCTGGGTTTCAGACTTGCGCTTCACCTCAATGTCAAAGTCGCCCCCGAATGCCTTTACATGGCGCAGTGCCATCTCGTTCCATGCGGTGGGAAGCTGGATGGTAAGGTTGAACGAGTTGAAACCGGTGGGACGGATGCCGAACAGACCTTCGGTGATGATACGGCAGTAGAGTCCGCTTTCGGCAGAAAGATGACGTTGAGAACCTTCTGGCCAAGCCTCAATGGGATAAGGCACATGAGTGCCCAGAAGACGGCGGTTAGAATAGTCGAGCAACTGCTTGGTGGCCTGGTCGGCAGCACCAGCCACATAGGCTCCGCGCAGGGCATAGAGTGTAGAACGGTCCCAGAAGGTTACGTCGCCCTCTGCTGTGAGCAGTCCGTCTACGGTGAGCAGTTTGGGCGAATACAGGGCGGCAAGCGTTCCCTCTGCACGCTCCTTGAAGCCGAAGCACAAGGGCATACAGATCCATGAGCGAAGCACTGTGTTGCCGTCGTAGTAGCGGTAGGTCTCAAAGCCGCTCACGTTAGCAGAGAAGTATTTGTTGATGGCCTTGTACAAATCCTCAGCCTGCTTGCGGTAAGTGTTTGCCACAGACTTGGGCTCGCCAACCAACGGAGCCAGATAAGCGGCGGAAACCAGTCCGTCATAGTACAGCGTGGCGGTACACAGGTTTGCCTCACCAGCGGGGAAGCGTCCTTCCAGCTCGTCTCTGTCCGAACGGGGCACACCGGCATCGTTCAGCTGGCGGCGGGTATATTCCAGACACCACTTGATGAAGGGCCACAATTCCTTTGCTTCCTCAACGCTTCCACGTGCCAGCACATAACGGGTGGCACCGTGGGCGTTCATGGCAGCGTCGCCGCGGTCGCCCGCACCGCCCCATGTA
>JAFNXL010000037.1 GCA_017379075.1 Bacteroidaceae bacterium
CCATGATATATACGACCAATTGGATAGAGCGGTTGAATAGGGATTTCAGGCGTGTTACGCGTATGAGGACAGCTATGCCCAACGAGGAGTCTGTACTGACTTTGATGGGAAGCGTTGCTATGGAGCATAAGGCTTATGACAGGATATTACCGAACATCACATCCGACATACAACTATTCCCCGATAAATGACAAAAACAAAATAGAAGAAGAAAACAATAAAATTTATGAGGATTATTAAATTTATTAACTAACTTTGCAAAGACATCCAAAGTTTACAGGCTTGGAACTTATAGCTACAGACACACAAAACAGAACACTACCCTGTTGGTCGGGCTTGTCGGGAAGTGTCAGCGATCCATTCTCGTCAGAGCAAATCTTCACCGCTTTTTGTGCCTTGTGGGTACGTGGATTGTACCACACAAGGTTGTAGCGTCGGTTTGGCTCAAGCGAGTTTATTGTGCCACTCTTCGTATCGCGTGCAAAGAAGTAGAGTAACTCCACACCATCCCCCTTCGCATAGGCGTATGCCGCCGACTTTGCGCTGAAGTTAGGATCACCAGGCAAAACAGGGACAAGTTTCCACCAGTCGAGTTGCTCAAGGAAGCTGCGCATATATGTCATCTGGTGTGCGCTCGGATACTCAATCGCCTCCGACCAATGCTTCATTTTATCCTCGCAGGTAATCTCCTCTATGCCGTCGTGCGATGGCACATCAATGTTGTAGGTGCTCTTGTAGAGCCACATATCAATTGCGCCGTATCCGTAGCCCATAAAGCCCGATAGGAACGATACCCAGCCCTGCACACGTGCACCAAAATCCATAGTCCACAAACCACAATATCTGCCCTCGAAGTTGATTGCGGGGCGGTCATCCTCCCAATAATCACGCACCAAATCGGCATTTACGGGCGCATCAAGTGGTGTGCTCCACTGGGACGCCCACCAGTTGTGACCAGTTCTCTCTGCCACCTCTGCAGCAGCAAAGGCAGATGCTCCGCCACCATCGGAGTTTGTTGCGCCAAAATCCACTCCGCGCCCCGTCACAGTGGTGAAATATGCGCTCTCCTGATGTGCCGATAGGGGGTGCGAGTAGGCGTCATATTTATGCAGATACTCCGCCACCTTCACCCAAGGATTTGAGTTGAAGTCGTAAAACTTCTGGTCGCCTCGCTCGCGGTAGAAATCGTTGTCGCACTCCTGCGCCAGCGTCCACATCACAGGATATGCGCCATAGCGAGCCACCCAATATCTGGAGAGCCACTCTAATTTTTCATCATCTGCCGCCAACTTTGGACTCATCGACGCCACAAAGAAGAATTGTGCGTTAACGTGCGTAAGGCCCGCCTTGGCGATATAGTCGAAATACCGGTCGGTTAACCGAAATCCAGGAATATCCGAAGCGTTTACCTCACCATCCTCCACATTGAAGGCCGAGTTGATAGGCTCGCTCTGATAGACCGTGAAACCTTGCTCCACACGGCGGTCAACGATATATTTGAAGTGCGAGTCTGTCTTGATGTCGCCCGCGTGCTCGCCCGCCTCGTCAATCTCCTCGGTAAGCATTCCCCAGTGGGTGTCACCCAAGTAGAAAAATGGCGTGCCATCGGCATAGGTCATATATTTCTTGCCCTTTTCACATTGCACAAATCCGCGTTTGTAAATCTCCAAATCGCCTCGGTAGGCGGCGCACTTGAACGACCCAGCGATGTTGTCGAGTGACGCATCCTGCTTGCATCGGGTCATATAGCTCCACTTGCCCTTCTGCGTTGGGGCAAAACGGACAATGAACGACCTTTCGCCATCCCAAAATGCTGGGCGCACAATGCTCTGACGAGTCCGCTCGTGGATAAACTCTACATCCATCCAAATCCCGTCAGCACCCGCCTCGGTGTAGTCAGTGCCGGAAGAAAATTTCAATTCCATAATTCGCCAGGTCTCGATTTTCTCATTTTCCGAGGCGTATGCTGTAAAGAGAAATAGTGCGCTAAAAACAAGTGCGAAAAGTCGTTTCATATCAAAAAAGTCATTAGGTTTCTACACAAAATTAATGAAAATTTTTATTCCGTTTAACTTTTCGCGCGAGATTTATCGGCCTATTGGTCAAAATAGTATACACAATAAAGCCCTTCGCAATCTTGTTTCTTTAGTATATGCCCTCGGTCATGACTCCGAAAAGACTACACTTATATACCTTTCTACGCTTGATACTTCAGCTGTGGATAATGCCAATAGTGAGATTTTGGCTGCATTGGAAGAATGGTAAATCAAAGGTGCTACAGACAAAAAGTGTGTAAATACACATAAAATGTCTCAAGCCACGTACTATTTTCACAATTATTCCACATTTTATATATATTGCCCCAATTATGGTATTGAACAAACATAACAATACTGCTTTATGACAATACAGCCTATTATATATTATTTAAGGAAATAAAATGAACTCAAATTATGCCGATAGTCTCAGATTCATCTTAATTTTAGTGGTATTTCAACAAAATTGTAAACTTTACATTAGACACCCCTGATTTTTACATCACGATGTAAATGGATTTACCCTTCGATGTAAACACATTTACCTTTCTATGTAAACGGATTTACGCTTAAGGGTAAATCTGTTTACAATTCTATATAATGACTTTGTAAATACAAAACGTTGTGTTTTTGCACTTTATGTGTATTGTATTTTAGCGAACAACTGATGTTTTTTGGCGAATTGTATGTGATTGGGTGGAGGGACAAGAAAAGAACACACATTCGTACATCATCAGCGATTGGCCTGTTTTTCTATGCTACAAAAAGTTTGCGTACCAGTTTACTTACACTACAGTACCATACGGCTGATACTCCAGTACCAAGCGACTGGTACTGCAGTACCAGTTGTTATACACCAAAGTTGGTACTGTAATTTAACGATTTTAGTTGACTTCCATTTGCCTTATTTGCGATACCGGTTGATACGATTTGTTAATTCTCATTGACCCGACTTTACTTCCTCAAAATA
Source organism: Bacteroidaceae bacterium (assembly GCA_017379075.1). GTDB lineage: Bacteria > Bacteroidota > Bacteroidia > Bacteroidales > Bacteroidaceae > Physcousia. The sequence goes on from JAFNXL010000037.1 coordinate 3,007, forward strand.
AAGTCAAACCGCAAACCGCCATTTGGACGGTTGCTGGCGGTTATTGTGCCACCATGAAACTGGACTGCGTGTTTGACTATGGCAAGACCGAGACCCGTACCACCTTTTTGTCTTGAACGTCCTTTGTCTACCCGATAGAATCGCTCAAACAGACGTGTCAGTTGTTTCTCTTCCACCCCAACACCATCATCCTCAAAGCGGATATGACACTCTTTGGCATCATTGGCCATGAGCGAGATATAGATGTTTTTTCCCTCGGAATAGGCTATTGCATTCTCGATAAGATTGCGGAAAATTGAACCTATGAGCGAAAGATTGCCTAGGATTACCACACGTTCGTTAAAGTCTGTATGCAGCGTCATACGCTCCTCGTCCGGCATTATCTCCAACTCATCGGCAATCTCACACAAGATATCATTGAGCACAACCTTCTCTTTACCAATATGCGCGCTTCCGTCTTCCATTCTTGTAATTAGCGACACATCGGCCAATAACCGCCTGAGCCGCTCGTTATTTGTATAGCACCTTTCTATGAGTTCCTGACGTTTCTCTTCGCTTAGGCTGATGCCCGAAAGCAACGTTTCAAGACACACCTGGATGGAGGCTACGGGTGTCTTCAATTCGTGATTGATATTGTTTGTAAGGTGGCGTTTGAGACGATTTTTCTCTTGTTCTGCCTCGTAACGATTAACCCGCTCTATGTCCTTGCCCAACTTGCGAGTGGTGAAATAGGCTATCACACTCATTGAAAGTGTGATGGAAATCATCACTATGAGGAAAGACCAATCGGCTTCGAGCAAGTCTTGCAATGTGCTCGAATATGGCATAGCGGTGCGGACAATGACCCTTTCACCCCGTGTTGCCGAGTAGAAATATTCGCGTCCGTCACTCTCTGACTGACGCCCGATGTGATAACCCGAACCGTCTTTAAAGGCATCCACAATCTCGGGACGATTGCTGTGATTTCCAAGCGAATCGGCTGGTATTGTATTATCATACACAACTGCGCCCGACAACGTGATGAGCGTTATTCTGAGGTCGTCAAACGGTTTTTCATGCGATGCAATGTATTCTTCATACGATTCTCCGTCTTCGATGGCTACGAGGAGATGCCGGTTGTATTGTTGCAACTGGGCACTCAGAAACCCAGACTTATACTCTTTTTCCCGCAGGTATTGAAAGCCGATAAAGCAGACGACTATCGTCCAGGAGAACGCGATGAGTTGCAGGAATAGCCTTTTGTGGAAAGATAATTTAGTCGCGGAAGCCATAACCGAAACCTGAACGGGTTACTATATATGAACCGTAAACGCCAATCTTTGAGCGCAAACGGGTTATGTTCACATCAATTGTGCGGTCAAGCACCACCACTTCGTTGCTCCACACACGGCTTAGAATCTGCTCGCGGGAACATATCTTTCCCCGATGTGAGATGAGGTAGGCCAACAGCTCAAATTCCTTGCGGGCCAGTTTAACCTCTTCGCCATCAACAAGACAACGCTTGAACTCCAAATCCAGTTGTAATCCATCGACCTTCAAGACATTCGGCTTTTCCTCCTTGGCATTGGATTTATGACCCGATGTCCGTCTCAGCACACTCTTTACACGGGCTATCACATTACGAATGGTATAGGGCTTCATTATGTAATCGTCCGCACCAAGATTCAACCCCATAACCATATCATCCTCTGTATCACGAGCCGTACAAAAGATGATTGGAATATCGGCTGTCGTTACATCGGCTTTCAGCATCTTGGCCATTTTTATTCCGCTGATTTCTCCCATCATTATGTCAAGGAGAATGAGCGAATATCGTGTCAGGTCGTAGGCCAGAGCCTGTTCGGCACTGAAAGCAATGTCCACGTCGTAGCCCTCATTCTCAAGATTGATTTTCAACACCTCACACAGCGTCTCTTCGTCATCCACTATCAAAATTCGCTCTGCTGCCATATACTTATTATATATATTACTATGCTGCAAAATTATAGAGAAAAACTGAATTGCGTTACCGGCAAAAAGAGATTTAATGAAAATGTAATATTTTTCATCAAGTCTGTATTTAACCAAAGCCTAATTATTTTGAAACATTTTTGAAACATATTTACAGTTACTTTGCACTTGAAAATTTATAATAAATAATTATGGGTATATTACAAATTTTTACGCTGTTGGGAGCATTGGGTATGTTCCTTTACGGAATGAACTTAATGAGTTCTGGTCTGCAAAAGGCTGCAGGAGAGAGATTAAGAGGATTTTTGTCGGCCATGACATCAAATCCGTTCAAGGGAGTTATGACCGGATTGGGTATAACATCTATTATCCAATCTTCATCAGCTACAACTGTCATGGTAGTCAGCTTTGTCAACGCCGGTCTTCTGACGCTTGCACAAGCAATCGGTGTCATCATGGGCGCCAACATCGGTACCACTGTAACAGCTTGGATGGTATCGTGGTTGGGTTTCAAAGCAGACATCTCTGTACTTGCCGTTCCGTTGATGCTGTTGGGCTTTCTGTTCTCAAACTCAAAGATTGACAAGCGAAAGAATATAGGTGAGTTAATCGTGGGATTCTCACTTCTCTTCTTGGGGCTCTCATTTATGAAAGACTCTGTACCAGACCTTCGCGAGACACCTCAGGTTTTGGAGTTTGTAAGTTCCTGGTCGGCTCACGGATTTGGTTCTGTGCTTTTGTTCCTGGCCTTTGGTACCATTTTAACCTTGGTCTTGCAGTCGTCTTCTGCCACTATGGCCATTACGCTTATTATGCTGAGCATGGGATGGATTCCTTTTGAAATGGCATGTGCGATGGTGCTTGGTGAGAATATCGGCACAACAATTACAGCAAATATCGCGGCCTCTGTAGGAAATACAGAAGCCAAGCGTGCGGCAATGTCGCACACTATTTTCAACGTATTCGGTGTGGTGTGGGCTTTGATTCTTTACAAGCCATTCTTGCGTCTGGTGGGAACTATTACAGAAAACTTGTTTGGATTGCCCAATCCTGCAGCAGAGGGTTTTGTGGTAACAGATTCTATTTCAGCAGAAGGCACGGCCGCTTTGTATGGCCTGTCAATGCTGCATACGCTGTTTAATTTGACCAACACCCTTCTATTGGTCTGGTTTACAAAGTGGATTGCACAAGCTGTAAGTTGGATTGTCCCGACACCCAAAAACCAAGCAAAAGAAGTTTTCCGACTCAAGTATATTTCAGCCGGACCTTTGGCCACTCCAGAACTGTCTGTTGGGCTAGCTTTTGAAGAGATTATTAGTTTCGCCAAAATTTCAAAGAACGGAGCCAATTATGCACAAAATGCAATCAATGAAGCCGATACGGATAAATTTGAAGAACTACGGAGCAAACTCGTTAAATATGAAGAAATTTCGGACCGCATAGAATATGAGATTGCCACATTTCTTAACGGGATTTCCGCAGAAGAAATTAGCGAAAGCACATCGCTCAAGATCAAGTCCATGTATAAAATTATCGGTGAGTTGGAATCATTGGGAGACTCTGGAGAAACAATCAGCCGTATATTGTCAAGAAAGAACATACACAACAAGAAGTTCGATGCAGATATTATCAAGAACCTTAATGCAATGGCTGATGCTGTGAATGCGGCATACGATGTAATGATTGAAAACTTGACAGCGGCTCACAAGGGCGAACTGACCAATATCTCAAACGCATACAATGCCGAAGACCGCATCAACACACTCCGCAATAATCTACGCGATGCAGTTATTGAGAATATAGAAAACGATGGTAAGAACTATCAAACAAACGTTTATTACATGGATGTCATCAATGCTTATGAGAGCATGGGAGATTTTATGATAAACGTCTCACAAGACCTTGAGAAGGGATTTATTCACAAATAGTCTGTTATCTGTGTATAAAATCTTGGGCTAAGAAACCCTGTTTAAACCGGTACACCTTTAAAGAGTTTGAGCAACATTATTACATCCGAAATATTGTCAAATCTTTTTACTTTTGTTTTTGCTGTGTTTCGGAGGTTTTGAACGGGGAAAATGGCAGAAAATGCTATAAAAAGTCAACAACCCCCAAAAACAAGGTTTCCAGTTGGGAAAAAATAATTCTCCAACTGGAAACATATTTTTTTCCAACTGGGCGCTTTTTTCCGCCCAACTGGCATTTTTCTCTTTGCTGTATTCTTGTTGGTATGTGAACGAGTAACTATTTTGTAAAGAATATTTACTTGATGTTTGAGTTGCCCCAATCGGGAGAAAAGAAGTTTTTGTCTCCACAATTCCGACAAACGGTCAATTCACCTTTTGGCCGTTTACCTTTACATTTTTCAATTTGAAGTTTTCCACATAATCCACACGGATCTCGGGGCTGTCCGATGCCGTCACCTCAATGTCTTTGAAGGTAAAGTCCTTGAGACTGTATTGGTCAAGTGCCTTCTGCACATCAAATAATACTTTGCAGTTGAGGTTGATGTTGCTCAGAACCACGTTGGATGAGCGCGAGTAGGGCATATCCTTGCGTCCTTTCAGGTCGAAGAACTGCGTCCAAGGCTTCACATAGAGCATGCTGTGCACATTGCCCCGTATGCCCTCCACGGTGATGTACTCGTAATTCTGCTCGGTATCCGGACGCATCTTGAGCCACAACATTCGGGCTGCATTCTTTACCTCACAATTGCGCAACACGATGTTATAGTTATGCAGTGACTCGCTGCCACAAGTGAGCATGCTATGACAAAATCCATAAGTACAGTCCTCGATGATGATGTTGCGGTTCTCGCCATTATTCACGGTGTCTTTGTGTGCCCAGGGACCTTTTCCGCCTTTCAACGCTATGGCATCGTCATTGACAGAAAAGTAGCAACCGTTAATATGCACATCAGTACACACATCAATATCAATAGCATCGCTGCTGGGTGCCGGTACCGGTGCAGAAGGAGCAAATATGTAGAGTTCCGATATCTTCACTCGTTTGCACTGATAAAGATGCGTGGTCCAGAAGGGCGAGTTCATAAGGCGCACGCCCTGGAGCCGCACATCGTCGCAGCCCTGAACAAACACCAGTCGCGGACGCATCTCATCAAGATTGGTACATTGGCTGTTGTACTTGCGGCGAATCCAGAACTGTTTCCAATAGCGCAAGCCGTTTCCGTTGATGGAGCCTTCGCCAGAGAGCGTGAAGCCATCGCAACCGATGGCATTCACCAAGGCTGCAAAATACTTGAGGTTCTGCCCCTCCATTCTTGTATCGATGAGTTTGAAGTCGCCTATAAAATCGCTGCCTTTAAGCACTGCACCTTTTTGTAAATGCAAATGTGTACCAGGTTTGAAGAAAAGCGAACCGCTGAGGAAAGTTCCCTTGGGAATCACCACCACACCACCGCCATTTTCCGCCGCCTTGTCAATCACTGCCTGTATCTGCACCGTCTGCAGCAGAGTGCTGTCCTGTTTCACACCATGGTCTGTGATTACGTATTGCTTGCCCAGCGAATTCACATCCACGCAACTGGTCTTGGCAAACCATTCGGACACAGCCGTACCATCGGGCCACTTGTCCTTTGCGTTGACATTTATGCTGCATAAAAGCAGAATAAGAACCGGTATTATGTACTTTCTCATCATCTTTCACACTTATCCTCTACGGCATGAAAAGCTTTGTGCTGAGATAGCGTTCACCTGTGTCGGGCAGGAGCACAACGATACGCTTGCCTTTGTTTTCGGGCCGCAGAGCCAACTGTATGGCGGCATGGACGGCAGCTCCACTGCTGATGCCCGTCAGCAAGCCTTCAGTTGCGGAAAGCTGACGGCCAGCCAAATACGCCTCCTCGTCCGTTACGCGGATTACTTCGTCTATCAGTTTTGTATCAAGTATCTCGGGAATGAATCCGGCACCGATGCCCTGCAAACCATGCGCACCAGCCTTTCCGCCACTAAGAACTGCGCTGTCGGCCGGCTCCACCGCCACAATCCTTATCTGCGGGTTGTGTTTCTTGAGTGTGCGCGCTGTACCGGTGAGCGTACCACCCGTACCAACGCCAGCCACAAAGATATCCACCTGTCCGTCGGTGTCTTCCCAGATTTCCTCTCCGGTGGTCAGTTCGTGCGCTTCAGCATTGGCCGGATTGGTGAACTGACCCAGAATAACCGCCCTAGGCGTTTCACTGTACAGGCGTTCTGCCTCGCTGATTGCCCCCTTCATGCCCTGTGCACCAGGTGTGAGGACTAGCCGTGCACCTGACGCACGCAAAAGGCTTTGCCGTTCCACACTCATGGAATCGGGCATCACAATGATGGCTTCGTAGCCTTTCACGCGACTTATCCATGCCAGTCCCACACCAGTGTTTCCGCTGGTAGGTTCTATAATCACACTGCCAGGACGGAGCAGTCCACGCGCTTCGGCATCCTCAATCATGTGCAATGCCACACGATCCTTTACGCTTCCGCCGGGATTGAAAGCCTCCACCTTTGCCACCACTTGCGCCAATGCTCCATGGAGCGAAGCCATGCGCTGCAAGTTGAGCAAGGGGGTACGTCCTACAAGCTCTGTCAGATTCTGATATATCATATTATATAATGTATTACGAATTAAGAAATCAACCGCGCTTCTTCAGCACGCTGTTGAGTACTCTTACGCTGCTGACCAGCTTTCCCGTACTGGTAAAGATGTCCACATTCCAGGCATGGCTGCTACGGCCGATGTGGACCGGAGTGGCCACACCACGAACCGTATCTCCGTCCATGGCAGAAGAGACGTGATTGCCGCTAACCTGCATACCCACCACATATTCATCGGGCTGACAGGCAATCAGCGAACCCAGTCCGGCCAATGTTTCCGCAAGCGCCAGACTGGCTCCACCGGCCAGAATGCCGAAAGGCTGGCGTGTGCGATGGTCCACGGGCATGGTGGCCTCTACGCGTTCCGCACTGGCAAAAGTGTATTGGATACCCAGCGTTCCCATCATCGTTCCTGCCGACTGGGCATTAAGTACATCCAATGGGATTTCGGTCTTCTTCACCTCCTCCATGATGGCCTTCTCTATGGCAATGGCAGCACCGTCCTGGTCATTGGTCAGGGTGATGTAGTCGGCACAATGCTTTACGCCTTCCATGGCATTGCCCATTGCGATGCCCGTTCCGGCCTGTTGCAGCATGGCCACATCGGCAGTGCCGTCACCAATAGCCAGCACATCCTCCATGCCAATGCCCAACTTCTGCACCAAAGCGCTCATGGCGTAAGACTTGCCCACCTGATAGCCCACTATTTCCAGATAGTAGGGATTGCTGTGGATGGTGTCCATGGTACCGCTCATGTGCTTCTGCAGATACTCCTCCATTCCGGCAAGGTGCTCCTCGTTGTCGCTCACCAGAATCAGCTCGCTCGGACGAGTGGAAAGCGAATCGGCTATGCTTTCTACCTGACGCAGCCTCATGCCGTTCATGTGCGCCTCGTCCACAACATGAGCGTCCGTTATATCGGTACTTATCACCTCGTCCCCCTCATAGCAGGCCAAGGTCATCTGCGCACGTTTGGCCAGACGTTCCATGAAGGGAATCATCTGCGGATCTATGCTGCGTTCAAAAATCACCTCACCGGAAGCCGCATCCGTCACCACCGCTCCGTTGTGGGCAATGATGAATCCTCCATGCCGGTCCATGCCCAAAGCCTTGGCAAAGGGCAATATTCCGTGAGTGGGGCGGCCCGACGCCAATGCTATGCGTATTCCCAACTGCTGCACCTTGATGAGCGTGGATATGGTGCGTTTGGTAAGTTCTCTCTTGCTGTTAAGTAAAGTGCCGTCCACATCGAGCACCAAAAGTTTGAACTTCATAAGCAATGTTTTTTACGGTTATACTTCCTGTATCAAAAAACTCTTACCGACCGCCTGCTGCACGTTCCACATCCGATTGCGGGAACGGAACAACAGCGTCTACAAGGACAAAGTTAGCGAAAATATTCTTTCGGAAAAGGGGTTTAACAAGTTTTATGATACGATTTAAGTTTTATTTAACATTGGAAGGATGTTCTAATTTAAGTTTTCATCCATCCCTGGAGGCATCCGGTCAATGCTACTTTCCGCCCCGACACATGATTTCACATATCTTGTCCTGGAATTTTCTGCCGTGCGAGGTGCGCACAACACCCTGGTTTATGATGCTGAATGCCAACAGATGACCGTTGGCTGCCTGGGCATAACCGCTCAGACTGGACACCCCGCTTACCGAACCTGTCTTGGCCCACACTCGGCGGTGCGCCGGACCCTCCGTCATGCGCTTCTCCAGCGTGCCATCCACACCGGCAATGGGCAGCGAGGGGAGCAAGGCCTGATATACCTCGGGACGCGAATGCGCCATTTGCAGCATACTGGCCAGGATATAAGGCGTGGTGTAATTATAGAGTGACAGTCCGCTTCCGTCCGCCACACACGAGGCATCCGTCTTTATCCCAGCCTGTTCCATCAGTTCGCCAATCAGCAGTGCAGCTTGCTTGCGTCCCGCCTTGGGTTTTCCGCTGTGGGCGGCCAACTGATAGAAAAGAGACTCGGCATAGATGTTGTCGCTCTCCTTCATCATGGTCTGCAGAAGAGGCTCCAGCCCATGGTCTATGGCAGCCAGTTGTTTTGCCTCGGCCGGACAAGCGGCAGCCACCAGCGTGTCCGGTCCGCTCACCGCAATGCCGTGTTTGGCCATGCTTCTCATCCAAACGGCCGAGAAACGGTCCTTGCCCTCCACCAACAAAGGAGAGAGAGGGCCATAGTCATCGTCCCAACACCAACCCCATCCGTAAGGCTCGCCATCGGTCATGCCCAGGTCCTTGCACACCTTGCCCTGGATGCGTCTGACACCAGCCAGGGCTACCGCACGAACCAGCGCGTCCACCTCGGCCGCCGTAACCGTGGGATCCATTCCGCCCACCACATAGAGGTTACCCTTCAGCACGGTGCCGCTGATCTGGCCCGTCATGTGCAGGGTGGTGCGCAAACGGTGCTGCGCCCCCAGATAGTGCAGTGCAGCCACGGCGGTTATCACCTTCTGGCACGAGGCCGGACGCATGCGATGGTGGGCATTGCGGGCATAGAGAGGTGTGTTCTGCGTGAGGTCATGGATGTAGATGCCCATCTGCGAAGTCTGGGCCAGGCTATCGTTGTTGCAGAGCGAGTCCAGTGCAGCCCTGAGTTCCGCCTCCCAACCCTCTGCCACGGGCAGTTGGGGCTGTGCGTTCTGCTGGGGTGTTTTTTCACTCCCTCCCGAGGGAATTTGTTTTTCCTCGGGAGGGAGTTGGATTTGGGTGAGGGAATTTACCAGTTCCGAAGCCGCTGGCTGAAGCGCCTGGGTCTGTGCGGCCTTTCGGGTTCCGCACGCACAAAAAAGAATTGCCGCCAGCCACAAACCGGCATAATATTGTAATTTCATCGCTTTCATAAACTATTTTCTAAGTACATATACCGCAAAGTTAGCCAAAAAAACAATATAATGAAGGTTTATTGATACAACGAATTGACTTTTTCCGTACATTTGTGGAAGAAATACAAAAATAAAGTAAGGAGAAGACACACTTATGGTACGCAAATTTGACTTCCTTATCATCGGCAGCGGCGTAGCGGGCATGAGTTACGCCCTGAAAGTGGCCAATGCCGGAAAGGGGCGGGTGGCCCTGGTATGCAAGACTTCGCTCGAAGAGGCCAACACCACCAAGGCCCAGGGCGGCATTGCCTCCGTTACCGACCTCAGCGTGGACAACTTTGAAAAGCACATCCAGGACACCATGATTGCCGGAGACTTCATCAGCAACCCCGATGCCGTGGAACAGGTTGTGAAGAACGGACCGCAAGGCATAAGGGACCTCATCAAATGGGGCGTGAACTTCGACAAGAAGGAGAACGGCGAGTTCGACCTGCACCGCGAAGGCGGACACTCCGAATTCCGCATCCTCCACCATGCCGACGACACCGGAGCCGAAATTCAGCGCGGGCTGATGGAAGCCGTGCGCAACAATCCGAATATCGAAGTGCTGGAACACCACTTTGCCGTGGAAATCATCACACAGCACCACTTGGGCATCCGCGTCACTCGCCGCACCCCCGACATAGAATGCTACGGCGCCTACATTCTGAACCCCGATACAGGAAAGATTGATACCTATCTGAGCCGTCTCACCCTGATGGCCACGGGCGGAACCGGAGCCGTATACGCCACCACATCAAACCCCGACATTGCCACCGGTGACGGCATAGCCATGGTCTACCGTGCAAAGGGCAAGGTGAAGGACATGGAGTTCGTACAGTTCCATCCCACCGTGCTCTACAATCCGCAAGAGGCGCATCCCGCCTATCTCATCACAGAGGCCATGCGCGGCTACGGCGGCATTCTGCGCCTGCCCAACGGCGAAGAGTTCATGCAGAAATATGACGAACGCCTCTCCCTGGCTCCCCGCGATATTGTGGCGCGTGCCATAGACCACGAAATGAAGATTCACGGCTTGGACCACGTCTGCCTGGACGTCACCCACAAAGACCCCGAGACCACTAAGCGCCACTTCCCCAACATCTACGCCAAGTGCTTGAGCCTGGGCATTGACATCACACGCCAGTACATCCCCGTTGCCCCCAGCGCCCACTATATGTGCGGCGGCATCCTTGTAGACCTTGATGCCTGTAGCAGCATACGCCGTCTCTATGCCGTGGGCGAATGCGCCTGCACCGGACTGCACGGCGGCAACCGCCTTGCCAGCAATTCGCTCATCGAGGCCGTTGTCTATGCCGACAAGGCCGCACAGCACAGTCTGGAGAACATAGACCAATATACCTTCAACGAGAACATTCCCGAATGGAACGACGAGGGCACACTCACCAACGAGGAGAAGGTGCTCATTGCACAGGACCTGAAGGAAGTAAACCAGATTATGTCCACCTATGTGGGAATCGTCCGCAGCGACCTGCGCCTTCACCGCGCCTGGGAACGTCTGGACCTGCTCTATGAAGAGACGGAACACTTGTTCAAACGTGTAAAGCCCACACGCGACATCTGCGAACTGCGCAACATGATCAACGTGGGTTACCTCATTACCCGCCATGCCATTGAGCGCAAGGAAAGCCGCGGCCTGCACTATACCGTGGACTATCCCTGGCACGCCTTGGAAGAAAACGGAAAAGCGTGAAAAGAAGTATCTTTGGAATGCTGCTCATGATGGAGGGGCTTATGCTCACCATCACCTTCCTCGTCTCGCTCCTCTATGCCGAAGACGACGGACTGGCGTTTCTCACCAGCGCTCTGATGGCCTTTGCCGTGGGCAGCACGCTGAAGTCAATAGGGAAGAAGAGCACGGAAAAGCACCTTACCCGGGCAGACAGCTTTCTGGTGGTAACGCTCTCTTGGGTGCTTTTCTCCATCATTGGCATGATGCCCTTCATCCTGCATCTGCGCATGCCTCTGGCCGACGCCTTCTTTGAGGCCATGAGCGGATTCACCACCACCGGCGCCACCATCTTCGCCGACATTGACGGACTCTCGCACGGACTGCGCTTCTGGCGCAGCATGATGCACTGGATTGGCGGTTTGGGAATCATTGTGTTCTCCGTGGCCCTGATTCCCGTCTACGAAATGAAGAACAGCAATGTCTATTCCGCGGAAGTGACCGGGCTGGAACTGGACAAACTGAAACCCAAGATCGGGGCCACCGCACGCCGCACCCTTTCCATCTACTTCCTCTTCACCACCATCTGCGCCCTGCTGCTTTGGGCCGGCCCCATGGACTTGTACGATGCCATATGCCACGCCATGTCCACCGTGGCCACCGGAGGTTTCAGCACCCACACAGAGAGCATCGGCTTCTTCCATTCGGCCTATGTGGAATATGTCTGCGTGGCCTTCATGCTGCTCTCCAGCCTCAACTACTCCCTCTTCTACTATCTGAGCATACGCCGCCCGCAAGTATTCCTGCGCAATGAGGAGATGCACGCATTCTTCTATACCGTGGGCGGAATCGCGCTGATTTTCTTCCTGATGTTCTTCAAGTGGCCACACACAGAAATCCAGGCAGACAGCCTCCTGCACACCATCAGCCTGAACTTCCGCACAGCCCTTTTCCACGTATCCAGCATCATCTCCAGCACAGGATTCGCCGGCGAGAGCTTCGATTACGTCAAATGGGGCGTACCCTTCTGGATGCCCACCCTTGTACTCATGGCCGTTGGAGCCTGTACGGGCAGCACCGGCGGCGGAATCAAGATGGTCCGCCTGCTCATCTGTGCCAAGGGCGCCTTCAACGAGTTTACAAAAATGCTCCATCCACGCGCCGTCTTGGGCATCCGCATCTCCGGCCAGGTCATCTCCAACGACAATGTCCGCCGCGCCCTCGCCTTCATCTTTATCTATCTGATACTGGTGGTCATCGGTACCTTTGTCCTCACTCTTCTGGGCAACGACACCGAAACCAGCCTTGGAAGCAGCATCTCCATGCTCAGCAACATCGGACCCGCCATGGGCACCACCGGTCCCGCATCCAACTTCGCCCACATCCACGACATCGGAAAGTGGCTCATGAGCTCTTACATGCTGGTGGGACGTCTGGAAATCTTCACCGTACTGCTCCTCTTCATGCCCCGTTTCTGGAAGGAATACAAGTGATATTCGGGAAGCAAAAGCGTATAATGGCCACATTATATTATTTTTATTAGAAAACCGAAGGGGAATACAACTATTTTATATATCTTTGACGCAGATTAAATGTAAATTGAAGGTATAAAACAGTTATAAGGTATGAAGAAAAGGATACTCTCTTTATTGATTCTACTGTCGGCGGCAACCGCCACAATGGCCTACAACTCCATTCTGGCCAAACTGGTAAAGACAGACTACGAAGGCAAGGCAGACAGCCTTACAAAAGTCTTCATCAAGGAGTTTATGAACACCTCCAAGGGTACTTTCTGGGTAACGCCAAAGGGAGTGAACAGCAGCAACACCTATATCTACTGGCAGCAGGCACACGCCATAGACGTGGTTATCTATGCCTACCAGAGAAACCTTGCCGCTGGTAACAAGACACAGGCCAACCTGTACAAAAACTATGTCTCAAAATGGTTCCAGAACAAGGGCAACAACTATTCGGGCGGAAGTACCGGCTTTGAGAATCCCTACACCGACGACATGTGCTGGATTGCACTCACCCTCCAGCGCATGGGCGAAGTGTTCAACAACAACACCTATTTCAGCACGGCCAAGAAGTTGTTTGACAACGGCATCATGTCCCGCGCCAAGGAAGATGAAAAGGGACTTTGGCTGCCTTGGAACACCGACAAAGGATCGGGTCCCAACGCCTGCACCCTTAGCCCCGCCTGTCTGATGGCGGCCAAGCTGTACATGAAATACGGCACTGAAAAATACCTCGACTATGCCAAGAAATTCTATGACTACATGACCAACCACATAGCCAAAAGCGACGGCCGGGTGGAAGAACCCCCTCTGACCTATACACAGGGAACCTTTGGCGAGGCCTGCCGCCTGCTCTATCACATCACGGGCGAAAGCAAATACAAAATGAAGGCAGGAGTTTACATCAACTACGCCTTCACCAACGGACGCTGCACCCACAACGGACTGTTGCGCCACGAAGGAACCAGCATGGACCAAAGCCTCTTCAAAGCTGTGCTCATCCCCTATGCCGTCAATTTCTGCCTGGACGAGGAGATGCAGATAACCTACCGCCGCACTTTGGTAACCGCCCTGCAGAAGAATGCGGACGCGCTATGGAAGAACCTCGACAAGCAGGCATATCCCAAAATGTACTGCCCCTACTATTGGGGCGAAGCCTACGACAGTTCGGAAGCAGCCTCCATGGGCGCCATGGCAAGCGGAGCCTCGCTACTGGAGAACGTGTCACGCATGTGCAAGGACCTCACCACCCAGGAAACCGGTATAAAAGTACCCTTCATGGCACCCAACACACAGAGCGGAAACGTCTACTCACTGGACGGCATCCTTCTGCGCCAAGGCACAACAGACCTGCAGGGCCTCCCCACCGGCATCTATGTGGTGAACGGAAAGAAAGTGGCGAAGAAATAAGGTTTACAACTGCCCGGTTTCCACCTGGCGCACAACACGTTCTATGAGGCGGTCATCGCCCTCGGGGTCGTACTCCTTTTTCAAGCTGGCACGGAACGTCCAGGCAAAGAGCTGATAGAAAGCGGCTTTAGCAGGACCGAAGAAAGCCTGCACAATCTCGTATGAAGACTGGTTGCACTCGCGGTCAACCAGCTTGATGAGCAATTTGCCCTGGGAATAGGTAAGTTTCTTCATCCTGGGCGTATAGGTCTCCTTTATGTCCTTTTCCACCGCTCGGATGTGAGCCTCCTTCGACTGCTTGTCGGGAAGCTGTTCCAGCACCTGGTACGTTTCGGCAATCAGCGCGTTGGCCTCCTGGGCAATGGGCAGCACCTTCTTCACGTTGTACACCAAACGGTTGAAGGCGCGGCGCTCGCGCTCGTTCCTGAACTTGAGCGGGGCATACACGGGCACCTCGGGAAGCAAATAGCACCAAACCGTATCATTGCCCTCAATGACGGGATTCTTGTAGCGGTACCACTGCGTCTTCAGCTTGTATGTCGTAGGCAAGTCATCCCACAAAGAATCCACCTCTTCCTGCCCAAGAACAGGAAGCAGCCATGCCGAAAGGGCAACGAGGAAAAGGTACATTCGCTTCATACTGACTGCAAAAATACGAATAAAATCCTTATGTCTGACGCATATTTTAGTTAAAATAACGTAACTTTGCATTCTATTAGCCCTTCCGACAAGAAGAGGATACATTTTTTACCACAAAAAAACGTAACAAGACACATGAGCACCGTCATCTACCCTTCGCCCGTATTCGGTCCTGTCCAGAGCAGGCGGCTCGGCGTTTCCCTTGGCATCAACCTGCTTCCAGCAGACGGAAAAGTCTGCAGTTTCGACTGCATCTACTGCGAATGCGGCCTCAATGCGGAACGCCGTCCCAAGCGCCCCCTCCCCACCATTGAAGAGCTGGAAACGGCGCTGGAGGAAACGCTGGAAAAGATGAAGGCAGAAGGCAGGATGCCCGATGTGCTCACCTTTGCCGGAAATGGCGAACCCACCATGCACCCGCGCTTCCCCGAAGCTGTGGACTGCGCAATCCGTCTCAGAGACCGTTTCTGTCCCAAGGCCAAAATCAGCGTGTTGAGCAATTCCACACGCATCCACAAGCCAGAGGTCAGAGAGGCGCTGATGAGGGTGGACAACAACATTCTGAAGCTCGACACCGTGAACCCGGAATACATCCTCCGCACAGACCGTCCGCAGGGAAACTATGATGTGGAAAAGGTCATTGAGGACATGTGCCTGTTCCGCGGACACATTATCGTGCAGACCCTCTTCATGCAGGGAGAGAGTGGGGGAGAGAACTATGACAACACCTCGGCCCAGTATGTAGAACCCTGGCTGCGGGCATTGCAGCGCATACAGCCCCGCCAAGTGATGATTTACACCATAGACCGCGAAACACCGGTGCAGGGTCTTCAGAAAGCCACCCACGAACAGCTGGACGGCATCGCCGCCCAAGTCCGCGCCCTAGGCTTTGATGTTAGTGTGAGTTACTGATAAGGGCGGTTCTGTTTCATTTTAGATTCACCCCTTAGCAGAACTGCACCACTTGCGCCTGTCCAGTGTATCCCGCCGCCACAGTGTATTGGACACAGGTGGGGGAGAACTGTTCCTGGAAATAGTAATGGCAATGACCGGCCAGAATGCCTTTGAGCAGAGGCTGCTCCTTGAGCCATGCCACAAAATCGAGAGTAGCCTTGGTGGCGCGTTGCTGTACGCCTCGGTTGCGCCATTGTTCCGTTCCCTTGAAATTGGGGTCGTACTTGCTGGTTATCTCCAACGGCACGCCGGCCAGATAGGCACACAGGCCTTTGGTCTGCTTCAACCCCAACTCGCATTGCTGGGGAGCGTAGAACGGCACATGAACCATCAATACGATGGGCAGTCCTTTCTTGACCTGTTCCATGACAAACTGGTGCTGCAGCTCCGTTACCTGATAGTAGCCGTTATCCAGGGATACGAGGTTGAGTCCGTTTATCACACGAGAGGCGCAGTTGAGGTCGTTGGGGTAGGCGGCCTGCACTTTGTCAAAAGATGCGGCGCGATAGGCGGTGTCTTCAAGCGCCTCGCCCACATATTGGGAATATTCGTGGTTTCCGGCTGCCACAAACCAATCTGCCTGTTGGAAATGAGCTGCCACCATGTCCAGGTTGGCTTCTGAGACGAAATCTATGAGGTCGCCAGTGTGTAGGATGGGCATTTCGTGGCGGTTGGCAAAGGTTATAGCTTCGTTGAGATAGTGTTCGGCGCGAAGGAAGATGCGCTGTCTTCCGGCCGCCAGTTTCCATTTGCGCTCATCATCGCGCGTATCGGCAAAGGTGAGGTGGGAGTCGGATAAGTGCAACGCCGAGAAGGGTTTTTCTATGCCTGTGGCTATTCGGACGCTGCGCAGGCTGAGTTTTTTCATTTCGCTCACCTTGCGCGCAATCTGGGGTTTCTGTGTCTGGGCAACGCTTCCCAACGGCATCTGGGCGGCAACGGCGGCTCCGATGGATGCCTTGATGAAATTCCTTCTGTCCATATCTATATATCGAATTTTACTCTGGTTATTATTCCTTGTAATCCAACCACACTTTCATCTTTCCGGCCTCTCTGTTGTCCCATGCATAATAGGGGATGAGCTGCAACGAGCCGTGTTGTCCCTTGGCCGTAACGGACATTACTCCGCCCAGCAGTTCCTTGTTGAACTTTACAGTATACTTTGTGTCCTTGCAGAGCAGAGCGGAATCATAGGTCTGTTTATTATCTGTTTCTTCCATACAATAAACCAAGGGGCCGCGCTGAACGGCACGCTTGCCTACATTCTGTTTCACACGCGAATCGGCTGCCACCTGCTCCACTGGCATTTCCATTTCCAAAACCACTGTGGTCTGTCTCTTTCCGTTTGGTTCCACCACTGCGTACCCCTTGTCCAGAATGGGTTGTACCTTTTTTCCGTCTACCTTTAGAGTATACTGCCTGCACCAGCCCGGAATGCGCATCTTGAGCTTTTGGCTTATGGGCTGCCCGGCTTCCACAAGAATCTGTACCTTTCCCTTCCAGGGGTATTCTGTAGTTTGGCTCACCTTGATGCCGTTGCCATTGAGGCTTATGTCTGCCTCGTTGCCAAGATAAAGGTTTATGTAGAGGGCATCGGGTGAGGTGCCGTAAATATAATTTCCTATTGAGGGCAGGAAGCGCGAAATCTGACTGGGGCAACAGGCGCATCCGTACCATTCCTGGCGATGGTGTTTGCCGTCAGACTCCAATGGATTGACATAGAAAAACTTGTCGCCCTGCAGAGAGATTCCCGCCAAAGCCCCGTTATAGAGCGAGCGTTCCATTACATCGGCATACTTGGCATCGCCCGTGAGCTGGTTCATGCGCTGGTTCCAAAACACCATGCCCACCGATGCACACGTTTCACAATACGCCTCTTTGTTGGGCAAGTCGAAGTCGGCTGTAAAGCCCTCGTTCTGTCTGGAAGAACCTATTCCGCCCGTTACATACATCTTGGCTCCCACCACATTGTCCCACAAGCGGTGCAAGGCGCTCACATAGGCGGTATCATGCTTGAGGGCAGCCACATCGGCCATACCTGTAAACAAATACATGGCACGCACGGCATGTCCGTTGATGACGGAAAGGTTGCGCACCGGCATCTCATCCTGGTAATAGGAGGGGTTCCACTGTCCGTGCACATAGGCTCCGCCAGCAGGTCTGCCCATCAGCGGTTTGCCGGTGGAACCATATCCGTGTCCGCGCTGTTCCAGAAGATGGTGGGCAAAGTTGAGAAAACGCTTCTCTCCGGTGGCAAGGGAAAGTTTCACCAGAGCCAGTTCTATTTCCTCGTGTCCGGGAACCCAATGTCCCTTGCCCACATCAAATAGCGACATGCAATGTTCGGCCATCCTTATGCCCACATCCATAAGCTTGCGTTTGCCAGTGGCCTGGTAATAGGCCACACCCGCCTCTATCATGTGTCCGGCACAGTACATCTCGTGCTTGTCCATGTCGGTCCAGCGGTTCTGCAACCCGGTAAGGGTATAAAAGGTATTGATATATCCGTCGGGCTGCTGGCAGGCTGCTATCTTGTCAATCCACTCGTCCAATTTGGCTTCCAACTTGGCATCGCGTGCATTGGCCAGCGCATAGGCCATGCCTTCCATTGCCTTGTAGACATCAGAATCGTCAAAGAAAATGCCGCTGTGCTCGCCTCTTCCCTTGGCGGCCCGCTCAAAGTTCTGTATGCGGCCCGTCTTGTTTTCTATCTGGTCTATGCACACCGGCAACGTTGCCGAAAGATGTTTCTCCAGCCGAGGAGACCAAAAATTGTCCTTTATGGAAATATGCGAGAAATCCACCTGATTGACTTTCTTCAGGGTAAGTGATTCATTTTGGGAAAACAAAGGCACACTTGCGAAAGAGAAAGCAATGCCAACCCAAACAACCCATTTGTTTTTCATGAACGTAAAATTTTATAATTGTTCTAATTTTTACTGATTTTCGCCACAAAGATAAGCTTTTTTTGAATCCGTTTTCACAACAAATTCCCATTTTTATGGCTTTTCTTACAATGCTTTATTAAAAAAATTAGTTTCATAAGTTAAAATTGTATTAATTACAAATTAATATTTGGCTATTCGGAAAAAAAACCGTAAATTTGCATCGGAATTCAGAAACAAAAGTTATTATACAATTTTAAATATTACCCACTATGGTTTTACAGAATTTGCAAAACGATTTCAAGGGTTCCAATTGGAAACACGAAATCGATGTACGTGACTTTATTCAGGCCAACTATGAGCCTTATGACGGAGACGAAAGCTTCCTGACTGCTCCCTCGGCCCGTACCACCATGCTTTGGGACAAGCTCTCTGAGATGTTCAAGGTTGAGCGCGAAAAGGGAGTTTACGACGCAGAAACCAAGCTGCCCCAGACTTTGGACACCTATGGTGCCGGATATATTGACAAGGACAACGAGGTTATTGTAGGTTTGCAGACCGACGCGCCCCTGAAGCGCGGTATCTTCCCCCGTGGCGGTATCCGCATGGTGGAGAGCGCCCTGAAGGCTTACGGTTACGAACTGGACCCCGCTACAAAGGATATTTACACCAAGTATTGCAAGACCCACAACGAAGGTGTGTTCAGCGCATACAACGATGACATCAAGGCTGCCCGCCACGCACACATCATCACCGGTCTGCCCGACGCTTATGGCCGTGGCCGTATCATCGGCGACTATCGTCGTGTTGCCCTCTACGGAACCGCCAACCTGATTGAGGAGAAGAAGCGCTTCCACAAGCGTATTGACATCCAGGAATTCACCGAGGAGATTGTTCGCTGCCGCGAGGAAATCACCGACCAGATCAAGGCGCTGAAGCAGTTTGAGCGTATGTGCGCTTCTTACGGCTTTGACGTGAGCAAGCCCGCCACCAACGCCCGCGAGGCAGTTCAGTGGACCTACTTCGGCTATCTGGGTGCTGTGAAGGACCAGGACGGTGCCGCCATGTCTCTGGGCCGTGTTTGTGCCTTCCTTGACATCTATATCCAGCGTGACCTTAAGCGCGGTATCCTCACCGAGGAAGAGGCTCAGGAACTGATTGACCAGATGATCATGAAGCTGCGTATCGTTCGCTTCCTGCGTACTCCCGAATACAACGACCTCTTCAGCGGTGACCCCATTTGGGCAACAACCGTTGTAGGCGGTATGGGTGTGGACGGACGTTCAATGGTTACCAAGACCGCTTTCCGTATCCTGCACACCCTGTACAACATGGGTCCCTCTCCCGAACCCAACATCACCATCCTCTGGAGCCCCCGTCTGCCCCAGAACTGGAAGAACTACTGTGCCAAGGTAAGTATCGACACCAGCGCCCTGCAGTATGAGAACGATGACCTGATGCGTGCAGAATTGGGCGACGACTACGGAATCGCTTGCTGCGTAAGCCCCATGAAGATTGGTAAGCAGATGCAGTTCTTCGGTGCCCGCGCCAACCTGGCCAAGTGTATGCTGTATGCCATCAATGGCGGTCGCGACGAAATGACCGGCGAGCAGGTGGCTCCCATGTACTCTCCCATCGAGGGCGACTATCTCACCTACGAAGAGTTCATGCCCCGCTTTGAGCAGATGATGCGCTGGTTGGCCAAGACCTATGTGAACGCGCTGAAGATCATCCACTACATGCACGACAAGTATGACTACGAAGCATTTGAAATGGCTCTGCACGACGGCGACGTACAGCGCACCCGCGCAACCGGTATTGCCGGTCTGTCTATCGTAACAGACTCTATCGCAGCCATGAAGAACTGCAAGATCCGTATCATTCGCGACGAAACCGGTCTGGCCGTAGACTACAAGATTGAAGAAGGCGAATACATCCCCTTCGGAAACGACTGCGACGAAACCGATGCAATTGCAGTGGAACTGACCGAGAAGTTCATGGAATACCTGCGTCAGCACCGTACTTACCGCGACGCCATCCCCACCCAGAGCTTGCTCACCATCACCTCTAACGTGGTTTACGGACGTGCCACCGGTGCTACTCCCGACGGACGTGCCAAGGGTGTTCCCTTCGCTCCCGGTGCCAACCCCATGAACGCCCGCGACATCAAGGGTGCGGTTGCAGCCTTGGCTTCTGTGGCCAAGCTTCCCTTCCAGCACTCTCGCGACGGTATCTCTTACACCTTCGCCGTTACTCCCGCTGCGTTGGGTAAGGACAAGGATGCTCAGAAGGTTAACCTGACCAACCTGATGGACGGTTACTTCACTCCCAACGGTGGACAGCACCTCAACGTGAACGTCTTCGACCGCCAGTTGCTGCTCGACGCCATGGAACATCCCGAGAAGTATCCCCAGCTCACCATCCGTGTCAGCGGTTACGCTGTAAACTTCGTGAAACTGACCCGCGAACAGCAGCTCGACGTACTCTCTCGTACCATTAACAACTGCATGTAATCTGCATTTTGCAGAAGAGATAAACCGTTCCCCTGCCGTTCCTACCTGGACAGGCAGGGGAATATTTTTTCCACAGACAAGACAATGACAAAAGGTAGAATACACTCCATAGAATCATTCGGCACGGTGGACGGCCCCGGCATCCGCTTCGTGGCCTTCATGCAGGGATGTCCTCTGCGCTGCCAATACTGCCACAACCCCGACACTTGGGATCCCAACGGCAATTGCCAGTATGAACTCACTCCAGAAGAACTGGTACAGCAGGCTCTTCGCTACAGCAGCTATATTGCCAGCGGAGGCGTCACCCTTTCTGGAGGTGAGCCACTCATGCAGGCCCAGTTTGTGAAGGAATACTTCCAACTTTGCCAGCAGGAAGGGCTGCACACCGCACTGGATACCAGCGGTGCCTATTGCAGCGGACGCGCCCTGGAAGCACTGGATTACACCAATCTGGTACTGCTGGACATCAAGACACTGAACCCCCAGCTCTATCCCACACTCACCGCCGGCAAACTGGAAAACAACCTTCGCATGCTCGATGTCCTTCAGGAACGCGGCATTGACACTTGGCTGCGACACGTTGTGGTGCCCGGACTGACAGATGACGACGAATGGCTGAACAAAGTGGGAGAACTTGCCGCTCGCTTCAGTGTGGTCAAGAAGATTGAAATCCTTCCCTATCATACCCTGGGCAAGTTCAAGTACGAAAAGATGAACCTTGTCTATCCGTTGGAAGGCGTTGAACCTCTTTCACGCGAGAGGGCACAGGAAATACGCGAACGACTATCGGCTTACAAACCTTGCAGCTGATGCCGATGGAAAAGTGTGAATGGTGCCATGACGGCGGACTTTTGGAAAAGTATCACGACACAGAGTGGGGCATTCCCTGCCACAACGACAGGATGCTCTTTGAATATCTGATGCTCGAAGCCATGTCCGCCGGACTCAGTTGGATGCTGATGCTGCGCAAGCGCGAGATTTTCCGTGCCTGCTTTGCTGGTTTCGACTACGAAAAGGTTGCCCTCTTCACCGCAGAGGACGTGGACAAGGCAATGGCATATCCCGGTATGATAAAATCGCGAAGAAAGATAGAAGCCATCATTGGCAATGCTCGTTGCTTCATCCAGATAAGACAGGAATTCGGCAGTTTCGACGCCTACCTGTGGCAATACACCGACGGCCATACCCTCATCTATCAACAACATCTCAACGGCGAATGGATTACCAGGAACCAACTCTCCGACGCCATTGCCGCCGACCTTAAGAAACGCGGATTCAAGTTTCTTGGCTCCACACTGCTCTATTCCTATCTGCAAGCCGTAGGTCTGATAAACGACCACGCCACCACTTGTCCCATGTTTAAGAAAATAGGCGGAAAAATTTTTACATAAAAATCGGGTAAAAATAACACTTAAGTGTTTCTTCAGTAACAGTTAAGTGTTTTTCAAAAAAGACTTAAGTGTTTCCGGAGTTTCACTTAAGTCTTTTTTTCGTGTGTTTTCAGGAGTTATTTCATTTGTTTATATCCACCTGATTATAAGAATGTTGAAATTTTTCATATATTCCTTCCTCACCCCAAAATCCCCTTTTCTTGTTTTTTGACAAATATGGGGAATGGGACGCGGAAGAAACAAATGCGACAAATTTTTGAGTAGTGAGTTATGAGCTGCGAGTAGTGAGTTTTTGGGGATGCGAGTTGTTGGTTCGCGTCTTTTACTTCATATTTCCATAGGCTCTGATGCCATAAACGGTGATGATGAGAAAACAGATAAACGGTAGCACAAAGGAGACGTTTACGGCAGGGTGAGCCGCAACGGTACCCTGGTCTATGATGAGTCCCTGCAAGGGAGGCATTACGGCTCCGCCCACAATGGCCATTACAAGGAAGGCGGCACCGAGAGATGTGTCACGGCTTTCCACATTTTCCAAGGCTATACCGTAGATGGTGGGGAACATGAGCGACATGAAAGCAGAGATGCCGACCAGACAATACAATCCCGCTTGGCCCACAATACATATTGTACCCAACGTGCAAACCATGGCTCCCATTCCGAAGATTGTGAGCAGGAGACGGGAATTGACATACTTCATCAGGAAGGTGCTGATGAAACGGCTGCAAAGGAACATGGACATGGCCACAATGTTGTAGTTCTGTGCCGTGGCCTTGTCAATGCCAAGGTTGTCGGCATAATGGATGATAAAAGTCCAAACCATAATCTGTGCCGCCACATAGAACATTTGTGCCACCACTCCCTCACGATAGACCACATTCTTGCTCAGACGCTGTAGCGTGTTCTTGGCAGAATCCTGTCGCTCATCGTTGGTGGAAACTAAGGGCATCTTCTTCAGCGCTATGACAATGAAAATCAGCAACACCACAATGCCCAACATCACATAGGGATCGCGTATGACGGCAAGGTCGTGAAGTCGGATTTCCGCCTTCTCAGCCTCGCTTAGCGTGTGAAAAATGATTTCACCGGCTTCGTTTCTCTTGTCCGACCATAGCTGGGGCAGCATGATAAGTGAGGCCACCGCCATGCCAGAGAGAGAACCCATTGGATTGAAGGACTGAGCCAGATTGAGCCTTCGTGTGGAAGTTTCCTTTGAACCCAGCGAAAGAATGAAGGGATTTGCCGTGGTTTCAAGAAAAGCCAGTCCGAAGGTGAGTATGTACAACGACAGGCAGAAGAAAATGAAATTCTGATACGAGGCCGCCGGAATGAAAAGGAATGCGCCAAGGGCATACAACCCAAGCCCAAGCAAGATGGCACTCTTGTAATTGAAACGCCTGATGAACAGGGCGGCTGGAATTGCCATAGTGGCATATCCGCCATAGAAGGCAAACTGGATCCACGATGCCTTGAAGGCCGAAAGTTCCATCACCGTTTGAAATGCCGCCACCATGGGATTGGTGATGTCATTGGCAAAACCCCACAGCGCGAACAGCAGGGTGATGAGCATGAACGTAACGAGATACTTTTTCTCTATAAGTTTGTTTTGCATAATATAATTTATCTTTTTAGAACATCCCTTAATACAAATGGAACATGCGTTCCATCAGTTGCCATTTCTCTGCCGAAGACATTCCGGCTTTTACCAGTTGGAATTCGGCCATATAATCTTCCCACTCCGCCTGCATGGGCAGGGTAGAAAGACGCGCCATTGCTGTGTTCCAATCAAAATCCAGTGGTGTCTCCACAATCATGAAAAGACGGGTACCCAAAATGTAAATTTCCATTTCCAATATACCCACTTCCCTGATGCCTTCCAACACCTTTGGCCAGGCATGTTCCTTGCTGTGCCGGCGACGGTATTCGGCAATCAGTTCAGGATTGTCTCTCAAGTCCAGCGTCTGGCAATAGCGCTTCACCGGACCATTATATTGCTGTACGGGATAACCGTTCTGTGGATTTTCCATTTATATATATATTATAATGTATAGAGTAATTATTTATTGTATTCTTTAAAAGGCGTATATGACATCCAGTCTATTTCCACCTCATAGGGGTATTTTGGTTTTTCAACCGATTTGGGATTCGTATGCACGGGCCAGTTGTGCGTATGCCAGAAATTTAGCAGATAACGGGTTTTGTTGTCGGGAATGCCGGAAAACAGCGGAGTGGAACCCTTATAGTCCCACAATACTATCTTCTCTTCCGTTTCCGGATGCAGAATCCACCACACCAGCCGGTCGGGATACCAGTCGAATCCATAGGTATAGAACCTGCTTGCGGCATTGAAGTCCTTTATGGCGGAGACGGTTTCGGGCTGGTTCTGCAAGCCAGTAAGCTTGTGGTTTTTGTTGCCATCGGCTTCCGAGCGGTAGATACATTCGTACACAATTCCCTTGGCAAGATTGATGGTTCTGCCAATGCGCTGAAGGGCGTTCTGCTTTCCTGTCCAGGTACCAATGTACACAATCTCAGGGTCTGCTATGAGCCATTCCCAGTCAATCTCGCTCAGCCCCTTTTCCCTTTCCATATTATAGGTGAAATAACCCACCACCGCACCTACGTTGGGTTGCACCTCCCTTACGTCCGGAATACGAATTCGCGCAGAATAAGAGCCATAATAGGTATAGTCCTTTGAACATATTTCCGGTCCCCTTCCCGGCCCAAAAGGATCTTTGGGGTCAATTCTGAACAACATGATGTCCGTTCCCTTTTCACAGAGCGATTGCGTTCCGGGAACATATCTCATCTGCTTGCTTTCCCTTTTTCTGCCCCCGTTCAAGTTGAAGAATTTTGAAGAATCCTTGTTGAAATGTTCTGTAAATGCCTTGTGAAATTTGGGTTTCACGGGCTTCTTCTCTTGTGCCTCGGCAGAGACGGAGAAAAGCAAGAGGAAAACATTTAAAAGGAAAAATACAATACGTTTCATTTTCTTTCTTAATTTTTATAGAAGAACCGACTGGGCGAAATGCCACATCACAATGCCCGCCGTAACGGACACATTCATGCTGTGCTTGGTTCCAAACTGTGGAATCTCCAGACAACCGTCGCAGCTGTCCACAACCTGCTGCTGCACGCCCTTCACTTCGTTGCCCAGCACAACGGCATACTTCTTGTCCCTTTCCGGTTCAAAATGCTGTATCATGGTGCTGCCCTCACATTGCTCCACAGCCAAAAGCGTGTAACCCTCTTGGCGGAGCGCTTCCAGTGCGTCCTCGGTGCGTTCAAAGTGCTTCCACATTACGCTGTCCTCGGCACCCAATGCCGTCTTGTGAATCTCGGGATGGGGCGGACAAGCCGTTATGCCACAAAGATAGACACCCGAAAGACGGAAAGCGTCTGCTGTGCGGAACACCGAACCCACGTTGTACAGACTGCGAACATGGTCCAACACCACCACCAAGGGAAGTTTGCTCGACGACTGGAATTCCTCCACACTGATGCGCTGCATCTCCGTAACTTTGAGTTTTCTCATTATATATTTTCTTACGATGAAAAACAGTTGATAACTATGTTGAAAAGTTGTATACAAAGGTAATCAATAATGTTGATAACTTTTACATCAAACGAAAACAAAATAATTATCAACCACAAGAAAACACCTGATTATTGCAATTTTCGGCACTTATTTACACGGTATGTGAGCGAAAGTTATTAAATTTGCACTTATAAACAGATGTGGATAAGTGGCAACATACACCCCACCGAACAACTCTGTTTCAGCCGTTAAGGCGCAAAGGATAAGTGATGATAAAACAGATGATAACCGGTGCATAAAAAAAGGGCTGTTGACAAGCCCAGGTTATACACATTATCAACCTGCCATATACATCATCATTAATTTCTATAAAAAAAAATAAGAATAAATAATAATGTAATAAAACAATAAAGACATGGTGGACAACAAGTGGAAAGAAAAAGGCTATGTGGACGAGCCTCTGCCCCAGAATGTGGATTTGAAGAGTGAAATACGCCAGATGTGCCACGAGAAGAATGCCGTCATCATGGCACACTATTACACCGAAGGTGTGGTGCAGGATGTGGCCGACTTTGTGGGAGACAGCCTGGCGCTGGCACAAAAGGCTGCACAGACCGATGCCGACATCATTGTGATGTGTGGCGTTCACTTTATGGGCGAGACGGCCAAGATCCTCTGCCCCAGCAAGAAGGTGATTGTGCCCGACCTCAATGCCACTTGCTCTTTGGCGGAAAGTTGTCCTGCCGAAGATTTCGCACGCTTTGTGGCAGACCATCCCGGCCACACCGTCATCAGCTATGTGAACACCACCGCAGCCACAAAGGCTGTGACAGACGTGGTGGTAACCAGCAGCAACGCCCGTCAGATTGTGGAAAGCTTCCCCAAGGACACACCCATGATCTTCGGCCCAGACCGCAACCTGGGCAATTACATCAACAGCATTACAGGCCGCAGCATGGTGCTTTGGGACGGTTGCTGTCATGTACATGAGAAATTCTCCCTGGAGAAGATTCTGGAACTTAAAAAGCAGCATCCCGATGCCAAGGTGCTTGTACACCCCGAATGCAAGGGAGCCGTGGTAAAATTGGCCGACAAGGTGGGTTCCACCGCCGCCCTGCTCAAGTACAGCATCGAGGACAGCGCCCAGACCTTCATTGTGGCCACCGAGAGCGGCATTCTGCACGAGATGAAGAAAGCCTGCCCCCAGAAAACCTTCATCCCCGCACCTCCCGAAGACGGATCATGCGCCTGCAACGAATGCAACTACATGAAGCTCGTAACCCTTCAGAAGATATACAACTCCCTCAAGCACGAATGGCCCTCCATCGAGGTGGATGCCGAAGTGGCAAAGAAAGCCGTCGTATCCATTGAACGGATGCTGGAGATAAGCGAGAAGCTGGGAATCTGATTTCCCCCGCACAATATGAAATAAAAAGATGGCACAACGAATGAAACCTAAAAGTTCCCGTTCTTGTGCCATTTTTGTTTAAAAATAAAAAAGCATAGAAAATGACACCACAGGAACAAAGAAACGAACTTCTGGCAAAGACCATTATAAAGAATTTGCAACGCCGTCACATAGAAGGATTCTATTGCCCCTCGGGCGAAGAAGCGGTAAAGAAGGTTTCCGAACTTATAGCAGACGGAAGTTCGGTAACGTGGGGAGGAACAATGACCGTCAGAGACCTGGGAATCCCCGAACACCTGAAAAGTCGTGGCACGTTGGAAGTTATAGACCGCGACTTGGCAGAGACACTGGAGGAAAGACAGGCCATGTATCTCAGAGCATTCTCAGCCGATGTATACCTGAGCAGTGCCAATGCAATCTCAGAAGATGGTGTTATTGTGAACATTGACGGAGCCGGAAACCGAGTGGCCGCCATCACTTGGGGACCGAAAAAGGTAATCTTTGTGATAGGTCTGAACAAGGTAACCCAGACAGTTGAGGCAGCGCTTTCAAGAGCAAGAGGAACGGCATCGCCCATCAATTCAGCCCGCTTCGACATAAAAACTCCTTGTAAGGCCGACGGAGTGTGCCACAACTGTAACTCGCCAGAATGTATCTGCAACTACGTCCACTTTCTCAGAAATTCACCAAAAGGCAGACACACCGTCATTCTTGTTGGGGAGAACCTCGGATATTAGAAATTTATAAAAAATATTTACATTGAGATAGGGCGAATTCTTAAAGCTCAGATAGAAGATCATCCAAATATAATCATTTTGCAAAAATGCAAAAATGCAATGTGTAGATATAGTTGCAGTTAGCTGTTAGTCGTCTGGAAGACGGGAAGTTAAATAGCCGCGGGTTCAAGAACTCGCGGATTCAAATAGCTCTCCATAAAACCGTCTGTAAAGACGGGAACCGGCAACGGTCTTTAACGTTGAACGAACATTCCTTATGTCTAATCTCTCAAGTTGTCCGTAACAACGCATCAAAGATGTAGTTTTATTTTGTAATATTTTTTTTAATACATATCCTTTTGTGCAGTATGGGGTTTTTTAACGGCATCCCGAGGAAAAAATAATTACCACGCCATGCCGTAAATTTTTCCGTGCCATGCGTCTGGAAGGGTGTAAAAGAAATTTACTCTTGGCAATAAGTGGCTCAATGGCACGCTGATTACGTTAATACGACAGATCATCGCAGATTTTTATTTCACTCATTGCCCATTACTCAAATTTTGCTTTTTTGTATTTTTGCATTTTTGCACGCAAAAAATATATGGGTGTGTCCCTATATAATATATATTAAGTTATTAAATGTATTTAATAATTAAATAAGGTATACCCCTCCACTCTCTTATTTTTGCATTTGCAAATTTGCAAAAAATTTTTGGTTATAGAAGATAATAATTATTATTTATTGTATTTTATCGATTATAAATGATAAAACTACTATATTTACAGGTTTTATCGATTACGAACGATAGTAAAATCTTAGTTAGACTGCATTGTTCTTTCAACTGGAGGAAAGAAATGGCAGGTTCATTTTGAAGGCAATGTGGTTCCTGATGAATAATGATAAGGCAAAGATGCGGAACGGCAATTAATCCAAGGACTTGAAAGCACCTCGGTATTGAAATCCCCGTCTTTCAGACGCGTTAATTGAAAGGGCTTTTTGTTTTCCACGGGTTTGAAAACCCGCGGCTATTTAAAGTTCCCGTCTTCCAGACGGTTAATAGCCAAAAACTCATAAATATGTTCTTTTGTTCTTATGTCGAAACTCCAAAACTCTAAACTCTAAACTAAAAAAGCCAACGGCCAACAGCCCAAAAAAACCTTTTTGCAAAGAAAATGCAAAGGTTTTGCAAAGGATGCAAAGTGTATTTTATATTTTATCAATAACTTACGATATGTTTTGCGTTTTTGCAAAATAGTATTATAAAATAGAGGCACCAATTTGCGGGTGCCTCTATACATGTATTTGTAAATGCCTTTAGATTATTCCTTGTGACATCATGGCGCGGGCCACTTTCATGAATCCGGCTATGTTGGCTCCCTTCATGTAGTTGATGTAGCCACCGGGTTCGGTGCCGTATTTTACGCATTGGGCATGGATGTCCTGCATGATGCGGTGGAGGTTCTTGTCCACTTCTTCCTCGCTCCAGGAGAGGTGGATGGCGTTCTGTGTCATTTCAAGTCCTGAAGTGGCCACTCCGCCGGCATTGACGGCCTTGCCGGGTCCGTAAGGAATATGTGCCTGCAGGAAGATGTCAATGGCTTCGGGTCGGCAGCCCATATTGGAGACTTCGCCCACGCAGAGCACGCCATTGTCCACAAGCTGTTGGGCATCCTGGGCATTCAGTTCGTTCTGGGTGGCGCAGGGCATGGCTATGTCTGCCTTCTGTTCCCAGGGTTTCTTTCCGGGATGGAAGATGGCGCCGGGGAATTCTTCGGCATAGGGGGCCACAATGTCATTGCCGGAGGCTCTGAGTTCCAGCATATAGTCTATCTTCTCTCCGCTGATGCCTTCGGGGTCATAGATGTATCCGTCCGGACCGGAGATGGTGATTACCTTTGCGCCCAGTTCTGTGGCTTTCTTGGCTGCTCCCCATGCCACGTTTCCGAATCCGGAGATGGCTACGGTCTTGTCCTTGAAGCTGGTGCCCATGTCCTTGAGCATGGACTGTACAAAGTAGCAGGCGCCAAAGCCGGTGGCTTCGGGGCGTATGAGGGAACCGCCAAAGTCGACGCCCTTTCCGGTGAAGGTTCCTGTGTGTTCGTGGGTGAGCTTCTTGTACATTCCGTACATATATCCCACCTCTCTTGCGCCCACTCCGATGTCGCCTGCGGGTACGTCGGTATCGGGGCCTATATAGCGCCAAAGTTCCATCATATAGGCTTGGCAGAAGCGCATGATTTCTCCGTCGCTCTTGCCTCGGGGAGAGAAGTCGGATCCGCCCTTTCCTCCGCCCATTGGCAGGGTTGTGAGGGCGTTCTTGAAGGTCTGTTCAAAGCCCAGGAACTTGAGGATGGAGAGGGTTACGGAGGCGTGGAAGCGTATGCCGCCCTTGTAGGGGCCAATGGCGTTGTTGAACTGTACGCGATAGCCCAGATTGGTCTGCACCTCGCCCTTGTCGTCCACCCAAGTGACGCGGAAGGTGAAGATGCGGTCTGGTTCCACCAGTCGCTCTATGATTTTTGCCTTTTCAAATTCGGGGTGCTTGTTGTAGATTTCCTCTATGGAAACCAACACTTCCTTTACGGCTTGCAGATATTCCATTTCGCCGGGGTGCTTTGCCTCGAGCGATGCCATAATCTTATCAATTTTCATAATACTTCAGTTTTAAAGGTTATTTACATTTTGATAGTGTTTCCTGCTACAAATATAGTTGTTTTATGACAATTTTGGGCAAAAAAGGCATAAAACGTGTGTTTATATTGATAAAATGTCAAGTTGTGGTTGCAAACAAAGGTTATAAAATAGCTTTTTTTTGCTTACACTTGGGACAGATGCCTTTTATGATGAAGTTGGCGGAATTGACCACAAAATCTTCGGGCAGTTCCACCCGGGGGATGTTGATGTGGTGGAGACAGTAGGTCTGTCCGCAGGCCTCGCAATAGAAGTGTACGTGCTGGTCGTCGTAGGAATCGTGGCTATGGCTGTTGCACAGTTCGTATTTGAGCGAGCCGCTTCCGTCCTCTATGGTATGCACCAGATTGTTCTTGAGCAAGAGGTTGAGCGTGCGGAATATGGTGCTGCGGTCTGCTGTGACCATGCGGTCCTCCATCTGTTTCAGGCTGATGGGGTGTTTGCATTGTTCCAGCACACGATATACCAGAATGCGCATGGCTGTGGGCTTTACGCCACATTCCAGCAGGTATTTTCCTATTTCTTCATTACGGTCCATTGTGCAAGTGGGGGAGGGTGAATCAGTATTTGAATGAACTGCCGCCGGCAAACTCGCGCAAGAGGGATGTGGGGGGCACCTGGTCTACGGGAATGCTGCGGAAATAGTGGAGGAATCTCTTAAGTCGTTTTGCCTCAGCATATTCCACTTCGCGCTCGCTCACACCTTCCAGGATGGACAGCACCTTCTCCTTGATGACGGATATTTCGTACAGAAGGGCGCTGTTGAACGTTACGTCGGCATAGATTTGGAAGGGGATGATCCACTTTTCCTCGCCTGCGGTTACACTGGGACAGCGGCGAATGGTCTGCAGGGCGGAATAGCCACGGTACTGGTAGTCGCGGACAATGCGGCGCATGAGTCTGATGTCCTGTGTGGGGATGCAGTTGTGGTCGTCAAGCTGGATGGTGGTGAGTGCGGAAACGTAGATGCGGAACTTCTTTTCGTCCGGAATCTGCTGTGTGAGGATGGGGTTCAGCGCATGGTTTCCTTCAAGAATGAGGATGTCGTCTGGCCCAATCTTGAGTTTCTTGCCTTCGAAGACACGCTGTCCGCTCTGGAAGTCATAGCGCGGGAGTTCCACTTCCTTTCCTTCGAGCAGCTCGTTCATCTGCTGGTTGAAGAACTTGGTGTCCACGGCCTGGATGCACTCGAAGTCATACTCGCCCTTCTCGTCGAGCGGAGTGTCCACTCGGTTCACAAAGTAGTCGTCCGTGCTGAGGGTATAGGGTTTCAGTCCGCAGGCCATCAGCAAGATGGCAAGGCGCTTGCTGGTTGTGGTCTTTCCGCTGCTGCTGGGACCGGCAATGAGTACCAGGCGCGAATGGCGTTCGGCAATCTCGTCCACAATGTGGTTAAGTTTCTTGTCCTGAAGCGCTTCGCTTACGTTTATCAGTTCTGTGGCGTGTCCGTTCATTACGGCCATGTTGAAATCGCCCACGTTTCGGATACCCAGAATGTCTTGCCAGCGGTGGTGTTCGCGGATGACATCCACCATTTGAGACTGTTCGGTGGTGTTTTCCAGCTTTGAGGGGTTTTTCAGCGAGGGCACGCGAAGCAGCATGCCGTCCATGTAATATACAAGGTCGAAGAGGTGGAGCTGGCCAGTGTGGGTGAGCAGGCAGGAATAGAAATTGCCCACGGTATCGCCCAGCTTGTTATAGTCTGTGTACAGTTTGTCAATGCTCTCCAGCAGCTTAACCTTGCTTTTCATATTCTTTTCGGAGAACAGTTCAATGGCTTCTTCCACAGGACATTGTGTGTCGCTTATGGGCAGGTCCTCGGCAATGATTTCCTGCATGCGAAGACGCAGGCTGCTGATGTCTTCTTCGCTGATTTCCCGGCCCAGGCACAACTCGCAATAGAAACCGCCGTTTACGGGGGCGCTGATGAGCAGTTTTTTGTCGGGATAGAGGTCTTCGGCAGCCTTGACCAGCACAAGGAAGAGTGTGCGGACGTAGGTGCGCATTCCGGTCATGCTGTAAAGACTGAGGAACTCCACGTCCTTATTGTTATAGAAGCGGAAGTTCATGCCCTGAACCTTGTTGTTTACCAGTGCGGCCATAGGACCGTATTCCATGTCCAGCCCAGAGGCGGCATAGACCTCGGAAAGCGTGCTTCCCAAGGGTGCGGTTATGACCTTATTATTGTTCTTGCATCTTATTTTCAGAGAGTTGTCCATTGTGCTAAAGGTTATTCGATTTTAAAAGTTGTATCAGTTCTTCCATACCCTCGGAAGCCCCCTTCATGATGTGGGTGAAGCGGTGGTTGCTGTTCCATTTTACGGGTTTGGGGTCAATGAGGTAGATGGGACATTCGTCTGGTACGAATTGGGTGAGTCCGGCGGCAGGATAGACGTTCAGGCTGGTGCCGATGATGATGTAGATGTCTGCCAAAGCACTCATTTCCGCGGCCATCTCAATTTGTGGCACGGGTTCGCCAAACCAGACGATGAAGGGGCGCAGCTGGCTTCCGTCTGCTGAAAGGTCGTCTATTTTCACTTCAAGGTGGTCCGTATCAAGTGTGCGGATGTACTTGGGGTTGTTGGGCTGCAGGCTGCTGGTCACCTTCATCAGCTCGCCGTGCAGATGGATAACGTTGGTGCTGCCTGCCTGTTCGTGCAGATTGTCCACGTTCTGTGTGATGACGGCCACCTCATAGTCTTTTTCCAACTGGGCCACAAGCTGATGCGCCTTGCAGGGCTTTACCTGAAGCAATTGTTTGCGGCGCAGATTGTAGAATTCGGTAACCAGAGCGGGGTCTTTCTGCCAACCTTCGGGGGTGCATACCTGTTCCACATCATACTGTTCCCACAGACCGCCGTTGTCGCGGAATGTGCTGATGCCACTTTCGGCACTTATGCCGGCACCGGTCAAAACAATTACTTTCTTCATGTAAAACCATGTTAATTAACGCAAAAATACGAAAAAAAAACATAAGGATAGGCATTAGATGAATAAAAAGTAGTAATTTTGCGCCGCATTAGAGACATTATATATAAAAAGATGGATAAAATAAGTTATGCTTTGGGTCTTGGAATAGGCCACCAGCTCAAGAACATGGGCATTGAGAATTTTAGTGTTGAAGACTTTGCGCAGAGCATCAAGGACGTGATGGAAGACAAGGCTACCGCCATGACTTCACAGGAAGCACAGGCCCTGCTGAACACTTATTTTCAGGAAAAGCAAAAGGCAGAATCACAGAAGGCCATCAGCGAAGGAAAGGCCTTCCTGGAGGAGAATGCCAAGAAGGAGGGTGTGGTTACGACAAAGAGCGGACTGCAATACGAAATCCTGACCGAGGGAACCGGCAAGCAGCCCAAGGCCACCGACACCGTGCGTTGCCACTATGAAGGAAGCCTTATCAACGGTTCTGTATTTGACAGCAGCTACAACCGCGGCGAACCCGCCGAGTTCGGACTGAGCCAGGTGATTCCCGGATGGACCGAAGGCGTTCAGCTGATGAAGGAAGGCGCAAAGTACCGCTTCTACATTCCCTATCTGTTGGGTTATGGCGAAAACGGTGCCGGAAGCAGCATTCCTCCCTACAGCACCCTGATCTTCGATGTAGAATTAATAAAAGTATTATAAAATAATTATCAGTTAAAATTAAAATGAAAAAGTTTGGTTTTATTTGTGCTGCCGTTCTCGCAGCATTGATGTCTTCTTGTGGAAACGGAACTCCCACAGCAGACATGAAGAGTGATTTGGATTCTTTGAGCTATGCAGTAGGTATGGCACAGACTCAGGGTCTGAAGGAATATCTGGTACAGCGCATGGGCGTGGATACCGTTTACATCAACGAGTTTATCAAGGGTCTGAACGAAGGTGCAAACGCTGGTGACGACAAGAAGAACACCGCTTACTATGCAGGTATCCAGATTGGTCAGCAGATCAGCCAGCAGATGGTAACTGGTCTGAACAACGAACTGTTCGGCGAGGACAGCACCAAGACCATCAGCCTGAAGAACTTCATGGCAGGTTTCGTTGCCGGAACCACTGGTAAGGGCGGTCTCATGAGCGTAGAGGATGCCGGTAAGATGGCTCAGGCCAAGATGCAGGTTATCAAGGCTCAGCACATGGAAGAGGTTTACGGACCCAACAAGAAGGCTTGTGAAGAGTTCATGGCTAAGATTGCCAAGAAGGAAGGCATCAAGAAGCTGGAGAACGGTGTGTTCTACGAAGTGTTGGTTGAAGGCAAGGGTGAGATTCCCGCTGACACCAGCCGTGTAAAGGTTAACTACGAGGGTAAGCTCATCAACGATTCAATCTTCGACAGCTCTTATGAGCGCAACGAGCCCACCACCTTCCGTTGCAATCAGGTAATCCCCGGATGGACAAACGCTCTGACCCACATGCCCGTTGGTTCTACCTGGATGGTTTACATTCCCCAGGATCAGGCTTATGCTGACCGCAAGGCTGGTATGATCGATCCCTTCTCTTGTCTGATTTTCAAGATTGAACTCCTCGGCATCGAGAAGTAATCGTCATGAAGCACATAAGAATATTTTGTTTCTCTTTACTGGCGCTGTGTTGCATCGGCACCATGGCTGCCGGTAAAAAGAAAACCAAGAAGGATAAGAAAGCGCCCGTGGAAGTGGTGGATACCGTAAGCGTGGATACGTTCAGCTATGCTTGCGGAAAGGCCAACACCCAGGGTCTGAAGAACTATTTGGTGCAGCGTCTGGGCATGGATACCACCTACATGGATGATTTCATGAAAGGTTTTGACCAGATTCTTCTCACCGAAGCCGACAAGAAGGCCAAGGCCCGACTGGCTGGAATAGAAATCCGCACACAGTTGGAAACCCAGATTCTTCCCAACGTGAACAAGCAGATCAGCGACTCTGCCGACATCGTAGTAAAGGAAATGTTCATCCAGGGTTTCAAGGACGGTCTCATGGGAGCCAACATGCACATCAGCATGGACAGCACCCAGAAGATTGTGTCCAAGCAGGCAGCTTATTATCAGAAGGTAAAGACAGAGAAATTGTATGGCGCCAACCGTGCGGCCGGAGAAGAATTCCTCAAGTTGAACGCCAAGAAGGACAGCGTAAAGACCACTCCTTCTGGCCTCCAGTACAAGGAAATCAAGACCGGAACCGGAGAAAAGCCCCAGCCCACGCACAAGGTAACGGTTCACTACGAAGGCCGACTCATTGACGGAACCGTATTTGACAGCAGTTACCAGCGCAACAAGCCCGCCACCTTTGCCTGTGGCCAGGTGATAAAGGGATGGACCGAAGCCCTCACCATGATGCCTGTAGGCAGCAAGTGGGAACTGTACATTCCCCAGGAACTGGGTTACGGAGCACGCGAACAGGCCAAGATTCCTCCCTTCTCTACCCTCATTTTCACAGTGGAATTACTTGGAATAGAGAAACAATAAATTTGCATACAACACAAGAACACCCCTTAAAGGCCCCAAAACAGGCTTTTAAGGGGTGTTTTGTTTTTCTATTAATTTATACCATTAGCTTTTGGCCATTGGCGAAGTTGTAAAACACCCAACAGAAAAAGTAAATAATCTTTACAAAACATAAAATCGTAAAGACACAGATTTTAACGCGGTAAAGAAAAAAACTCCAGTTGGGCGGAAAAAGGCGCCCAACTGGAAAAAAATATGTTTCCAGTTAGACAAATTTTTTTTCCCAACTGGAAACCCTGTATTAGGGGGTTATTCGTTTTTTAATGATCAATCTTCCATTTTCCCCTTTCAAGGCATCCGAAAAACGGTAAAAGATAAAGTAAAAAGATTTGACAAAAGACGGCCTTCCCTATGACAATGTATTGTCAAGAGAAAGACAAAGCATTTCAGTACCAACTTTGGTACATAATAAATGGTACTGCAGTACCAGCCAATTGGTACTGGAGTATCAGCTAATTGGTACGTTGTAATTATTAATTGTCTTTGTGATATACGAAATGCTAGTTTTAGGCAACCATTGGGTTTAAAATTCATACAATTAACGGTTCAAGGGTTGATTTGACAGAATGGTTTCTCTTTTTGACGATTTTTTTCGTACCTTTGCACTTGGTTTTGCAATGATGCATGCAATACATCAAGAATCATAAACCCTATATAAAACTAGACCCCGTAACTTGACTGAGGTCAGAGGTTACGGGGAATCAACAATGCAAATGTAGCGCTTTTATTGCAAAGCACCAAACATTTTACAAAGTAAGTGGGTAAAATATATGAATTTTAAGGATTTTGAACAAGCTTTGTCATCTGAAAGGCTCAATAGATACATGGAAGCGTGCAATTACGACTCCCGAAAGGCGATGACCCTTTATCGTTACAACCTTCGACTTTCTCAGGAGATGTTTACCATATTGAGTTGCTTTGAAGTTACTTTGCGTAACGCTATTGATCAACGTCTGCGCTTGTCGCTTGGCAATGATTGGCTGCTTGACTCCTTCCAGACAGGAGGTATATTTGATACTCCAAGGCTTGCTCGAACATCCAATATTGTTCGTGGTGGTTACAGACGTTTACAAGAAGTGGGTAAACCCTACTCTCATGTTGGACTTCTTTCCGAAATGGAGTTTGGTGTATGGAAGCATATGTTCTCTCGTGAACAGTTTGCTGCGACTGGTCGGTGTCTTCTTACCGTCTTTCCCCACAAACCTACATCTACACCAACGATGCAATATAATCACACCTACATGTTCAACGAACTTGATAAGGTCAACACCCTTCGTAATCGTATAGCTCATCACGAACCTATTTGCTTTGCTTTAGGGGCTTCGCAAATAGATACAACATATATCATTAGCCAATATGAGCGTGTACACCGTCTCTTTGCTTGGATGGGATATGATAGCGAATCGATGCTATACGGCTTGGATCATGTAAGAAGGGTCTGTGCCGAGATTGACAATCTTGTTAGAATGTGAATTAAACATTAACGGAACTAAATAATGCTTAACCTTTGGGATTTTTTGTTGTTGCTATGCCACGATAAAAATCGATGCAAAGTATAAACTATATTCGCCAAAACTCATCAGTTGTTCGCTATAGCAAAATCGGGTTCCATTGTAACCGAGAAGCGATGAAGTATATGACAAAAAGATGGCTTCATTAGCGCATAACAGTCTATTGGCTGATTTGTGTTAAACCCAGATTCACAACAAAATACATTTACATCACCCTTACATGGAATTGTAAATAGATTTACCCTTAAGCGTAAATCCGTTTACATAGAAAGGTAAATGTGTTTACATCGAAGGGTAAATCCACTTACATCGTGATGTAAAAATTGGGGGTATTCAGACCACATAAAAAAGCACTGAAATAGCCGAACAAAAGTACTACTTATATGCAATTTGAGGTACTGGTAGCGATGGCTCAATGTCTGATATGCCATGGGACGCGAAGAAGAATGATAACAATACGGCTTCATCTAAATGGAAATGCTAACAATTGGTCGCAAACGAACAAGAAAACATACTTTTATAAATGAGGATAGCAGTTTTTCGGAGTTTTCTTCGTAAGTCTGCAAATTCTTTTCTAAATTTGTGTTCAGAATTTGACAATTCTATCAAGGGAAGTCGATAATGACAAGGGTGATTTCTGACTATGGCAGTGGGAAAAAAGAATTGAAATCTACCAAGACTGACGTTTCATTGTATAATGGGGTACCTTCTTACACGTGTTCAATGTGTCATAGTGGTGGATTTACGTTCAACGCGTCCTCAATCCCCAAAGCCAAGAATGGGGCGTCAGTAGAGAATGTCCATAAAACAAGCAATGCCAGTAACACAAAGTATTCAAATATGAGAAAAGATTTCAAGAGCATAAACAAATTGTATCATTTCACTAAGTTTGATACTGCAATAAAAATATTGGGATCCCACAACCTGAGATTTGGAAGGTTGCATGACATGAATGACATTCATGAAAATGACAAACTATCCTATGTCAATTTACAAGGGAATACTATTCAATCATTTCAATCTGAAATATTGGAAGTAATAGATGTTGAGATGGCAAAGTTTCGCCAAATTAGTCTTACCATTGATGATGAGGAACCAAAGAAATTTGGATTTGACCTCCATCAGATGTGGGGACTCTATGCAGATAAAGGTCAAGGTGTTTGCCTCGTATTTGATAAGGATATCTTATGCAGTAAATTAGATGGCATTGTTCGGCATGGCACAGTATCATACGATAAAATTGTTGAGTCGTTTTATATTGCAAATCACAATGACTGTCAAATTATCCAGCATGACATGCAGAATCAAGTCGAAAAATTATTCTTTCACAAGCGAAAAGAATGGGAACACGAACAAGAGTATAGACTTATTAAATACTGTCCAAATCTAAAAAAAGAGGAATATTTGGATTATGGGGATGCCTTAAAATTTATCATATTGAATTCTGTAATTGAGAGTGTTGATGGTATTAAATTCAAAGAGATGGTAGGAAAATTAAGTGAGTATGCCCCACAAGTGCCAATACTAGTATATGGAAATGGATTGTTTGATTATTCTCTGATTGATATAAATCACACAGAAACGATCTGGACTTCTTCCAATGGATATGATATTCTCATTCCTGGAGAGAATTGCGAGATAGATGTTTGATATTTCATAAAAAGAAATAATATGAGTTCAATATTAAAAATATTAGTAGACATTCAATGCATTGTCTATTGTGATTTTGTAGAAATAGGTGAAGCCAATCCTTATTCCTTATTTAGATTGCATATATTGTGTAATAATAATGAAGATAACTCACTTTTATGAAAACGATTCTTACTACAATTCTGAATACCGGAAACTATAAATACTGCTACGAAAATGGTAAGTTTACATTCTATGACAATAGAATTGGTGATATTACAAAAGGAAATTACAATTCTAGTCTGTTTTCTGCTATTAGGCAGGAGCATATCGTCATATTAGATTTATCAATGTGTCCTAATGTACCAGATGTAATTAGCGGTTTCCCATATGTTACAGAGATTATAATGCCAACATTAACAGACAATATACCATCCATTGCCAACTGCCCTAAATTGGAAAAGGTAACATTTGATCCTTCTACCATAATAATATTAAAAGAGAAATCATTTGATGGGTGGCCACCTATCAAACAGATTTCCTTTGGAGAAGATTTTGAATATATGTCGTCCTTTTGTATAAGCCCAAATGCACAAATAGACAGTTTGGACTTTTCATTATGCAAACATATGCATTTAACAGCCAATGCTTTTCTACGAAGCAAGATTAAAAGTATAAGCTTACCTGATCATATAACAAATCTGCCCGAGTATGTTTTTTGCGATTGTCCTAATCTTACTTCCATATTAGCAATTGGTGTCATCAAAATAGGCTTCTGTGCATTAAGCAGTTGCAACTCTTTAGAGCATTTAAAGTTTGCAGAAGAATTCAATGCAGATAATATTGACAGGTATTTTTACGAAAATGATTATGAAACTTCACGATGTGGAATCGAAATAGGCAAAGATGATATATATTCGTACATATGGTGCCTAACTAACTTTAGGTTTTATTATACAGAGCGTTTAAGTGATGAATGGTCAAATAGAATCTTCAGTTTTAATCACATGAACCGACGCTCTTTTGTCATGTTTTTCGGTGATATTGATATTTATAGCAATTATAAAGACCATTATGCTTCGAATATATCTGAGGGTTTTCTTAAAACCTCAAGCCGTTACACAAAAATAACCCACAATGGAATATATGTTGGATCTGAAGATTTGCAAAAGAATGCAATTAAATACTATTATGAAGTCGACAAAAGGTTAAAGACAGACATCAGAGATGTAATAAAACAAATTGAAGAAGAAGTTGATAAGTTAGACATTAACAGTATTATTGACTCATACGAAACGACTATATCGGAATGGACAAAAACAAAAATTGGAGATGATGACACATTCTATTCTGAAACACACAGATGTTCATATTATTCTGATGCATATTTAGAAACCATATTACCTAGTTACCACAGCGAATACAAAGATTCCGGATATACCACAAACTGGCCTCGGACATCAAAGAAGGAAATAGACGAAATGCACTTGGAAGACAGTAGAATCAGAGAAATGGCCAGAAAGTCATATTCAAAAGAAGCTCATATAACCTATCTTATAAAAGAATATATTCAGTATATAGCTAATAAATCTGCGGAAGTAGAACATTATTTACACATTGGACGAGCAAAAGAAGTCTTTGAACAATATGCTTATCTTCATGGTAAAGAGCGTGTGTCAGAGTTGAACAGAGTCATTATTATATAAAAACAGAATTATGAAGTGTGATTGTTAGTATAATGAGATATCGACAACATAGGGAGTTCAATAAATACGAAAACGGCATTTCTGAATTAGTGCGGTTTTTAACAGAACATTGCGAATATGAATGGTATGTCTAGAAGCTGTGCATCTTTATAAGATACATACAAAGTCTGATTAGAAAAGGATTGGTAGCATACGATGACTGTTCAATTGCAATGTTTTATAAAAATAAGAAAAATGAAACTGACAAGAAATTATGACACAAATGAAGATATTTTGGTAGTATGGAAATCTGGCTATCAGAATGACAATATCGGTGATGAGTATTTCATTGTACCCAAAGAAGAGTGGTATTGTGAAGATAATGGGCTAAAAAGTTTTCATCTATTCCTCACCAAGGTTGATGGAAACAGAATATCCTTGTTCTTGACAAGTGAAGGGAATCCTGTTATTTTTAGAGAACTACCCTTATCACAACGAAGTGATTATATTGAAATCTAAACACTTTGAAATTGGAAGAAAGATTAAGTTATGACCCAACTCGAACTACAACAATACCTACTCCGCAAGTACCCACAAGAAGATACCCGCTGCGAATGGAAAGAATTTTAGAATCTGAAGAGCTCGTACTGTGGGGACGAGAAGGATGATGTAATCTCCAACGTGTCGGCTATCGCCAACATGGAGGGAGAACATCTTGTGATAGGTGTGCATGATAACACTTGTCGTCATTTCTGCGTATATTGTTATGCCAATATGAGCAAGGAACTAGTTCTAAAAAACAAAGAGAAACATAAATCACTCATTCCGAAAGTATAATTGAATAAAATTATGGCACTCGCATTTAACATAACTGGCCAAACAAATAGGTTATTCAAGAAGTTGGGTTGCAGAAACTATGAAGCGACTTCAAGAACAAGGAGTCATTAAGCGTATCGGTTCTGACAGATCCGGTTATTGGGAAATTATAGGTAAATAGAAAAAAAGAGATAAAGATGCTGTTAGGGCCAGATAAAAGGGTGTATATCAATTTATTTGCTTGATAAATTAGACTAAAACAGTTTGTGAAATGTTGGATATGATAATTGACAAAATACGGGGCACCCTGTTCGGGCAGGCTATTGGTGATGCTTTAGGACTTGGCACGGAGTTTATGACAAAAGACGAAGTCCATAGGAACTATCCGTATGGTCTGACTGACTATGACCAGATTGTAAATGACCATCACCGTAAAAGGTGGAGAAAAGGAGATTGGACCGATGATACTGATATGATGTTATGTATTGCCAAGGCTATGATAGATGATAAAAGTATCAAGCTATCAACAATTGCGCAAAATTTTAAGGATTGGTTTAATGCGAAGCCTCTTGGTATAGGCTATAATACATATAAAGTGCTTTCTTTTAGAGATTATACAGATGATCCACAAAAAGCAGCAGAAATGATTTGGAAACTGTCTGGCAAAAAAAGTGCGGCAAATGGTGCGGTAATGAGGACATCTGTCATTGGGTTGTGGAAAGATGATACTGAAAGATATGCAACGGAAATCTGCAAGTTGACGCATTATGATCCGCGGTGTACAGGTTCCTGTGCTATAGTCGCATTGCTCATTAGGAATCTCGTATATAAGAATAAGATGCTCCCTTTGAAAGAACTCATTGAAATTGGTGAGAGGTATGATGAAAGAATCCGGGAATATTTGCTTAAGGCATCACAATACGAGGACATTAATGATTTGAGATTAGATGATGCGGATATGGGATATACTTTGAAGACTTTGTCTGCTGCAATATGGTGCTTGTTCCACTGCAAAAGTTTTGAAGAAGGATTATTGTCTGTTGTAAATGCTGGAGGTGATGCTGACACGAATGCTGCGGTTGCCTGTAGTCTGTTAGGTGCGAAATTTGGGTATTCAGCCATCCCTTCCAAATACATAGAGAATTTGGCAGAAGGAGTTTATTTTCAGACAATAACAAATAACCTTATCAACTTTTATAATTAGGGTGGTAAAAATAATGTTTCATTAAAGGCTTCTAAACGAGGTTCACCAAAAACTGCACTGCAAACTGCACCAGAAAGTGCACTGCAAACTGCACTCGAAAGTGGACTGAAAAGTGGACTGAAAAGTGCACCAAAAAGTTGGACTGTAAAAAACTCTGATTCTTTATCGGTAACTGTTTTTTTCCTCACTTACCGACGAAGAATCGGATGATTGTTTGTGAGGAAACATAAAATATTATTAATGTAAGTTCGACGAATTCAAAACAATGTGAGCTGTGTATCCAATGTTCTTTGTTGGACTCTGTTTTCCTCCTGCTCAATTATACAAATAGACACAAAAAAAGTGTTAAAATGTCATTTTTCTTATCAAAATGATTGATATATCGATATTTTTATCTATTTTTGCTTACAGTTTAATACAAAAATACACTTTTAAGAAATGGAAAAGATAGATAACCTTGATAAGAAAATCTTGGAAATCATTTCTTGCAATGCACGCATTCCGTTCAAGGACGTTGCCACGGAGTGTGGCGTGAGCCGTGCTGCCATTCATCAGCGTGTGCAGCGATTGATTGACATGGGAGTGATTGTCGGTTCTGGCTATCATGTGAATCCTGTAAGCCTGGGTTACAATACCTGTACTTATATTGGTATTACACTGGAAAGAGGTTCCATGTACAAGGATGTGGTGAAGGAATTTCAGAAAATACCGGAGATTGTGGAGTGCCATTTTACCACTGGCCCCTATACCATGCTGGTGAAACTGTATGCCAAGGACAATGCCCATCTGATGGAACTCTTGAACAACCGCTTGCAGGAGATACCGGGAGTGACAACTACAGAAACGCTTATCTCTCTGAAACAGAGTATAAAGAAGGAAGTACCCATAGGCGTGCAGCGTAAGGAAAGCAAACCGATTGCACTGGAGGAATCATGAGCAAAGGCTATGATTGGTTTGGGCAGTTGGGGGAATTCCATGGCAAGTTCACCGTGGGAGAAAAGAAGCCGGTAATCGGTATTACGGGTAATTTTGGCGAAAAAGGTTGTGAACTGGCGCAGGGGTATTATCAGTCTGTGCTGAAGGCCGGCGGTACCCCGCTGGTCATTCCTGCCTATGAGGACATGGACACCCTTTCGGCCACCTTGGACAGGATTGACGCTTTGTTGCTTTCCGGAGGTGGTGACATGAATCCTTTGTTCATGGGTGATGAACCGCTTCCCGGACTTGGTGGAATATGTCCCCAGCGTGACAAGGCTGAATTGTGGTTGGTGCGCATGGCCTATAACCGTCAGTTGCCCATTTTGGGCATTTGCAGGGGTATACAGATGATGACTTGCGCATTGGGCGGAAAAGTCTTTCAGGATCTTCCCTCGCAGTATCATGACCAACCCCTGA
The DNA here is from genome assembly GCA_017379075.1 of Bacteroidaceae bacterium. GTDB lineage: Bacteria > Bacteroidota > Bacteroidia > Bacteroidales > Bacteroidaceae > Physcousia. The sequence goes on from JAFNXL010000037.1 coordinate 47,492, forward strand.
TAAAGCATAGTCAGAATCTGGCCAGAGAATATGCCTCGCACATGGTTCTGATTGAGGAAGATTCGTTGTTGCACAGGATAATGAAGGAAACCCGAATTGCCGTCAATTCTTTCCATCATCAGGCTGTATGCGAGACGGGTAGTTTGCTTAAGGTATGTGCCCGTTCGGCCGACGGTGTGATTGAAGCGGTGGAAAGCACTGAGCACAAGAGTCTTTTGGGCGTGCAATGGCATCCCGAATGTTTTGTCTTGGGCGGAGACGACAGTATGATGCCTCTTTTTGAGTGGTTGGTGAAGGAAGCCCGTTCCTTTTTGCAGGCACGCGGCATTCATCAACGTATCCTCACCCTGGACAGTCATTGCGATACGCCAATGTGTTTCCCGAAAGCTGCGGAAAGAGGAATTTCACCCTCACGCTTGATAAGTTCCCGTTCTGACCTGGCTTTGGTGGATCTGCACAAGATGCATGAAGGAAGGCTCGATGCCAGCATTATGGTGGCTTATCTGCCGCAAGGTGGAAGAGACGAGGCTTCCCTGGAACTGGCAAACCGAACCGCACACCACATATTGGACCAGATTGAGGAAATGGTGGCGGACAATGCGGATGCGATTGGAATTGCCCGCACACCCAAGGAACTCTATGACCTGAAAGGGCAAGGGAAAAAGGCTCTTATGATGGGGGTTGAAAACGGTTATGCCATAGGAAAGGATATAAATAATGTGGAGGCATTCCGAAAAAGAGGTGTGGTATATATGACGCTTTGCCACAATGGAGACAATGATATCTGCGATTCTGCCCGTGGAAATTCCGAGCATCAGGGCGTGAGCGATTTCGGTGCCCGGGTCATCAAGGAGATGAACAGGGTGGGCATGATGGTGGATTTGAGCCATGCTTCTGAAAAGAGTTTTTACGACGCGCTGGAAATCAGTGACGTGCCCATTGTGTGCAGCCACAGCAGCAGCCGTGCATTGTGTGACCATCCGCGCAATCTGACCGATGAGCAGATGCGGGCATTGGCCCGAAAGGGCGGTGTGGCACAGGTAACCTTTTACGAAGGGTTTCTGCGCAAGGACGGCAAGGCGGACATTCTGGATGCCATAACTCATCTGAAGCACATGGCAAAGGTTATGGGTGTTGAACACATAGGAATAGGTACCGACTTTGACGGTGACGGCGGTGTGCCCGGAATTGCTTCGGCATCGGAAGTGATAAACCTTACCCGAATGTTGCTGAAGAATGGTTTCTCGGAGGCGGATCTTCAGCTGATTTGGGGAGGAAACTTTTTGCGCGTGATGAATGAAATACAGAATTTTAAATCTTGAAAATAAATGAACGCAAGGAAAATCTTGATAGCAAACATCTTTCTCTGTATAGTAGGAATAATGTCCTGTACAGGGCAAAAGCAGTCTAACACAAAGAAGGCCGATACCATAGCGTTGGCTCCCTGCCCTGTTTTTGTTTCAGACAGCGCGATGCAGTATGTGAAGGACCAGTGCAGTTTCGGTCCCCGCTTGCCGGAGAGCGAAGCCTCTGCCCAGTGTGGAGACTATATCGTGGACAAGTTTGAGCAGTTCGGCACTCAGGTTTCTGAACAGTTTGCAGAAGTAACCGTATACGACGGTTCAAAGGTTTCTGCCCGCAATATAATTGCCAGCATCAATCCAGAAAACCCAGACCGCATACTTTTCTGCGCACATTGGGACAGTCGTCCTTGGGCCGACAACGATCCCAATCCGGACAATCACATGAAGCCCGTAATGGGAGCGAATGATGGTGCCAGCGGTGTGGCTGTGATGTTGGAAATGGCCCGTGTCCTTCAGCAAAGTCCGGTCAAGTTGGGCATTGACTTTGTTTGTTTCGATGTAGAAGACATGGGCACTCCGGAATGGGCGGAAAACGAGTTTGACAGCGGTAGGGAAACCTGGTGTCTTGGCTCGAAGGCCTGGGCCGAAGCCGCCCGTAACAACCAGTATTCTGCCCGCTATGGCATACTTATGGATATGGTGGGCGGCCGTGGATGTACCTTCTCCAAGGAGTTGATTTCTCAGGAATATGCCGGCCCCATTGTGGAAATGGTCTGGAAACTGGCCGGCCAGATGGGATATCGCCACTATTTCCCCTTGAAGGACGGAGGCTATCTTATGGACGACCATGTGAATGTGAACCTTATTGCCGGCATTCCTTGTCTGGACATCGTTCCCCATTTTACGGAAGGCCCTAGCAACTTTGGACCCACTTGGCATACGGTGGAGGATACGCCCGAGAACATTGACCCCAATGTGCTCAATGCTGTGGGACAGACTTTGGTACAACTTATTTATAACGAAGACGCACAATGATGACGATAAACGAGATACAAGACGAGATTATAGAGGAATTCTCTGATTTTGAAGACTGGATGGACAAATATCAGCTGCTCATTGACCTGGGCAGCGACCAGCCGCCTTTGGAGGAAAAGTACAAGAACGAGCAGAACCTGATTGACGGTTGCCAAAGCAGAGTGTGGCTTCAGGCCGATATGATTGACGGCAAGCTTCACTTCCAGGCAGAAAGCGATGCACTGATTGTAAAAGGAATAGTGGCGTTGCTCATTCGTGTGCTTGGTGACCACACACCACAGGAAATACTGGATACAGATTTGTATTTTATAGAAAGAATAGGACTCAGCGAACATCTTTCGCCCACTCGTAGCAACGGTTTGCTGGCCATGATAAAACAGATGAAGATGTATGCCCTGGCATTCAAGGCCAAAGGGTTTTAAAACATGTTTTGCCTGTGAGGATAGGAAACATTGATTTAGGAGATAAGCCTGTGCTGCTTGCCCCGATGGAGGACGTAACTGACATCGGTTTCCGCCTGTTATGCAGACAGATGGGAGCGGCTATGGTGTATTCCGAGTTCGTGTCAAGCGATGCCCTGATACGGATGGTGAACAAAAGTCTGGAAAAGCTGAAGGTCTGTGCCGATGAACGGCCTGTTGCCATTCAAATTTACGGTCGTGACGTGGATGCCATGCGCGAGGCTGCCCGCATTGTGGTTGAACAGGCACATCCCGATGTGCTTGACTTGAACTTTGGTTGCCCGGTGAAGAAAGTGGCGGGAAAAGGTGCCGGTGCCGGAATGTTGCAGAATGTTCCACAGATGTTGGCCATAACCCGTGCAGTGGTGGATGCGGTGCCGGATACGCCGGTAACGGTAAAGACACGTCTGGGATGGGATCATGACCACCGTATAATCGTAGAGTTGGCCGAACAGTTGCAGGACTGTGGCATCAAGGCACTCACCATTCATGGCCGAACCCGTGCCCAGATGTATACCGGCGAAGCCGATTGGTCGCTGATTGCCGAGGTAAAGGAGAATCCCAGAATGCATATTCCCATCATAGGCAATGGAGACATCACCACTCCCGAGCGTGCCGTCGAATGCTTTGAACGTTATGGTGTGGATGCCATAATGGTGGGTCGTGCCACCTTTGGACAACCATGGATTTTCTATGAAATCAACCAGGCGTTGGGGCACACCGCTCCAAGTGCGGGCATGCTGCCTTCAAAGCATCCCCTGCTCAGTACGGGCTGGAAAATGGATATCTTAAGGGAGCAGGTACTTACCAGCGTGAACCGCATAGACGAGTATCGCGGCATATTGCATGTACGCCGCCACTTGGCAGCCAGTCCAATATTCAAGGGTATTCCCAATTTCCGCGAGACACGCATCCGCATGCTCCGTGCCGAGACGGTAAGCGAACTCTTTGGCATTCTGGACGAGATAGAGACCAAGTATCTCTGATTGTGTATATATAATAAGGTAATATTTCGACGATGAACAGAAAAGATTTTGAAATAATGGCTCCGGTAGGCTCGCGGGAAGCGTTGTCTGCAGCCTTGCGTGCCGGTACGGACAGCATATATTTTGGTATTGAGCATCTGAATATGCGTGCCCATTCCGCCCGCACTTTCACCATAGATGACCTCAAGGACATTGCCAGCGAATGCCGTCATTGTGGTGTCAAGAGTTATCTTACCGTTAATACGATTATCTATGGTGAGGACTTGGCCATGATGCGCCAGATTCTGGATGCGGCACTGGAAGCCCGTATATCTGCCGTAATTGCCAGTGATGTGGCTGTGATGCAGTACTGCCGTCAGATTGGCCTTGAAGTGCATTTGAGTACACAGCTCAATATCAGTAATATAGAAGCGTTGAGGTTCTATGCGCAGTTTGCCGATGTGGTGGTTCTTGCCCGTGAGCTGAATATGGATCAGGTGGCAGAAATCTATCGGCAGATTGTGGAGCAGAACATCTGTGGCCCCAGTGGAGAACTCATCCGCATTGAGATGTTCTGTCATGGAGCCTTGTGTATGGCCATCAGCGGAAAGTGTTACCTGAGTCTTCAGAATATGGGCCGTAGCGCCAATCGTGGCGAATGTATGCAACTTTGCAGAAGAGGTTATACTGTCCGTGACCGCGAGACGGGTACCGAACTGGACATTGACAACAAGTATATCATGTCGCCCCGCGACCTTAAGACCATCCGTTTCATCGACCGGATGATGCAGTCGGGCGTCCGGGTTTTCAAGATTGAAGGCCGTGCCCGAGGTGCGGAATATGTTTCAACGGTGGTGCGTTGTTACAGCGAGGCCATCCAGGCTGTGCTTGACAATGACTTCACCCCCGAACGCATGGACGATTGGGATGAACGCCTTTCCCGCGTTTTCAACCGCGGATTCTGGGATGGATATTACCAGGGACAGATGTTAGGGGAGTGGAACGACCAGCCCGGTTCCCTGGCCACGGAGAAGAAAGTGTATGTGGGCAAGGGAATGAAGTATTTTAACCGTCTGAAGGTTGCCGAGTTCAAGATTGAGGCCGCTCCGTTAAGTGTGGGGGACAAGATTCTGATTACCGGTCCCACCACGGGCGCATTGGAAACCGTTGTAAAGGAAATCCGTTTCGACTTGAATCCCGTTGAAACTGCGTTGCAGGGCCAGCGCATCAGCATTCCGCTGGAAAGCAAGATTCGTAGTAGCGACAAGCTCTATAAACTGATACCAAATCCTTGATTGTCACATTTTTAAAATAAAAATTATGAAGAATACCGCATTATTTATATTGTTGTTGCTTCTGAGTCCGATGGTTCTTGTTGCCCAATCGGCTAAAGATGTGAAGTTTGCATGGACCGATGCCACAGACCTTACAATGCTGGGCCAGTTCTTTCCCGAAAATCCCAACCCCTTCCATCGTGTGGATACTACGCGTTTCAAGGGCTTTACGGCAGGCGAGAACAGGCAGGTCCGTTGCGGAGTGGGAATGATTTGTGCCTTTCGCACCAACTCCACCATCATTTCCGTGGACCCGCAATATGGCGATGTGGGTTTCCCCACCAATACAATGGGGATTTCAGCCCGCGGTTTCGACCTTTACATCCGTAAGGACGGCCAGTGGATCAATGCTGCCAGTACTGTTTCTGGCGACAAGAGTTTGAACAATCCGGTTACGCTGATAAACAATATGGATGGAGAGGAGAAGGAATGCCTGATTTATCTGCCCATCCAGAGCGAGTTGCTTGAACTGAAGATTGGCGTCCAGGCTGGAAAAACACTTCTGCCCCTTGAAAATCCTTTCCGCCATCGCATCGCTTTCTTCGGCAGCAGTTTCACGCACGGCAGCAGCACCTCCCGACCTGCAATGAACTATCCTTCGCAGTTGAGCCGTGCCACAGGACTGCACGTCCTTAACCTGGGTTGTGCCGGTAACTGCAAGCTTCAGCCCTATTTCTGCGATGTGCTTTGCGCAACGGATGCGGATGCCTTTGTTTTTGATGCCTTTTCCAACCCCTCTGTTGAACAGATAGAAGAAAGGCTTTTCCCTTTCATCGAGAAGCTTCAGAAGGCTCATCCCGGAAAACCTTTGATATTCCAGCGTACCATCTATCGTGAGAGCCGTAATTTCAATACTGGTTCTGAACGTGCGGAAAAGAAACGTCAGGACTGTGCGGAAAAGCTTATGCGCGAGGCCATTAAGAAATATGCCGATGTATATTACATAGAGGTAACCAATGCCACTTCGCCCACGCACGAGACCAGCGTGGACGGCACGCATCCTGGCGATTATGGCTATACGCTTTGGGCCGAGTCGCTGCGCAAGCCATTGTTGAAGATTCTCAAGAAATATGGCATCAAGTAGTTGGATGACAAGGAAGAGTGTGTCAGCGGGCAGACTGCCATCTTGCAGCTTGCCACTTCTGTTCATGCTCTTCATGCTCCAACCGGTTGTGGCAAAACGCTACCGTCTTTCGCGGTGGGACATTCCCAAAGCCAACTATAGCGGAATCGCTCCTTTGGGCGGACAAAAATATGCCGTGGTTTCGGACGAACAATCAGAAGCGGGGTTCTTTGTCTGGACGCTCAGAATGGATACCGTAACGGGAAAAATTATTGATGTAAGCAACGACGGTTTTTACGGCCTCGCGTGGCCGTTTGACCGCGATGCCGAGGGAATTGCTTTTTGCCCTCAGCGGAACACTTTGTTCGTAAGCGGCGAGGAAGACCAGCGCATTCTGGAACACCGCCTTGACGGCACGCTCACCGGTGAAGAAATTCGGGTGCCCCAATATGTCGGAAAAGAATTCATACAGTACAACAGAGGCTTCGAGGCGCTGGGTTATGACCCTCGGGAACATCTTTTCTGGACGGTAACGGAAAGTCCGCTCAAGGAGGATGAGGCTTTGCATTTGCGCATGATGAGCTTTGGCCTTGATTTGAAACTTGCATCCGAATATTCCTACTGCTTGGACTTGCCACAAGCCCGCAATCATGGGCGCGACCATTACCACGGAGTTGTGGCTGTAACTCCTTTTCCAGGAGGCGGTCTGCTGGTACTGGAACGCGAGGCCCGCATTGCCCGCGCCTATAACGGAAGCCGTTGCTGGTGCAAACTCTTTCTGTACAATCCCCTCAGTGGCCAAAAGAAACTGCTGGAGCGGTGGAGCACCCGCTTCCATCTGTTCAATACCCGATTTTCCAATTACGAAGGAATGTGTCTGGGCCCCGTGCTTGCCGATGGCACACAAACCCTTCTGCTC
>JAFNXL010000038.1 GCA_017379075.1 Bacteroidaceae bacterium
ATTGCGCCATGACAACTCTGGCAAAAAGGTTACGTCCTGGTCATTATACCAGACAGCATGAGGTATCAAATGGTTGACTCCCTTTGTGTATTGTTCTATGGCAATCTGGTAGAGGTTTTCTTCCGGGATGTTTCCCATGGCACCGTAGGTCTCAGACATCACATAGGTTTTGTCCCAGTTATTCGCCGATGAAGACACCACTTTGTAGTAGTCTTCCGTGGGTCGTCCGCCACCGATTTTGTCTATTCCGGGCATGCCCATGTATTGTCCCACTTTCATTAAATCTCCGGACACGCTGGTGGGGTTGGCAATTTCCTCTTGATCCTGATGGCCGGTAGAGAGGATTTCATGCTCCTCTGCCCAGCGATTGATTGTTCCCATGAAACCTTCGGCATAAAGCGCACTCCTCATGCCGAACAGCAAATTACGTGCAGCGGCCGTATTAGGACCGATGTCGTACCACAAAGCAGGATACAATTCCTCTGGTGAGAAACCGTGTTTTTCCTTGAACTTCTCATTGAAATTGCCCGTCCACATTCGGCCTTGTGCCCTGTACATCGTAGGTTCATCAAAGAAAGTGGAGATAATGGTTTTGCCAAAATCCTTGCCGAACAAACGATAGTATGCATCGTGGGTATCATTGACAAAATGTTCTACCGCCTCTTGAGAGAGGTAGTCCACATTGGGGTCGCCATCCGTGACGCATTGGAACAGCATTATCTTCCAGTTGCCATTTGGGACTTCCCACCTCAATTCATCAGTGGCGCTAAGGTTATCACGAAGATTTACAATCTCATTTGTGCCTGTATTCCATGCCACAATGCTCATCACTTTTCCTGAAATGGTCAGTTTTTGGCAAAAGGTAGAGCCACCGACTGCCGTAAATTCAGTCTTGTCAAGACGTTTTACTGTATGTTCGGGATGATTGTTCATGAATGTGGTCACACCAGAACCGTTGATGGCCCCCATACTGCCACTGGGAAAGCCATATTCGTCATAGATGGACATTTTTGCGCCCAATCCTTTGGCCTTTTCTACGGCTCGGCCATATAATCTGAAGTAGTCGTCAGATAGATACGAGGGACTGAAATGCTTTCCAAATGGCAAAATGGCGCAACCGCCATAATTGTCGGCCACAATCATCTTTTCCAATTGTTCTTCCAATGTGCTGTCTTCAATGGCGGTATTATTCCAAAACCACAATGGGATGGGGCGCCACTTCATGCTTGGATTGGAAAATTCCATTGTTGCGAAAGGAGTGCGGAAAGAGGATGATAGCGGGATATAAATGGCTGCGCCTGCAAGCATAAGCAGACAAAGAGCTAACCATATATTCTTTGTATTCTTCATGTCAGTCAATCTTGTTTCAAGCACGAAGATACAACAAATATCTGAAAGAGAATGGGGCGAAAGGCTAAAATATGCCCTCTAACATCTGTTGTCGCTTAGTTTTTCTTGTCTGTGGAGCCTGTATATCGCATTTTATGTGTAATTTTGCAGAGAAGAATCAGTTACAAGAAGAAAAATGAAAGTAACCCTTTTACAGCAAAATATTGTTTGGGCTAACCCAGAAGCGAATGTGAAACACATTGACGAGCTTTTGGCCAAAGCAGAACCGGCAGACCTTTACATTCTGCCTGAAATGTTTTCAACCGGATTTGCCACCTCTCCCGCCGGCATCGCAGAAACCGATGGCGGAGAGACCATTAACTGGATGATTCGCACGGCAAAGCAGCGCAATTGCGCCATTGCTGGAAGTGTGGCGGTGGAACACGACGGCAAATTCTATAACCGTTTCTATTTTGTGCACCCAGACGGACAAGTGGAACATTATGACAAGCACCACCTTTTCACCTATGGTGGCGAGCACAAGACCTTCACGGCAGGAAGCGAACGTGTTGTGGTGACGCATTGCGGTGTGCGCATCTTGTTGCAAATCTGCTACGACCTGCGCTTTCCTGTCTTCAGCCGCAACCGTGGCGACTATGATATGATTATCTATGTGGCATCGTGGCCCACTCCGCGCGTAGAGGCTTGGAAATCGCTCCTCGTTGCCCGCGCCATAGAGAACCAGTGCTATGTGGCGGCAGTGAACCGTGTAGGGGAAGACCCCGCCTGCACATATTGCGGCGGAACCATGCTGATTGACGCCTACGGGAGGAAAATTGCAGTGTGTCCCGAGGGAGAAGAAAACGTCATCTCCGGAAATGTGGACATGGAGGCTCTTTTGGAGTTCCGTCAGAAGTTTCCCGTGCTGAATGATGCAGACAATAATTTATTTTAAAGCAAACATAATTTTATTTAAATAGACAATGAGTAAAGTCTTTGACGAAAATATAGTCCAACAAGTTGTGGACGAACTGCATGTGGCAGACCTAGAAAACGCCACCATTGGCGATGTGCTTTTAGTGGCGCAACGTCTTCAGGAGAAAACCGGCATCCCCTTTATACGTATGGACCAGGGGTCGCCCGGACTGCCCGCCAACAAAATCGGCATAGAGGCAGAGAAAAAAGCGCTTGAAGCCGGAGTGGGCTCGCAATACCCCGCTGCTGCCGGTGTGCCTGAGGTGAAGGAACAAGCCTCACGCTTTGTAAAAGCCTTCATTGACGTGGACATCACGCCCCGAAGCTGCATCCCCACCGTGGGAAGCGTGGCTTCTTCCTATGGCGCGTTCATCGCCTGTACGCAATGTACGCCAGGAAAGGACAAGGTGCTGTTCATTGACCCCGGATTCCCCATCCAGAAGTCACAGTTGCGCGTCATCGGAGCAAAATGGGAACAGTTTGACATATACCAGTTCCGCGGCGAGAAATTGCGCGACAAACTTGAAGAATACATGAAGACCGGCGAAATTGCCGCCATTGTCTACTCAAACCCCAACAACCCTGCATGGATTTGTCTGGAAGACTCCGAACTGCAGATTATCGGAGAACTGGCCACTCGTTATGACGTTGTGGTGTTGGAAGACCTTGCCTATTTCCTGATGGACTTCCGTACAGACTTCCGCACACCTTGGCAGCCACCCTACCCTCCCACCGTGGCACGCTATACGGACAATTACATCCTGATGCTCTCCTCTTCCAAGATATTCAGCTATGCCGGACAGCGCATGGCCGTAATGTGCGTGAGCGACAAACTCTACGAACGCCACTTTCCTGCATTGGCAGAACGATATCAGGATTCGGGCATTTTCGGACAGACGCTTGTGGCATCCATACTTTACATGATAACCAGCGGTTGCACCGCCACCACCCAATATGCCTATGCCGAGATGATGCGCGCCTCTGTAGACGGAGAACTTGATTTCTGTGCCGACACGCAGGAATATGCGCGCCGTGCCGAGAAGATGAAGGAGATTTTCTGTGCCAACGGCTTTCACGTTGTATATGATCGCGATGTAACCCAAAAGGTGGGCGATGGTTTCTTCTTCACCATAGGTTATCCTGGTCTGAGCGGAGGTGCCCTTTTGCGCCAGTTGCTCTATTACGGCATCTCCAGCATTGCCCTTGGCACAACCGGCAGTCTGCAAGAAGGAGTGAGAGCCTGCACCTCGCGCATGACAGAGGATATGTTCCCTCTGCTCGAGGAACGCGCAAAGGCATTCCATGCCGACCACAACCAATCACAAAATATCAAATAAGCAATCACCTAAAATACATTTTATTATGAAAATCAGACATCTTCTACTTTCGGCTCTGCTTTGTGTGGCCACACTGGCGCATGCCGATGAGTTCATCCGTGTAAGCACCAAGAGCACGGACATTGTGTTCCGAGTGCGCGGAAACGGACGCCTCTACCAGTCGTACATGGGTCGCCATCTCACAGATGAAGCAGACTTGCAGCATTTGCCAGGCGGAACAGAAGCCTACCTGACACACGGAATGGAGGACTATTTTGAGCCTGCCATTGACGTGCGCCATGCCGACGGTAACGCCTCCACCCTGCTCACTTACGTAGAGCATAAGCAGGAAACTGCTGCTGACGGAAGCCAGCATACCGTCATCACCCTGCAGGACAAGGTTTACGGCACCCAAGTGCGCCTGCACTTCTCTGCCTATGCCGATGAAGATGTCATCAAGACGCACACAGAAATTGTAAACGGAGAAAAGAAGCCCGTGATGCTGGAAAAGTATGCCAGCAGCATGCTGCACCTGACTGGTGGAAAGTACTGGCTCACTGAATTCAGTGGAAACTGGGCTGACGAAGGTCACATGAGCACCGTCCCCCTCAATTTCGGAAAGAAGGTTCTTGACACCAAGTTGGGAACCCGCGCCAACCTGTTCACCCCTCCCATGTTCATCCTCTCCGTGGGCGAACAGGCTACTGAAGACCACGGCCAGGTAATGCTTGGACAACTGGGCTGGACCGGAAACTTCCGTTTCACCTTCGAGGTGGACGAAAGCGACAATCTACGTCTCATCAGCGGCATCAACCCCTATTTCTCCTCCTACGAACTGGGTGCCAAGGAAACCTTCACCACCCCTGAGTTCTTCTTCACCATGAGCAATGAGGGTCTGAGCCGCGCCAGCCGCAATTTGCACAACTGGGCACGCAAGTACCAACTGAAGGACGGACAAAAAGGTCGCCTCACCCTGCTCAATAACTGGGAAGCCACCTATTTCGACTTCAATGAGGAAAAGCTCTGCAATCTGATGGGCGATGCTGTGAAGCTCGGTGTGGACATGTTCCTGTTGGATGACGGATGGTTTGGTAACAAATACCCCCGCCATGGCGATACCCAAGGTTTGGGCGACTGGGAGGAAACCGCCAACAAACTGCCCGGAAAGGTAACCAAGCTTGTTGAAGAAGCGCAGAAGAAAGGCATCAAATTCGGCATCTGGATTGAGCCCGAAATGGTGAATCCCAAGAGCGAGCTGTACGAAAAGCATAAAGATTGGGTAATCCACCTGCCAAACCGCGATGAATACTACTTCCGCAACCAAATGGTGCTCGACCTGAGCAACCCAAAGGTACAGGACTTCGTATTCGGTGTAGTGGATCGCCTCATGACAGACTATCCCGGCATTGCCTATTTCAAGTGGGACTGCAACAGCCCCATCACCAATATCTACTCTCACCACCTCAAGGACAAGCAGACCCATTTGTATGTAGATTATGTGCGTGGACTCTATAACGTACTTGAGCGCATCAAAGCCAAGTACCCCAACCTTCCCATGATGCTTTGTTCCGGAGGTAGTGGACGCATTGACTACAAGGCGCTCTCTTACTTCACAGAATTTTGGGCAAGCGACAACACCGACCCCCTGGAGCGTCTCTTCATCCAGTATGCCTACTCATTCTTCTATCCCGCCAAGGCCACCTGCGCCCATGTTACCACTTGGAATTCTGGCACAAGTGTGAAATTCCGCACAGACGTGACCATGATGGGCAAGATGGGCTTCGACATCAAACTGAGCGACATGAGCGAAAAGGACTTGGCCTATTGCCAAGAAGCCGTGAAGAACTACCGACGTCTCTCTCCCGTCATCATGGATGGAGATATGTACCGCCTGTATTCTCCCTACGACGGTCCACATGCCGTAACCCAGTTCGTGGGAACGGACAAGAAGAGTGCTGTGGTCTTTGCCTTCAACACCTATCCCCGTTGGGGCGAGCGCAACAACCCCGTTCTACTTAAGGGACTTAACCCCGATACCCGCTACCGTGTGCGTGAGATCAACATGATGCCCGGCCACGGAAGCAACCTTGGATGTAACGACCGCGTATATAGCGGACAGTATCTCATGACCGTGGGCGTAAACCTCCTCAGCACCCGCAAACTCACAAGTCATGTACTGGAACTGACTGCGGAGTAACATACTCTCAAAAACAGAATTCCCTGACACTCCTTTCCCCAGAGAAGTGCCAGGGGATTTATATTTGATTCACACCAATCATAATGACCACCCATCATGAACAATGTCGTACAAGTAAGGGACAAGAGATTCGCCCTGTACATATCGGAAGACAAAATCAGAGAAAGAGTAAAGGAACTTGCCGCACAAATTGATAAAGACCTGAGCGGGAAGAATCCACTTTTCATTGTTGTTCTGAACGGTTCGTTCGTATTTGCCGCCGACCTCTTGCGTAATCTTCGTTTCCCCTGTGAAACAACATTCGTGCGTCTCTCATCCTATGAGGGCGACAAATCAACTGGAACGGTAAAGCAGTTGATTGGTCTGGACGAAGACGTAAGCGGACGCACCATCGTAATCGTGGAAGACATCATCGAATCTGGAACCACCATGAAGGAGATGTTACGCATTCTGGATGAAAAACAACCCAAAGATGTGCGCATTGCCTCCCTCTTTGTAAAGCCCGGTTGTCTAAAGGTTAGCCTTGACATTGATTACCGTTGCTTTGATATTGAGAACGACTTCATCGTTGGTTACGGTCTCGACTACAACCAGGAAGGCCGCAACCTTCCCCACATCTATCAAGTAGTAGAGTGATGATAGCTCACCTACATTGCTAAGCAGAAAAGCCTTGCAAGTTCAAAAGCAACTGAGATGAGCAGAATAGAACGAGAGAAAACGACAGTCTGCAAGATGATAGAACTGTATTGCAGACACCATCTTGGGTTGCAGACAGTACCCGAAGAATACCGCAGGCTGGCTGATTATGCTTGCCGTAGGCTCGATCGTTGCAAGTTTGGCGAGCAGAAACCCGCCTGCAAGGATTGTCCCATCCATTGCTATGCCCCGAAAGAACGCAAAGCCATACGCAGGATTATGCGCTGGGCAGGTCCAAGGATGATTCTCTATGCGCCTATGGACGCTATTCGGCACCTCTTGGGGAAATGAGCAAAATAGACGGTAGCCAAGCAAAAGAAGGCGGGTGCTACAAAGCCACCTCCACGGCAGCCGGGAACAGACGTTCGGGATCAAAGAAACAAGCGCAACTGGTGGCCAAATGCCTTACATCGGGTTTAAGATAACCATTGAAAACCCTACGTCCGTTAACGATAACGGAGACTTTGCAGTCAAAGTCCACCATGTCCGGTGACAGATAAAGTGTAAACCGTCCCTTTGTTGCCCGCTCACAACTGGTATGCTGCACCATCGGTATTCCCCATTTCGGTTCGCGCTCAACTGTCATGTATTTTACGCGTTCCAACGAGAGACTGATCACATTGTCCTTAATGTTCATTTCATATCGTGTACGCTCGTTCCCGCCTGTGGTGTCACGCTCATGCACTTGAATGTTATAAAACCCGTTGCGGTAACGGCCGTCCATCGGGAAGTCTTCCCAAACGAAATGGAGTGGGCGCGGCGTGCGCACAAAGCTCTTCAGCCATGGCGTAGTAGGATTGTAGTCGATATGATGGCCGCGGCCAGGAATGAGCTGAATGTTGTGGCAGTATTCGCCAGGATAGCGTTCCTGCAGACTGTCAAGTAACTCGGCGGCACGACGGGTAAGACGGTTACGTCCGAACATCAGGTCATCTGCTCCGGTAAGGAAGGAGAAACCTACATGTCCCAAGTTCTCCGCAGGAGCGTTCTCGCTGACCTCACCACCAGCCATTGGTCCCGCCGCTGCCAGATAGTCGGCATAAAACGAAGCTAGACGCTGACTACCGTATCCACCCTCGGAAATGCCGAAGAGATAAATGCGGTTGACATCCACTTCGCCACCGACAAAAGACTGGCGCAACAGTTGCTCCCAAATATGCTGCTTGCCTTTGAGATACCATCTATAGTGTTTCTCGCTGGGAATCTGCGGAATGAAATAGAGCGAAGGCGCATCATCGAACCTTTGGCAAAGGATATAGCCCGTGGCAAACTCATGTTCCTTGGGGCCTGAACCGTGCAGATAAAGCATCAAAGGCCATCCTTCAGCAGGGCGCTCACCCTTGGTGCCGAAATAGAACGGCATCACGGAATCGGCCTCCAAAACAGGCGGCAAATGCCATCGAAGCGTGTCGGCATTGGTAAGCGGACGAAGGACGGGCAGTTTCTCCTCGGCAAAGACTTGGTTGGCACGGCACCATGACTCCCATACCGTCTTCTTGTGCTGTTCCAACTCGGCGATACCGAAACGGCCACTCGGCATCAATGCCAGTTCCATGCCATTCAGTACAGAGGAGAAATAGGCATCGGTGGACTGTCTGTTCTGAGCTGGCGAAATAAGGCACAGTGTCAGAAACAGGAAAAAGGAAATGAATCTATTTTTCATGCGCATTGTAACTTTTCTGCAGCAAAGATAGACATTTATTTCCAAAAGGCACGCCACCTTCGTCGATTATGTTTGAAAAGCAAATGAAAAAATCCGGAGAGGCACGGACAAAGGGTGCGTCTCCGGATATGTCATTCAGACTTGTTTCAAAGGGAATCAGGCTTGGCGAAAGCCTTCTGCAAGAGAAACGTTCATGTGGCGAATCCAGTTGAAATGCTTTTCCACTTCGCTCTCTGCATAGAGCAGATACACGTTCATGCTCTTGGCAAAAAGTTCGGGTGCCTGCATCGTGTTACGCAACAGCAAGAGACTCATGATGGTGCTTGCCGCCATTTCGTAGAGATGGCGTGCGCAAATGTCCAGCACCTCCTGGCTATCGGCCTCCTTGACGGCAGCTGTACATACGTTCAGTTTGGTGGCCATCTCCTTGATGCGGCGATGGATGCCCTCAAACTCGGGATGAACGGGTGCCGACAAATATTCCTCAATAACCTGGGCATAGAAGCCGTTGGTCACATAACGGATGGCAGCCACGGTCTGCAACTGGGTTGTACCCTCGTAGATGCTTGTAATGCGTGCGTCGCGATAAATACGCTGACAAGCATATTCCAACATGAAACCACTACCACCGTGAACCTGAATACAGTCGTAGGCGTTTTGGTTGGCGTACTCGGAGTTCATACCCTTGGCCAAAGGTGTGAAGGCGTCGGCCAAACGCTGGTATTGCTTCAATTCCTGGCGTTCCTCAGCAGTAAGTTTGCGCTCGCGGGCAATATCTTCCAATGCTTTGTAAATGTCCACATAACGGGCTGTCTGGTAAAGCAGGGCACGTCCAGCATCCAATTTAGTCTTGATATTGGAGATCATTTCGGCCACAGCGGGGAATTCGATAATAGCCTTGCCGAACTGCTTGCGGTCGCGAGCATAGGCAATGGCTTCATTATAGGCCGCCTGGCTCAGGCCCACGCTCTGGGCAGCGATGCCAAGGCGTGCTCCGTTCATCAAAGACATCACATATTTGATAAGTCCAAGCTTGCGGTCGCCGCACAACTCACACTTGGCGTTCTTATATACAAGCTCGCAGGTTGGCGAACCGTGGATACCCATTTTGTTCTCGATGCGACGTACGTCCACACCTCCGTCCTTCTTGTCATAGATGAACATGGACAGTCCGCGTCCGTCCTTTGTGCCAGCTTCGCTTCGTGCCAATACAAGATGAATGTCGCTGTCTCCGTTTGTGATGAAACGCTTTGAACCGTTCAATCGCCAGCAGTCGTTCTCTTCGTCATAGGTGGCCTTCAGCATCACGCTCTGTAGGTCGCTTCCTGCATCAGGCTCGGTAAGATCCATACTCATAGTCTCGCCGGCACAAACGCGGGGAATGTACTTCTGGCGCTGCTCTTCGTTTCCGAAACAATAGAGCGTTTCGATACAATCTTGCAATGACCAGATGTTCTCAAATCCGGCATCGGCGGTGCTCACCATTTCATTGGCTGCAGTATAGACCGTGACGGGTAAGTTCAAACCGCCATAGCGTCGGGGCATGGTTACACCGTTAAGACCAGCATCGGTCATTGCGGCAAGGTTTTCATAAGTTTTTGCAGCATAACGCACGCGCCCGTTCTCGCAATGAGGGCCTTCCGCATCCACTTCTTCTGCGTTAGGCGCGATGATGTTACCGGTGATGTCGCCCACAATGTCCAGCACACGTCCGTAGGTGTCAATGGCATCTGCCACATCCTGGGGAGCCTCGGCATACTGGTCTTTGTCGGCAAAGTCACGTTCTTTCAGTTCCACGATGCGGTTCATCAGCGGACTGTTCTCCAGTTCAAATTTTATTTCGGGAATGTCTGTATATAAATTTGCCATGGCTTACTTACTGTTTTGCTTGTAATACTTTATCATCTTGGGAACAACCTCCTCAACAGTGCCGTTGATCACATAGTCGGCAATCTGGTTGATAGGAGCGTTCTCGTCGCTATTGATACTGATGATGATACCGCTCTCCTTCATTCCGGCTACGTGCTGGATGGCACCGCTGATGCCGCAGGCGATATATACCTTGGGACGCACGGTAACACCAGTCTGGCCAATCTGCAGGTCGTGGTCGCAGAATCCGGCATCCACGGCGGCACGACTTGCGCCAACCTCGGCGTGCAGTACCTTAGCCAGTTCGTACAACTGGGCAAAGCCTTCCTTGGAACCCACGCCATAACCGCCGGCCACCACAATGGGCGCACCCTTCAGGTTGTTCTTTGCTGCCTGGACATGACGTTCCAGTACCTTGGTCACATATTCGGTCTCGGGCACAAACTTAGCCACATCCTGCACGATTACCTCGCCAGGATAGTTGACATCCAGAATTTCAGCCTTCATCACACCACTGCGGACGGTGGCCATCTGCGGACGGTTTTCGGGGTTTACGATTGTTGCCACGATGTTGCCGCCAAAAGCGGGACGAATCTGGTAAAGCAACTGGTCGTAATGCTTGCCCAATTTCTTGTCGTCATGAGGACCAATTTCAAGAGCGGTGCAATCGGCGGTAAGTCCGCTATGCAACGCGCTGCTCACGCGAGGGCCTAAATCGCGACCCACTACATCAGCGCCCATCAAACAGATCTGGGGTTCTTCCTGCTTGAAAAGGTTTACCAAAACGGCAGTATGGGGTTTGCTTGTATAGGGAGCAAGACCTTCTGCATCAAAGATATGCAGTCTGTCCACTCCGTAAGGAAGAATCTGCTCTTCCACTTTTCCCGTGATACCGTGACCGGCAGCCACAGCCTCTAATTTCACACCCAGCGTGTCGGCCAGTTTGCGACCCTTGGTCAGCAGTTCCTGGCTTACCTCGGCCACTTGGGTGCCTTCTATCTCGCAATATACAAATACGTTGTTTGCCATGATTTATCCGATTGTGTGACTTGCTAATAATTCCTGAATCAAACCATTGATATCTTCGTCGCTGGCCGTCATCACTTTACTCTCTTTTGCCTTGAACACGATGTTCTCCACGTTCTTAACCTTGGTGGGGCTACCAGCCAGTCCACATTGCGACAGGTCTGCATTTACATCGGCACAGGTCAGCTGGCCCAATTTCAAGTAGGGCTTCTTCTCATACTGGTCGGCATAGGGAAGATCTGCCCAAGTGGTATCTTTGGGAAGTTCCATTTCGCACAATGCACGCTTGAACTGCATCACGCGCTTTACGTTGCGCGGTCGGCAGGGCGCTGCGCTTCCGTTTACGGTGAGCACGCAGGGAAGTGCGCTTTCCACTGTCTCCACACCTCCGTCAATGTGGCGCTTCACCACAATCTTACCGCCTTCGCAAGAAAGCACCTCTTCTGTATAGGTAATCTGATTAAGGCCCAGTTTCTCCGCCACTTGGGGGCCTACCTGAGCCGTATCTCCGTCAATGGCCTGACGGCCACCGATAATCAAGTCTACATCAGGCATAACGTGTTTGATGGCTGTGGACAAGGCATAACTTGTGGCCAATGTGTCTGCACCGGCAAATGCGCGGTCGGTAAGCAGATAGCCACCATCGGCGCCACGGTACATAGCTTCACGGATAACTTCTGCGGCACGGCCGGGGCCCATGGTTATGATAATTACTGTACTACCAGGATTCTGGTCCTTCAAGCGGAGAGCCTGCTCCAGGGCGTTCAAATCCTCGGGATTAAAAATCGCGGGCAATGCCGAACGGTTCACAGTGCCCTCCGGTGTCATGGCATCTGGACCCACATTGCGTGTGTCTGGTACTTGCTTGGCAAGCACAACAATTTTCAAACTCATTTGTGATATATGAATTAGTGTTATTATTGCACATTTTGATTAAAACCGTGCAAAAATAACGATTTATACTGAAACGACAAACTAAATCCGGCATTTTTATTTCCTGCTCCCACATATTTTATATAACTTCGTAGTGGAAAACAGATGAATAACCACTCAAAATACCAATATGACAAACATGTTGATAACAAAAGGAAAAAACAAAATTGTGGTTGTGGGAAGCGCCAATATGGACATGGTCATTTCGGCCTCGCATTTCCCTCATCCAGGCGAAACGCTTACGGGCTACGGCTTCATGACCAACCACGGAGGAAAGGGTGCCAACCAGGCTGTTGCAGCCGCAAGACTTGGAGCTGATGTCTCGTTCATCGGCAAGGTGGGCAATGACAGTTTTGGTCAATCCACCATTGAGATGCTGCGCAACGAAGGGATTGACGTTTCCGGGCTGACTGTTGCTGAGGATGCCCCCACAGGCGTTGCAATCATCACAACCGTACCCAGCGGAGAGAACACCATCATCATTGAACCCGGAGCCAATGCCAAACTCACGACAGAAGACATTACGCAAGCCAAGGACCTTTTTGCGCAAGCGGCCATTGTGCTGATGCAGTTGGAAACGCCCATACCCACACTGATTAAAGCAGCGGAAATGGCCAAGCAACAAGGGGCTTATGTGGTTCTCAACCCCGCCCCTGCCGCACCTCTGCCAGCCGAGTTGTTGCAAAATGTGGACCTACTGATACCTAACGAAACGGAAGCTGCTACCATTTCGGGCATTGAAGTCTCTACGGACGAGGACTTCCCCGCTGCCATGGAACGTTTGCAAGCATTGGGCGTGCAGGACGTTATCGTCACCTTGGGCAGCAAGGGGGCTTGCACCACCATTGACGGCAAAATGGTAACCGTTCCCTCAAGGAAAGTGGATGCGGTGGATACCACTGCCGCGGGCGACACCTTCTGCGGAGCGTTGTGTACTGCCCTGACGCAGGGCAAGACTTTGCCCGAGGCTATGCACTACGGATGCAAGGCTGCCGCTGTTTCGGTGACCAGACGGGGAGCGCAAATGTCCATGCCTTATAAGGAAGAGATAGAAGATTAGACAAAACAACACATTAAAAACGAATTCAGATTATGTTTATAGTTGACAGTTACGCATTGGCCATCGCGTTGTGTGTGGTAACAATGCTTTGTTGGGGTTCATGGGGAAACACCCAGAAGTTGGCAGGCAAGACCTGGCGTTACGAATTGTTTTATTGGGACTATGTGATTGGCATTCTCCTGTTCTCCCTTGTCATGGGATTCACGCTTGGCAGCATGGGTGAACAGGGTCGTAGCTTTGTGCCCGACCTCATGCAGGTTACTTCTGCAGGAATGCTGTCCGCCATCATCGGCGGTGTGGTGTTCAACCTGTCCAACATCCTGCTTTCCGCCTCCACCTCGCTGGCCGGCCTTTCCGTAGCCTTCCCTTTGGGAGTGGGTCTGGCGCTGGTCATTGGTGTGTTCAACACCTATTTCTTCGTTGATGGCAACCAGGGCAACCCCACACTTATCTTTGGTGGCGTGGCGCTCATAGTGCTGGCGCTTATCTTCAACGGCTTTGCCTCTGCCAAACAGAATGCCGGGGCAGGCCAGTCTTCTTCGGCTAAGAAAGGTATCATCCTTGCCATCCTTGCCGGAATCCTCATGTCCACCTTCTACACCTTTGTGGCCTCTGCTATGGACATCGAGAATTTCGAGAATCCTGCTGCTGGAAAGGCCACACCCTACACGGCCTTCTTCCTTTTTGCCATCGGCATCTTCCTTAGCAATTTCCTCTTTAACACCATTGTGATGAAAAAGCCATTCGAGGGCAAACCCGTAGGATACGACGCCTACTTCAAAGGCCAATTGTCCACCCATCTTGTAGGTGTGCTTGGCGGATGCGTCTGGGGTTTGGGAACCGTCCTGAGCTACATTGCAGCCGGCAAGGCCGGAGCTTCCATCTCCTATGCCTTGGGACAAGGTGCGCCCATGATTGCCGCACTTTGGGGCGTGTTTATCTGGAAGGAGTTCAAGGGCAGTAACAGCACGGTAAACACCCTGCTCACGCTGATGTTCATTCTTTTCATTACCGGACTTGGCATGATTGTTGCTGCCGGCAACTGATGTTACACATTATATAATTTATGATGAAAAGAAGATTTTGCAAGGTCATATATTTGACAACCCTGATGGCCTGCCTTTGCTCTCCGTTGGGAGCAAAGCGCATTACCATGTCCAAAGAAGTCCTAATGGACAAGATACAGGGCGGATGGGCAGGACAAGTGATTGGCTGTACTTACGGTGGCCCCACAGAATTCCGTTACAACAGCCGCATTATAGAAGATGACGTGAAACTGCGTTGGGACAATGACCTGATAAAGGAGTATTACGAGAAATGGCAGGGATTGTATGACGACATATACATGGACCTCACCTTTGTGCAGGTATTCGAGGACAAGGGACTGGACGCGCCCATTGAGGATTTCGCAAACGCCTTTGCCCATGCAGGGTATCCGCTTTGGCACGCCAACCAAAGTGCGCGCTATAATATAATGAATGGCATAATGCCTCCAGCCTCGGGACATTGGCACAACAACCCGCACGCTGATGACATTGATTTTCAGATTGAAGCGGACTATGCCGGACTGATGAGCCCTGGCATGCCCCAGGCTGCTCTTCATTATTCAGACGGCATCGGACACATGATGTGTCATGGCGACGGATGGTATGGCGGAGTGTATGTAGCCACCATGTATTCTCTGGCGTTCGTAAAGAAGGACATCCAGGAAGTCGTGCGCGAGGGTATAAAGGCAATTCCGCAAGAAAGTTCGTATTACAAGTGCATGACCGATGTCATCAAATGGTATGACCAGAATCCCACAGACTGGAAGGCTACATGGAAGCTGGTTCAGGACAAATGGGGAACCGCGGAGAACTGCCCCGAAGGCATGGACGCTGCGCTGAACATTGACGCAAAGATAAACAGCGCCTATGTCATCATGGGTCTGCTTTACGGCAATGGCGACTATACACAAACCATCCATGTGTCCACTCGCTGTGGCCAGGACTCCGACTGCAATCCCTCAACCGCAGCCGGTATTTTGGGCACGCTGATCGGCTACAAAAATATCCCCCTCGCGTGGAAAAATTGTCTGCCTCCCGTGGAAAATCAAAACTTTGCCCACACAAACATTTCTCTGAAGAAGGCTTATGACCTCAGCTTCAAGCATGCGCTTGAGGTAATCCAGCGCAATGGTGGCAAGGTGTCACAAGACAAGGTGAGCATAAAGCAGCAGCCCATCGCCACGGCACGCTACGAAAAGTCTTTCGAGGGAATGGAGGCCTACAAGACCGTAAACATGCAGAACAAGCCCATAGACAAACTGGGCGAAATTCAGTTTGAGGGATGCGGAATGGTGCTCCGCGGATACATCCAGGCCGATGACATCAATTATGTGGGCTTGGTGGATGTGTACATTGACGGAAAAAAGGTAAACACAATGAAACTCCCCGCCGACGGGCACAACCGCTCCAACGACATATATTGGAACTTCGGGTTGCAGGAAGGCAAGCACACGCTGAGACTTGTGCGGACCAATTGCCAGGACAATGTAAAAACCGTCGTGCAAAATATGGTCTTGTATAAAAAGGAACAGAAATAGAACATCCCCATAAAACATTCAAGATGAAATTCATAAGCTGGAACGTAAACGGCCTGCGTGCCGTTGTGGGAAAAGATTTCAAAGAATCGTTTGCAGCACTTGACGCCGATTTCTTTTGCCTGCAGGAAACAAAACTACAGGCCGGACAAATAGAACTGGACTTCCCCGGATACACCTCATACTGGAACTATGCCGACAAGAAAGGCTATAGCGGAACCGCTATATTCACCCGCCACCAGCCCCAACAGGTCACTTATGGCATGGGCATTGACGAGCACGACCACGAAGGGCGCGTCATCACGTTGGAGATGGAAAATTTCTTCTTGGTAACGGTCTACACACCCAATAGCCAGGACGAGTTGAAACGTCTCGACTACCGCATGAAGTGGGAAGAGGATTTCCGTGCCTATCTGCTATCGCTTGACCAGAGGAAACCGGTTATTGTATGCGGCGACCTCAATGTGGCGCACCAGGAAATCGACCTCAAGAACCCCAAGACCAACCGTCGCAATGCCGGCTTCACGGATGAGGAGCGCGAGAAGATGACCCTTCTGCTCCAGAACGGCTTCATAGACACCTTCCGCCATTTCCATCCCAATCAGACCGATGCCTACAGCTGGTGGAGCTATCGTTTCAAGGCACGCGAGAAGAACGCCGGCTGGCGTATCGACTATTTTCTGGTCTCGGAACGCCTTGCCCCCACCCTCTCCGGTGCAAGCATCCATTCCGAAATATTCGGAAGCGACCATTGCCCAGTGGAACTGACATTGGACTGACCTGTCTCATAATACAAGTCGGGTATGGGGTAAACACTTATATCTGCGTTTACCTCAACCCGATTTATAATATGAGTCTCAGCCTCAATTAACTGCATCTGCCATCGCAGTATATCTTCATCCACCTGTGCAGTATATCTGCATTGCCACTTGCAGTACTACTGCTCCGGGATCCCAAACCCTTGTCCTCTGTCTTTCCCTTCTTTTATCCCCTCAGCTTCCTGATTTGCTCCAAAACATCGTCAAGACGCTTACGGTTGGCACGCTGTTGGTAAAGGCCAAACACGATGCCTATGCACATAGCCACAAACGTGACTGCCATAATGGAAAGTCTGCTTTCGCCACCTCCGGACACAAAAATCGTCCATGCCACCAGTATAATCGTGGGAAGAAGTAAGATTTTGTTTGCCGATTCGACCAAATGTTTGTGCCGGGCTATGTTTTCAGCAGCCTGGCTCATAGTCATTGAGGGCAGGTTCTTAATGTCAAGAGCCCGATAGGATTTTCGGTACAGATAAAACTCCAATGCTGCCGTACCGACCATGTACCACAGGAAACCCCAGTAGCGCCAGCCCATGTAACCGTAATGCGGATACAAGGCCAGGAAAATGATGGGGATACAGAACAGCGCACGGAAGCGACGACGATACCAGCGGTCAATGTGTGATAAGCGTCGTTCCATTGACGAATGCAAAATCTCATCGTTAATGATACGCTGCTTCTCCAGCTTCTCGTCTATCAGTCTGAATTGTTCCTTGAACTGTTGCAATTCGGAAAGGTCAATAGTCTCTTGTGTCATCATTTTCGTAAGTTTTTTACTTGTTAGACATTGTTTTTAACTGTTCCTTTATCCGGAACAAACGGGTGGTAATGTTGGAGACGGAGATGCCTACCACATCGGCTATGTCCTGATACGTCATGTTTTCCAGCCAAAGCAAGATTATGGCGCGGTCAAAGACGTCGAGCCGGTTTATCCTGTCATACAGCATCTGGATCTGTCTGCTTCCTGCATCCTCATCATTGTACAGGTCTATGTCTATGGAAAGCGGAACCGTCTGAATACGGCTCTTCTTCTTCCTTTCCTGATTACTGCAAGTGTTCAGGCTCACACGCCAGATCCATGTCTTCAAGCTACTCTCGCCACGGTAGTTAGGAAAGCCTTTCCAGAGGTTTATCAGTATTTCCTGGTAAAGGTCGTTAACCTCTTCCGTGTCCTTGGAAAAGAAATAGCAGACCGTATAGATGGTCTTGCGGTATTCCTTCACCATTTTTGTGAATTGCAATTCAATATTTTCCATTTGTCCTTTTATTGGTCTCTACTTACTTGGACACGCGTTTTTCAGATTCCTTTCACAATTTCGCAAAAAAATGCACCGCGCTGCGTTGGGAATGGCACCGCGGTGCATCAGTTAACGCAATGCATTGCATGAGCGGATGCAATGCATTGCGTTTATCTATACATTACTCCACCTCAGCCACCGCACACGCATGAGCACGGAGCAGCACAAGACAACGGGAATAGGCGTTGCCGTTTGCATCGAGTTCCGTAGAGGTTGTCATCTTCTTTCCGTCCACAATGATTTCGGGATGCTCACCCATGAAAGAGACTTCCCAAGTGAGATCCATGTCTGTGTTGTTCTCAATAGTGGTGGACTTATCGGTATGGGAGACAGAAACATAGCCACCGAACACAGGGACGTTTTTAATGGATGACTGGCGGGCTGCGCCTTGCAGACGCGAACAAGTGGCTATTTGCTTCTTGCTGAAAGACGGTTGCAGGCCCATTGCTCCGCACACGATGCCCTCAACCATGCCGAAAGAGACTTCGGGATACTCCGAGCGGTTCATCTTGGGAATGGTGATGAGATGGCGGTATGCCTCGTCAAGATAGCCATATTTATATAAGAACATGGGGAAGGCGGAAAGGTTCTCCACGTTCCACTTCTGGCTCAGAATGTCCTTCACCAGGGCACGGATGCGCTCCGTATTATCCGTCACGTCAAACCACAGCACAAAGGGTGCGCCCTCGCCACGCTTGAACGCTCCTTCATCGGTCCAGAAGGTGTTATAACGGTTTTGGCTGGCATCCCAGAATTTTTCTTCCACAATCTGCTTGTATTGCCCTGCCTTTGTGCGTGCCTCCTCGGCCTTGGCGGTTTCGCCCTTCATTTCCGCCATATAGGCATAGGCGTTGAACCCGGCATAAAGGGAGGAAAGCAGGTCTATGCTCATCACGATGCCAGGGAAATTCTCGGCATAGGAAGCCAAGCCCCTGCAACGGTGGAACGACTTGTTGGCATCGAAATTCTCGGCTGTGTTCATATAGCGTGCCCGTTGAAACGCCTTTTCGGGCTGCAGGTCCCATCTTTCCACATAATCCGATACGGAACGGTCGTAAAAGTTGACGAATTCCTTGTTCTCCAGATATTCGGCATCGCCCGTCCATTCATACATCTTCAGGCACGCCTGCATCACGTCGAAGTTGGCATTCAGGTTGTACCAGAAGGAACTGTCGTTCTCATAATCGGCTGGTGCGGGCTTGTTGTGTCGGTTGATCTCCCAATAGGAACACCAATCCTTGGACTCGCTGATATTCTCCGCAAAACGGAAGAACATATTCTTGTTGTGCGGTGTCATGCCCAGAATCTGTCCGCCCACACTTTGGTGCGAAACGTCTCTCATACAGAAAGCCTCTCTCATGGGCAACGACGCCTCGTACCAGTAGCCCACAGGATCGTCCCCTTCATGGGCATAGAGCCACGCCATAGCCTTGGCCCAGTTGTAAGTCTTCTCCAAATTCTTGTCGGCCGAAGTGAACACCGCCACCTCTGCCATGGACGTACCGTCAATCTTCTCCGTCCTTGTGTGCTGCCCGCATGCGGCAAGCAACGCCAAAGACATTCCTAAAAGCATCTTCTTCATGTTTCTCATATTTTTATTTCGTATTATCATTATCCCAATTCACATTATTGTACCACAAAGGTACGATTAAGTAAGATAAAAACCAAGTTTGATTGAGCATTTCCGAAAAACAGGATTATTTATAAACATAAATTAGCCCAAAACAAGTCTTATTTTTAATGCATTTCATACACGTTATTATAACTTTTATGAAACACTGTGGTTAAATAGTTGTGGGACAGTGCTATAAAAGTTTTTTCCTGTGGCAAAAGTTTTGTTCCAACCGATGAAACATACATTTCATCGGATGAAACGTACATTCCAACGGCTGGAACAGACTTTTTATCGTTGACAAAAAACTTTTTCAGTTAATAGAAAAACAATCATGTGGAATTCTTAATACTTCCTGAAACTCAACTCGACGGTTTCCGTGCTCAGTGTCATGCGGTCAGAAGTGAGGGCATCCACATGAAAACGTCCGTCTGCTGGGACACCGAATGATTCCAACACTGACATTGGGCAGACACTGTCGGTGGGGTAATGCACAATCTTACCGATGGTGAGGCTGTCATTCCGATGGGAAAAATAGGCCAGATAATAATTCATGGGATTACCTTTCCGGGTAAACTTCATGAGTTTGAGCTGTACACAATAATATATGCCATCATTCTTGTCAGCCACGACTTGTGCCGACGATTTGTCATACCAACGGAGCATCTGCCACATGCCGTCAAGGTCACCGTTGGCATCGTATTTGGTCTCGCAAGCCGTCCATGTAAGCGAAACGGCCAATACAAAAAGAAATGATATAAGCTTTTTCATAATGGATTCTTTATATAATATGCGTGTTCTTTGTCAGTTGCGAAACAATTTTCTGGTACGTTAATCAGAGATTCAGATATTCGTTCACCTCACTGAAGATTTTAGAGAGTGGACCACTTACCTTTTTCTGCGCTGACTTATGGGGGTTTATCCAACCGTTATACGACACCGTGAGCATGCCGCCATGACTTCTGCCCAACAGTTGTCCGCCATTCTGTCCGTATGAGGCGGTGAACTGCAGACCTTTCAGCCATGAGGGGTTGTATGACGCCTCCAACAAAAGGAAATTGCCGTAACGGGGATTGGTATGTGGGGAAAGGTATGTGCCCAAGCTACGTTCATGAGTGAAAAGTGCGCGATAACCGATTTGCTGACAGGGATTGCCAGACAGACCGAAATGGTGTGCCCGTATGCGGTTGTCGTAACAGAAAATACGATTATCATTATTATAAAGAGGTGAAATCACCAAGGGCGTACTCATAGTGAATCCGGCATGCTGCCAGGCACCATAGACATGATGGTTGTAATAATTGTCAATGGCGCTTATCTGTTCGGGAAGAACCGGTGTGGCATCACGGTATATGCTTCCGCTTTGGTCGTCAGTGCGGATATATTCATAAAGGAAAGTTCCAATAACAGGATTTTTGGGTAGTTCCACCTCTATGCCATATAGCATGTCTTTCCAGGGGTATTGCCAGAACATTTGGCTATGGTCATCGAAGAAGTGTTCGGCATAGGCACGGGCTTTCCAGCCTTTTCCTTGATAATCAAGGCTCAGATGCCAACTGCCGAGCTGGTTGCCTGACACATTCTGGAAATCGCCGTCATTGGCATCGCTACCGCCAGGAATGAATGCCTGCCAGAACTGTTTGAAGCCATGTCCCATATTCTGGTGGGTGTCAAACTCGCCTGCATGGTCGGCACGGTCAAAAAGGTTCCAGGCTTCGCCGCCAAACTGACAACTCATCTCTATGCCCCCGGTCAATGAAATGGGGAATCGCTCCACATTTCCGACACGAAGGAAACCAGCCTTGCTGTGGTAAAGAGAATTGGCGGAATAGAGATATTTCGTATTGCCATCATTAAACTCGCGTTGCCATTGGTTGTCTGTGTAGGCACCATAAGCCAGATGCGCCTTTATGGCAAGCCAGTCTTTTGTGCCTGGAATGGAAAGGAAATCGGGTAATTCAAGTCTGACCTGAGGCAAGGGACGGGCATTGATTCCGCTGGTGAGCGCACCGCTTGAAAGTTGTTGGTTCTTCAACTCCAGGGGGCGTTCCTTCTGGCCAATGCTCAGACGGAGGGCTTTCCATTGGACATCGGCATACAACTGCTGCAAGACAAAAGGGCTCTGCATGCCGAAAGGCACAGCTATGTCTGCTCCATAACCGAAACGCCAGTCATAGACATTGTCCATCTCGGCCTGTCTGGAAATTCCAGCTCTCACATATCCACTGTTATTCGCGGTCGTACCCAAACCATACCGGTTGCTGGTGAACCAGAAGGGGGCATGCTGTCCATCGCTGAACGTCCCCATCATATCCACTTTATACTGGAGATCTTCTCCAAGGCGCTTTATCTGGGATTGGGCACAGACTGCTGTTCCCAAACCAAGCAAGAAGAATACATTGAAAAGTATTTTTCGCATCTTTATTGGTCGTTTGTTAAATTTTAAGTTACAAATTGTCGGCATATACGCATATCTACATACAAAAGTAGCGATAAATTTCAGATAACAAAATAAATTGCGTTGAAATCGGCGGAATTAAGAGAAATAAATGCTAAAAATGTTTGGTAATTGAGGGGTTATAAGTAACTTTGCAGAGATTGAGAGTATTTTATTTTACATTTATCGTGAAAAAAATGAATACCATATATAGTGCGGGCATTGCACGAATTTTGACTTTTGTATGTGACATCATCGTCATGTACATCTGTTATATCGTCGCCCATTCTCTGATTCCTGATGCATTTGCTGCGGTAAATCCAAACACGCATCTGATGATACTGATTGCCGCCTATGCTGTGCTGGCAGCTGCCTTCCCTCCATTGTCTCTCAAGAGAGGGGTTTCCGGAGAACAAGTGATTTCAAGAAACCTGCTAACGGCATTGGGGCATTTCTGCATTTGCGCCGGCATGTATGCCGTTGCGCAAGTTTGGATGGGTGACCGCCCGTATATCCTGACTTTCTGGTGCATCTTTGCTTTTATGCTTACACTGGAGCATCTGTTACTGCGTTGTGTCATGAGATATTTGTGGGGAAAAGGCAAATATACCAGCCAAGCCATATTGATTGGAGATACTAAAGGCCTAGAGCCTCTTACTGCAGCAATGAAATGTCCCAAGAGCGGCTATCAAATAAAAGGTGTGTTCACAAACGATGGCATAGGACAACTGCCCGAAGGCATTGCCCACCTTGGCACGACTGCAAACGTGGCGGACTATCTTACCGCACACCCCGAAACCGAAGCTATTTTCTGTCAACCGGAATCGCTGGATCATGAACAAGTGGCGGAACTCTTCAACCTTTGCGTCCGTCATAAGATTGATTTTTATGACATTCCCGAATTCATGCATGCGCTCCAAAGGCAAATGGAAACAAGGAATGTAGGTTCCACCATTCTGGTTTCTGCCATCAGCGAACCCATAAGCCACTGGCCGAACAAACTTATCAAGAGAACAGCAGACATGGCATTGAGTATTCTTTGCCTTTGTACAATATTCCCTGTTATATATATTATTATAATTATCTTCACAAAGAGACAAAGTCCCGGCCCCGTATTTGCCAAAAAGAGATTTGAGGGTCAAAACGGCAAGACCTATACCGGCATCTACTTCCGCACAAAACATACCGACACCGAACAGGAAGAAAGCACTTTCTCCTTCGGGACGTTCCTGCACAAGACACATCTGGATGAGTTGCCCTTGTTGTTCAGCATTCTCAAAGGTCAGATGTCTTTTGCCGGTCCGCGCTACCACGCTTGCCCAGACATGGAGACATACCACCAGAACACGGATGACTACCAAGTGTGTGAGCTTGTAAAACCGGGCCTTTCCGGTTGCGGGAGCGCCAGCACAACGAACGATGCAACCAATGACATCGCATACGTGCAGAACTGGAGTATATGGCTTGATGCCAAACTGATTCTACAAATGATGACAAACACATTAAAAAAGAACATTTAAACAACTAATATATCTGGCTTAGCGCACAACGGAAACGAGCCTAACCATGCCAGAAACTCAAATAAAATACAAAAATGTCTATATTTACAAATCTATTTTCACGCAAATCCGAAACTTCCAAGGAAAGAGTGGGAGGTATGGAAGACTTCATGCTGTTGATTCGGGTATATTACCAGGCATCCATAGCCGCACATGTAGGGATCAACAATCTGGCGGCATTGCCCGACCTTCGCATTTTCAAACAGACATACCACGTCACCACTCTGAATAACAAACTTGGGCTTGCCGAAAAGAAATACTGCAGAAAATTGGTACAAGACATTTACGGTCTGAGCCAAAACTTTTTTGTAGAAGTTGACGCAAGCATAAAGAAAAAATGTCGCAAGATACAGGACGTACAGCCCTATATGCTTACGTTCCAAGGCTTCAGCCAGGAACTGATGATGCTGATGGGCAACCTGATGCAATGGAAATTCCGTTTGCCGAGTCTTTTCAAAAGTGCATTGAAGACAATGGTGGCCAAGCAGGTCCACGACATTCTAACCAAGCCCTCATGGAACGACGAGGGCGTGCGCAGAGCCTGCATAACAGTGCGAAAATACCAGGCGTCACTGGGCTACAGCGAAGCATGGATGACAGAATATGTCCACACAATCGTGATGCTTGCAAAAAAAGAACCACGGAAAAATAGCGACGAATAATCTTGCATAAATTTAAAAAATAAAGTAACTTTGTCCTCAAAGACACATTTTTCCCCGTAAGAATGGACAAAAAAAGCATGGATCTGGTGTTGCGACTGGAGACGCGTGCCCGACAGCTCATACTGCAGCACAAGCAGTTGCTGGAAGAACAGTCAAAGTTGCGAAATCTTCTTGCCAAGCAAGAGGAGCAGATTCTTGAACTCCAAATCGAAAACGAGGAATTGAAGGACAAATACACCCATCTGAAAATGGCTAAATACATCGACTTGACAGACGATGAAAAGCGGCAGAGCCGTAGCCGAATCAACAAGATGGTACGAGACGTTGAAAAATGTATCGCCATGCTTAAGGTTGAATCACACTAAAACAAAATTGGAAAATGGCAGAGCAGAGCGATAATTTATCAATTACCTTAAAGTTTGGAAGCTGGACCCTTCCCATGACCATACGTCGGGAAGATGAGTATACCTACAGGCAAGCAGAAAAGCTTATAAAGGAACGATACAGCTATTACACAAGCAGTTACCGCAACCAAAGCACAGAAATGTATTTGGTGATGACAATATTGGATTTGGCCGTCAAACTTAAAATGAATGAGTTGGAGGCCGACATAAAACCCATAACCAGTCGGTTAGAACCCCTGCTTGAGGAGTTGGAGTCAGTTCTCGTACCTAATCAGAAAAAGAGAGAATAATTAATGACCCCAATAACTAACTTAAATTCTACAAATTCATGACAACTAGCATTATAGTGCCCTTGGTAATAGGAACTCTGACATTCCTTATCCTTGTGGCTGTATGGTATTTTGTGTCTGTTCCTGCCAAAAGAAAAGCTTTGGCAAAGGAAGCACACGAAAAGGCAGAGAAAGAAACCGAAGTAATGAAACAAAAGAAACTTCTCGAAGTCAAAGAGAAGTTCCTGAGCATGAAAGCTGAACTTGATAGTGAACTGCAACAGCGCAATCAGCAGATACAGCATGCCGAAAACCGCATCAAACAGCGCGAACTCTCACTGAACCAACGCCAGGACGAGTTGAACCGCAAAAAGCAGGAAACTGACAATGCGAAGACACGCATAGAGAACCAACAGGTTTTGCTTCAAAAGAAAGAAGAAGAAATCGAGGCACGTCAGAAGGAACTTATTGAACAAGAACGCAGCAAGCTGGAAGAGATCTCTGGCATGAGCGCAGACGAGGCTCGCGAACGACTGATTGAGTCCATGACAGATGAAGCGAAGAGCAACGCACAAGCATACATCAATGAGATTGTGGACGAAGCGAAACTCACAGCAAACAAAGAGGCAAAGCGCATCATCATCCAAACTATACAGCGTGTGGCAACCGAAACTGCCGTAGAGAACAGCGTTACAGTGTTCCATATCGACAATGACGAGGTGAAAGGACGCATCATCGGACGTGAAGGACGTAACATCCGTGCTCTGGAAGCTGCAACCGGAGTGGAAATCGTAGTTGATGACACACCCGAGGCTATCGTCATCAGTGCTTTTGACCCAGTACGCCGCGAAGTCTGCCGATTGGCTCTGCACCAACTGGTAGCCGATGGTCGCATCCACCCTGCACGTATCGAAGAGGTTGTGGCAAAAGTTAAAAAACAAATTGAAGAGGAAATCATCGAGACTGGAAAGCGTACTACCATCGACCTCGGCATTCATGGTTTGCATCCAGAATTGGTACGCATCGTAGGAAAGATGAAATACCGCAGCAGCTATGGACAGAATCTCTTGCAACATGCCAGAGAAACAGCAAACCTTTGTGCTGTCATGGCAAGCGAACTTGGTCTGAACCCAAAGAAGGCCAAACGTGCCGGCCTGTTGCATGACATTGGAAAGGTGCCCGATGAAGAGCCCGAAATGCCTCATGCACTTTATGGAGCGAAGCTGGCTGAAAAATACAAGGAAAAGGCCGACATCTGTAATGCGATTGGCGCTCACCATGACGAAGCAGAAATGACCTCACTGCTGGCACCCATTGTACAAGTATGCGATGCTATCAGCGGAGCGCGTCCTGGTGCTCGTCGCGAAATTGTAGAAGCCTACATCAAGCGTCTGAAAGATTTGGAGAACATTGCAATGAGCTACCCTGGTGTGGTAAAGACCTACGCTATTCAGGCCGGTCGCGAGCTGCGCGTTATCGTAGGTGCAGACAAGATTGACGACGAGCAGACAGAACTTCTGAGCGGAGAAATCGCCACCAAGATTCAGAACGAAATGACATATCCAGGACAGGTGAAGATTACAGTCATCAGAGAAACACGTTCCGTTGCATTTGCGAAATAAATATAATATCTAATACACTATTAAAGATGAAAAAAATTCTATTTGTATTACTCATGTTATTGCCACTTGCGGCAACAGCAAAGTCAAAGTCAAATGTACGCTGGTGTACATTCAACATTCGCCTCATTAATGGCGAGGACACAAAAGCAGGTTTTGGATGGGACGTACGCAAGCCCCGAGTAGCTCAATATATTCTGGACAACGACATGGATGTAATAGGAATGCAGGAAGTGGTGTACAAACAGCTCACCTATCTGCAAGAAAATCTCGAAGGCTACGACTACATTGGTGTGGGCAGAACAGATGGAAAGACCAAGGGTGAATACACTTGTATCTTCTATAAAAAAGACAAATACGAAGTATTAGACCAAGGCAATTTCTGGCTGAGCGAAACACCAGACGTACCTGGAAGTGTAGGCTGGGATGCAAGACTCGAACGTGTGGCTACCTGGGGTAAATTCCGCGACAAGAAAACCGGTAAGATTTTCATGGCAGTGAACACCCACTTTGACCACATAGGTGTGGAAGCACGTAAACAGAGTGCATTGCTGATTATTGAAAAAATTCGTCAAATTGTAGGCAACAGACCCGCAGTAGTTACTGGAGATTTCAACATTACTGACCAGAATGAAGCCTACAAGACTATGGTTTCAAACAAATTTGTGCTGAAGGATGCCTACAAAATATCCCCCTCTCACGGCGGTGTAGATTATTCCTTCAACAATTATGGCCGTATCCCTGTTGAGAAACGTGCTAAGATAGACTTCATCTTTGTAACTCCCAACATTGACGTTATCCGTACAGGTATCCCTATGGATGTTCAGACACATGCTTTGTCTGACCATAATCCTCACTGGGCAGATCTTCAATTCTAATAGGAAGAGTGAATTAGACGCCAACATCTTCAAGAAAATAAGACATGAAAAAGATTATATTTATATTGCTGATGTTAATGCCCATAGTGGCCACAGCAAAACCTAAAGTCAATGTTCGTTGGTGTACTTTCAATATCCGTTACAACAATCCGGACGATGTAAAAGCTGGATTTGGTTGGGAAGATCGTAAACAACGCGTGGCGCAATATATTCTGGATAATGACATAGATATTGTAGGAATGCAAGAGGTGCTGAACGACCAGCTCACATACCTGCAAAGCAGTCTTAAAGAATACAGCTATATTGGTGTGGGCAGAACCGACGGCAACACAGAAGGTGAATATTCATGCATATTCTATAAAAAGGACAAATATGAAGTGCTTGACCAAGGTAATTTCTGGCTAAGCGAGACCCCTGATAAAGTAGGAAGCATTGGCTGGGATGCAGCCATAGAGCGTATTGCTTCATGGGGAAAATTCCGCGACAAGAAAACCGGTAAGATTTTCATGGCTGTGAACACCCACTTTGACCACGTCGGTGTAGAAGCACGCAAACAGAGCGCCTTACTCATCATTAAAAAGATTCGTGAGATTGTGGGCACAAGACCAGCTGTAGTTACGGGTGACTTCAACATCACTGACCAGAATGAAGCCTATAAGACAATGGTAACAAACAAATTTGTCTTGAAGGATGCATTCAAGATTTCACCCTCACATGGTGGAGTACGTTATACCTGCAACGGTTTTGGAAGAACCCCTGTCGCTAAACGTGAGAAAATCGACTTCATTTTCGTCACACCTAAGATAAACGTAATCCGAACTGTCACACCTTTGGACGTGGCTAATCACATCATATCAGACCATAATCCACATTGGGCAGATTTGGAATTCTGATAAGAGATTTTACGCCATGAATTTCACTGACAGTTTATCAACAAATAAACATATTATAGATGACATCCGATGTGCCGCACATACGGTACATTCGGATGTCAATCAGTTTTATGGCAATGGATTACCATATAGTTATCATCTCGATAGTGTAGCAAAATATGCAATAAAATACGGACATTTGGTCTGTAATAGACAGCAGGATCTACTACCACTCATGTTCGGTGCCTATTTTCATGACAGCATAGAAGATGCACGACTATCCTACAATGATGTAACCAAGACAGCTCTTTCAATAGGCCTCTCGGATGAACAGGCGTATACGGGAGCAGAAATTGTTTACGCCTTAACAAACGAAAAAGGAAGGACGCGAAAAGAACGTGCCAATGAACGCTACTATGAAGGAATACGCCTAACACCATATGCACCATTTTGCAAAATGTGTGACCGTCTGGCCAACCTGGCTTTTTCTGCCCAACAAATAGACAAATCTAACAAACACATGTTGGAAGTCTATCGTAATGAACTACCACATTTTATAAGTGCAATACAACCAGAAAAGAACATAGACATCAGACTATCGGTGCCTGACATCATGATAGCCGAAGCATATGCACTACTATCATCCCAATGACACAAAGAATTTAGGCGTACAGGTCAAATTGCAGGCTGAATTTGTGGTATGTCATTTGTCTATATAACTGATGCTATTACCTTTGCTCCGCAGTCAGAAGCATAGAGGAACTCTGCTGCGAAGCTACTAGGATAGTAATGCGTAAAGCATGTTAAATTGGGGAGGAGGTAAACGCTGATAGAAGTGTTTGTATCGTTCACGCCGCGGATATAACGGGCCAGTTCGGTAGTGGGGTGCCACATTGTGGGTGAAGGCCACGTCCGAGATGTAGACATACAGGGCATCCAGTTCAGCGCGGAGCGACTTGCTGTCGGGCGTCTTGGCATCGTTCACCGAGGTGGTGCGCTGGGCAGCATGCCCTCAATGGTGGCCGTCTCCTGCATGTTGTGCAGGCGGTGGTTAGGGACAGGAAGCGTTCAATGAAGTTTGTATACTCTGCCGCATTGAGGCGTGCGGTCTTGGGGGGGTGGAATTTCAATAAATCTTTCATAACTTTCTCTTTTTTGTCTGAGTCGGAAATGTGTCCACATTCGATTTCTGAGGTTCCGCGACTGAGTCGAGAGCGCTTTTCAGGCGTGAAAAATGCCCGCGAGTGAGTCGCCGGCCCATTTCAGCCGTTCCGAAAGGTGGAAATCATCCCATGCCCAGGATTTCAAAGAACAAAAATTCAAGTCTCTCTGGTGCCGCGCTACACTCCCCTGCTCCTTTCGACAGACTTGGCTGCGGGTTATAAAATTGGGTTGACGAACTATGTGTATAAAAAATGCGGGCAGGGATTTCATATCAGTGATTATAGACCCTTGCACATGTTTGACGAACAGCAATAATACTAAATCTAAGCAGCAAGAGGGAGCGCTCAACCCAAAACGAGGAAATAGCTATGTGTATAAAAAAAGAATTTCCCAAACTTTTACGCTCAGGAAACTCTCTCAGTTAAAGAAAAACGGCGGCTACCTACTCTCCCACGGGTGTGCAGTACCATCGGCGCGGGCGGGCTTAACTGCTCTGTTCGGAATGGGAAGAGGTGGGACCCCGCCACTATAGCCACCTTAATGACAATAATGACAAATCAC
>JAFNXL010000001.1 GCA_017379075.1 Bacteroidaceae bacterium
GCTTCAGCCGCCTGAAGGACGAGTATGGAGCAGATGCAGGAGAGGAGGTGAAGCCATGATGGGACGAGATTTGCTTGACCTGCAACGCAGGATTGACGAGGGAATATTGCTTGCCCAACGCCGTTTGGCATGCAGAGCCAAAAGGGACAACCTTGCGTTGGTGATGTTCCGCGAGGGCGAGATTGTGGAAATGGTGCCCGAACCCGTTGACGAAGAGGACCACGGCCGCTGTGGCGATCCCCTTTCGAGAACCCGATACAAGGCCATGAGCGGTGAGTAATGAGAAATGAGTAATGAGAAATGAGCAATGAGAGGTGAGCGATGAGGCTCACTGCTCAAAACTCACAACTCACAACCTAAAAAACGATGGATACATTGAAACCCGGATTGACATATACGTCGTCTTTGGACGTAACGGAGGATAAGTTGGCACTCCACGTGGGCAGCGGCGACCTGCCCGTCTTTGCCACTCCCGCCATGATGGCGCTGATGGAGAATGCCGCCATGATGGCGGTTTCCGCCCACCTGCCAGAGGGCTGCACCACGGTGGGTTCAGAAATCAGCAGCACCCATCTGCGCCCCACCGTGCTTGGCGGCAAGGTTTCCGCCACCGCGGAACTGGTGGCGGTGGAGGGCCGAAAGTTGGATTTCACCGTACAGGCACAGGATGCCGACGGCAATCTTCTGGGCAAGGGCACACACACGCGCTATGTGGTGGACCGTCTGCGCTTTATGGAAAAGTTGAAGAAGTGATTTTGCTTTTCCGCCGCCAAACGGATTGGAAATGATGCCGTTTCGGACAATTTCAGCCCGAAAGACATAAATAGTTTCCAATCCGTTTGGCCGTTTCGGACGGAATCTTTATTTTTGCAACTAAATACATCAAAAACCAATAAAAAAAGCGAGACAATAAACAGAATCTTCAAACTTTTAAACACATGATGCTATGAAACAAAAATTACTTTTAACCATTCTTGCCCTTCTGGGTTTTGGACTGGCTGAGGTGCAGGCACAGTCTTATTTGAACAATCGTTCACGGTGGACGGAAATCCGTCTGGACACCCTTTTGTATGATTCCTGGTACAGCGCCGTTGAAACCGAAGAAGGAACCGCCTATGTCCCCAACTTTGAAATTGTGGAATATCACATCAATTCCGAAATGCAGGCGTTCGAATATGAATGGGGTTCCTATGATTTGCAAGATGTGATTGCCACCACGCCGGACGGACATAGCCGTCTTGTTTGTTACCGTTGCTATTCTCTGGATAAAGAAGGTGTGTGTATGGGAACTTATGACCAGTTCACGCACATTGCCATAAGAGACCAGGCCGAGCCGCTTGCCGTAATGGAGCCTGCCGAAACATATTGTTGGGCAGACTGGAATGTGGGTGAAGACCTGTATTTCATTGATTTGTTTACCAGTCAGACCACCGGATTCCCCAGAACCACTCCCTATGGAAAAATAGTGGAAGTGGGCAAGGACTTTTTCGGCGGCGCAAAACCTTTGGAATATGCGCTTCTGGACAATGGACGGCGCATCATCAAGGGCATTGGCGTAACCACATGGAATGGCAAGGAATGTATCGTGGGTCCGGCATACGTAAATGAATGTGCGGATTGGTATGTGAACGACAACATTCTGCAGGACGAAGCAAAGATGGATGAAATCAAAAACACCCACCACCGCTCCATGCTTGTACGCTTTGAGCATGACGGCGAAGTGCTCTACAACATGTGGCCCAACGCCAAGGGCGAGATCACACAGGGCGTGCCGCAGATTGCCGGCGCACAGAAGGCCAAGGGCATCTATGACCTGCAGGGCCGCAAGCTTACCAGACAGCCCGACAAGGGAATGTACATTGAGGACGGAAAAGTGATGACAAGATAAAGCATACACAATCATGGCCGGCGGATGACTTCATCCGCCGGTTGTGTTTTTATAGCAGAGCCGACGAGCTGATGGGCTTCTTATCCTCTTTT
This sequence comes from Bacteroidaceae bacterium, assembly GCA_017379075.1. Lineage (GTDB taxonomy): Bacteria > Bacteroidota > Bacteroidia > Bacteroidales > Bacteroidaceae > Physcousia. The sequence continues at coordinate 1,981 of JAFNXL010000001.1, forward strand.
GTCCTTTTACCGCAAAAAGCTCACGGCTCACAACTGAAAACAATTGTACAACCTGCCGCCAAGTCAGTCGAAAGGAGCAGGGGAATCAAGCGCGGCAAATATGAGAAAATAATCGGCCTGAGTTTTGTTTTCATGCTGTGTGGAAGAGGCTAAGCCTTTTGTTGGACGGAACGGGTAGCCGTTTGAGGTTTCCAAGCGTTTCCGCAGGCAGAACGGGTAGCCGTTCAGAAGTTCAAGTCAAATATCCACCTTAAAAATTACATTTATGATGATTCAAATTCAATCAATCGCATTCACTTCCTATAATTTGGGATTACACTGCGACTATTCGTTCCTCCGCATTTGCAATGCGAAGGTCATGAGCCAGGGGATTTGTAATCCCCATTCATCAACGACAGCTGATGAATGTTACGGGCGCATTACAAATGCTTATACTCCCAACATCCGCATTTCGAAATGCGGATGGACAGATAGTGAGCGGTGAGCAGTGAGTAGCGAGCAATGAGCAATGAGCCTTTTATGAACTTATATGCTTCTGTCAAAACACTCATTGCTCACCGCTCACTGCTCAAAAAAACAGCCCCTCCAAGGAAGGAGGGGCTTGCAAATTACCAAATGTCTTCGGGTGTTTCGGGGTTGTCATAGACTTCCTTGGGGCAGAACTCAAAGTAGTCCATGTAGAACTGCTTGGTTTCGTCGTCCATGACGTTCTTGAACTTCAGATAGTACGTCTTGTCGGGGTCCATGGTGGCGGTGACCATGATGCGGCGTGTCTTGTAATAGTTGTCGCGTGCGGTCTTGGTGGTTCCGGGCAATCCGGCTGCATAGTGCTCGGGGGCCTTCATGAATCCGTTGTTGCGCATCTTCTTGTCCACCTCGGCGTTGTAGTCCTCATCGTCATCGAGGTCGGCTTCCCAACCCACTCCGCTGGGGAAGTTTCCGACGGGGGTGATGCGCTCGATGCCGTTGAGGCGGAAGTCGAACGGTGTGCCGGTTACGGGCAGGTTGTTGAGGTCATCGCCCCAGTAGACCTGGGCCATTCCGCGGTAGTTGCAGCCGCAGGAGTTGGCTATGCGCAGTTCGTATGTGCCGCGCTTGGGCACGGGGGGCAGGCGCAGAATCATTTCGTAGCGGCCGATTACGTTCAGCTCGTCGGCCAGATAGTTGGGCCATCCCTTGCCGCGTCCCATGAGGTAATAGAAGAGGGTGAGGTCGGAGATGCTGAGGTCGTCAAGATACTTGTACACGTTGTCCGATGGGATGCCCACGGTCATGTGCTGGGGTGTGGTGACGGTCTGTCCGCGCAGGTCGTTGTTGATGAATTCGGGGAAGATGCCCGCTACGTCGAAGCGCAGGCGCTGCTTCTGCAGGTTGGAGCGCACGTCGTCGCTGTAGTGGAGCAGTCCGCTGATGGGATAGATGACGGCGTTGACGGCGGTCATGTTGGCATGTTCCTTGTCCACGAAGAGTCCCACCTTGTCGGGGTCGCAATAGTCCTCGTGATAGTTGCCTCGGCGTCCGTTGTTGAGCACGGGGAAGCGGTTCAGGTATACGCCCTCGCTCTCGCGGCTCTCGAAGATCTTGAGCAGGCGGCGCTTGCCCATGGTGGTGTACAGCTCGGTCATGGCCACGGTGGGCGTCTTCTTCTCCAGGCTGTATCCCTTCTCGTTATAGTGGATGATGATCTTGTCCGGCGAGAGGCGGAAGGGGATGAGGTGGTAGGTGATGAACTGGTTGACGATGTTCTTGGGGTCCTTGTAGTTCTTGTCGGTGCTGCTGCCGGGATAGACATCCTGTGCCACCAGATAGTCCTTGACATCCTCTACGGTGATTTCCGCCACGGGTTTCTGTATGGCTTCCTGCCAGAAGGCGTCGGGCTCGGCAAAGAGCGTGTAGCCATACTTGCGGTGTTCGGGCAGATAGCCGATGTTGCCCTCGGTGGGGTGGTTCTTCAGGTTCTCCAGCTTGCCGTCCAGATACATCATCTCGTATCGCTCGTCGCGGATCTTGCTCAGTGTGTCAAAGAGTCCGCAGGCCTGAATCACCTTTGCCGCCACAAGATAGCCCTCGCGGTTCTCGTCGATGAAGCTCTTGAGCAGGTCACCCAGCGTATTGTTTGCGGGTGCGATGACGCCCTCCACCTCATGGATGACACCGTTGGTGGCGGGTATGTCGCGGTTCTTCAGCGATACGAGCGCGTTGTTGTTGATCCACATGCTGTCCGGGTTGGTCTCGCTGTAGTTGATGCTCAGCTTGCGGTCGCCCATGGTGCTGATGGCAAACTCCTCGTTGTTGTTGGTGGGGAAGTCGTAGGTCTCAAAGTAGACGCGTCTACCCGAATAGTCTATGTCGCCTCCGTCAATGATGCTGTTGTGCACAATGACCTTGCGGATGGAGTCGAGCGTGGTGCTGTCCGGGAAGGCGTCCCAACTGGGTCTGCTGATGAGCTGGCGTGCGCAAAGGCTGTCCAGATAGGCCTCAATGGCGTTGTTGTTGGGCGCAAAGCAGGTGTAGTTTCCGCGTGCGGACATGAGCTGCTTCACAGTTGTCTCTGAACGCGGACTCACTTTTACCAGTCCCATCAGCTCCACGTACTGGCTGTACTGGGGCTGCTTTTCCAGATAGCTGGCAATGGTCTCCTCGGTGAAGACGTAGCGGGACGATGTGTCAATGTCCTCAGTGCAGCTGTAGCACAATGCCGCCAACATGGGCAGCATGGCTTTTCTTAGATATCGGGTAGGTTTCATGATGTTGGTGTGTGTGTTTGATTTCCTTTATTTGATGTTCTTCTCTTCCAGGCCGTATCCCTTCTTCTTGTCCTCGCGCAGAAGCAGCAGGGCAATGATGATGGCGATGATGCCGAAGGAGGTGAAGGTGGCCATTGTCTGGGTGTAGTCAATGACACCTTGTGCGTCCGTGTTGGCCTGGTTGATCTTGCCGATGGCGATGGGCACAAGAGAGAGTCCGATGTTCTGGATGTAGAAGATGAGCGCATAGGCCGAGCCCAGCAGATGTATGGGGATGATTTTGGGCACAGAGGGCCACATGGCGCTGGGAACCAGTCCGAAAGCCACGCCAAGCACAATCATCATGCACACGGCCACGCCGATGCTGTTCACCGTCGGGATGGCAAAGACGGCATGGACCAGCGTGAGCAGCACGCTGCCGATGACCATCAGTGTGGCACCCTTTCCAATGCGGTCATAGACGTATCCGAACAGGGGGGTGAGCACAATGGTTCCGTAGGGGAGCATTGAGGGAATCCATCCGGCCAGGTCGGCTTCCACGCCATATTTGATGACCATCAGCTTGGTGGCGAACTTGAGGAAGGGGAACACGCCTGCATAGAACATGAGGCAGAGCAGGGTGATGTACCAGAAGCCTCTGTTGCAGAAGAGCAGCTTCAGGTCGGCCATGCGGAACACCTCTTCGGGTTCGCTTCCGATGCTTTCTGCCGCACTCTTGTCCAGCTTGCGGTCCATTACGCAATACACAAGGAATGCCAGCACGCCGGCGCAAAGCAGGGCCGCACCCAGTGCCACACTGGCGCTCACACCGCCAAACTGCTGTGCAAAGGGAAGGGCAAGGCTCAGGGCCGCGGCTGTGCCCAGACGGGCCAGCGCCACTTGCGCTCCCATGGCCAGTGCCAGTTCGTGTCCGGTAAACCATTTGGCAATGACCTTGGTGGCGGTGATGCCCACAATCTCACATCCCACGCCGTAGGTGGCAAAACCGAGGCAGGCGATGATTACCTGGGTCTGATAGCCGAAGAGCATGCCCTCGAATGTGTGTGAGACGGCATACCATTTGATCAGCGCGCCCACGAACATGAGGGTGGTGGACATGATGCCGGTGAAGCGGATGCCGAACTTGTCCAGCACAATGCCGCCAAAGAAAAGCAGCAGCAGAAATACGTTGAAGAAACCGTAGCTGCCCGAGAAGAATCCATATTCATCGCTGCTCCATCCCAGTCCGCCTTCTTCCGCGGCGGCGGTGAGCAACGGCTCCAGGGGAGACATTACGTCCGTAAAGAAATATCCGAACATCATGGTCAGGCTGACTATGATGAGGGCGGTCCAGCGTGCGGCCGAACTGTCGTTCAACTTTGTTTTGAGTGTTTGTGTCATGATTTTACCTTATATATTTTATTCCTTATATATATTATATTAGATGGGGAAGCCTCGTCTTACTTCTTCAGCCAGCGGTCCAGCCAGCGGAAGAAGGTGCGTTGCCAGAGGATTCCGTTCTGGGGCTTCAGCACCCAGTGGTTCTCGTCGGGATAGAGCAGCAACTGTGCGGGGATGCCGTGCATGCGTGCGGCGCTGAATGCGCTTTGGCCCTGCGAATGCAGAATGCGGTAGTCCTTCTCGCCGTGGATGCAGAGGATGGGAGTGTCCCAACGGTCCACATACAGATGGGGACTTTCGGTGAACACCTTGTTTGCGCCTTCGCGGTCGGGTGTGCCGCCCAGGTCCCAGTTGGGGAACCACATCTCTTCGGTCTCGTAATACTGTTGTGTGGTGTTGAATATTCCGTCGTGGGCAATGAATGCCTTGAAGCGCTTGTCGTGGTTGCCGGCAAGCCAGTATACGCTGTAGCCTCCGAACGAAGCGCCCACGCATCCCAGGCGGTCCTTGTCCACATAAGGCTCGCGCACAATGTCGTCAATGGCGCTCAGATAGTCGCGCATGCACTGGCCGCTATAGTCGCCGCTGATGCCCTCAAGCCATTCCATGCCGAAGCCGGGAAGTCCGCGGCGGTTGGGGGCGATGATGATATAGCCGTTTGCCGCCATAATCTGGAAGTTCCAGCGGAAACTCCAGAACTGGCTTACGGGGCTTTGCGGTCCGCCCTGGCAATAGAGCAGGGTGGGGTATTTCTTAGAGGCGTCGAAGTGAGGGGGATAGATAACCCAGCAGAGTTCCTTCTTGCCGTCTGTGGTGGTGACCCAGCGTTCCTTCACCTCTCCCATGGTGAGTGCGGAGAGCGTTTCCTTGTTCTCCTGTGTCAGTTGGGTCAGCACCGCGCCTTTCTTCTTCACGGGAGTGATCATGTAGAGGTCGTCCGGAGCGCAAATGCTGTGGCGGTTTACCAGCAGTTGGCGGCCGTTGGGCATAACCTGTACGCTTCCGTAGTCATAGTCGCCCACGGTGATGGACTTAACGGCACCCTTCAGGTTGGTTTCGTAAACCATGGTGCGGGCTTTCCACACGCCGGTGAAGTAAAGTGTCTTGTTGTCTGGCGCCCAAGTGAAGTTGTCCACGTTGCTCTCGAACGTTTCCGTCACATATTTGTAGCTTCTGTCCTTGAGGTCCATTACGCAAAGACGCATGCGGTCGCTTTCGTATCCGTCGCGTGCCATGCTTTTCCATGCAATCTTTGTGCCGTCTGGGCTGAACTGCGGGTCTTGGTCGTATCCGGCATGGATGTCGGTCTGGCTCAGGTTCTTTGCCTGTTGGCTCAGTGACTTCATGGCGTCTGCCTCGGGCTCCTGGTATCCGGCTGGCTTGCACAGGTTGGTTGTGCTGCCGTCGGTGGTGTCGTACAGATAGATGTCACTATCGGTGCTGATGGCATACTGTACGCCGGTCTTCTTGCGGCTGGTATAGGCAATGCTCTTGCCGTCGGGGCTCCAGCAAAGTTGCTCGCTTCCGCCGAAGGGAAGTACGGGACACTCGAAAGGCTCGCCCTCCAGAATGTCTTTCTGGATGTTGAGCTTGCCGTTCTCCACAGAAGCCAGGAAGATGTGCGGAATGGTCTGCACATATTGGTCCCAGTGCTTGTAGTTCATGTCATCAATGACCAGACCGGTGGCCAGGGGCAGGTCTTCCTCCTTGGGCTGGATGCTGCTTGTGGCGGGAATTTGGCGGATGACAACAACCTTTGTGCCGTCTGGCGAGAAGAGGAAGCCCTCCAGGTCGCCCTTGTCATAGAGCTGTGTGCGGTCTGTTCCGTCAATAGCCATGGTCCACAGGTTTCCCTTGCTCAGGTAGGCGATGCGTTTTCCGCCGTGCAGAAAGGCGGGTTGCGACTCGCTGTCCTTTCCTGTGGTCAGCATTTGGCGTCCGTTTCCGTTTGCCTCAATCAGGCAGATGCCGGTCTTGATCTTGTTGGCCTGGATGTCAGGTGTGGATACTGTATAGGCAATGTGCTTGCCGTCGGGGCTTGCTACCTGGCTGCCTACGCGGTTCATGGACCACAATTTTTCGGGTGTCAGCAAATCGTTCTGTGCCATAGTGGTAGAAGCGGCCACGGCTGCCCAAGCCAGGGCAGCCGTAGTCATGATAGTTTTCATTTTTACCATATTGGTGTGTTAGTGTATTTCATTCTATTTCTATTATTGTCTCTTGGCGTTCATCCGTGCCTGCTCTTCCTGCATCTTCTGAAGGGCTTCCAGGCGTGCGGCCAGTCCGCTCATCTTCTTGGGGTCGTTCTTGTGCTGTTGGCGATAGGCTTCCAGCTTGGCAAGCAACTTGGCGTCGTCTGTGGTCTTGCGCAGGAACCACATGATGAGTACGCTTGACAGTCCGGACAGGAAGTAGTAGTAGCACAATCCGGAACTGTAGTTGTTGAACATGAAGAAGAACATCAGCGGCATCACATACATCATGTACTGCATCATCTTCATCTGTTGTGCCTGTTCGCCACTCATCTGGTTCTGCTGCTGGCGCATGCTTATCCAGGTATTAATAATGTTGGTGAGGCAGAAGAGCAGACAGAAGATGCTCAAGTGGTCACCGATGAGCCAGAGGTTCTTGCCCCAGCTGATGACGTCGTCGTATGCGCTCAGGTCGTCTGCCCAGAGGAAGGACTCTCCGCGCAGCTCGATGGCGTTGGGTAGGAAGTTGAAGAGGGCAATCCAGATGGGGGTCTGAAGGAGCATGGGCAGACAGCCGCCCATGGGGCTTACACCATACTGGCTGTAGATCTGCATCATTTCCTGCTGCTTCTTCATGGCGTCCTCCTGCTTGGGGTATTTTTGGCTGAGTGCGTCAATCTGGGGTTTCAGCACACGCATCTTGGCGCTGCTCATGTAGCTCTTCTTGGTGGTGGGATAAACCAGTACCTTCACGATGAGGGTGAGCAGCAACAGCACAATGCCCATGGGCAGACCCCATCCGTTCAGCCAGTCGAAGAGATAGAGGATGAAGAAGCGGTTGATCCACTTGAACAAAGGCCAGCCAAAATAGATGATGTCTTCCAAATCCAGGTCGGTCTTCAGGGTTCCCTGCTTGTTGGTGTCCTTGAGGATGTGGAAGTCGTTGGGACCCATGTACATCTGCATCAAGGTGGGTTGGGCGCCATTGATGTCAAATGCGGTCTGCATGGAAGCCTCAAAGTGCTTCAGCACGCTTTCATAGCGCACCGCCGTTTCGGGCTTCTCGTTTCTGATGCTCTGCAAGGTGGCGTCAGTGAAGTCCTGATGGCCGATGAGGATGCAGCTGAAGAACTGGTTCTTGAAAGCCACCCAGTCCAGAGCTGTTTCCATCTTCTCGCTCTCGTTTCCGGTCTCGCTCAGGTTGTCCACGCCTTCGCCCTTTTCCTTATAGGTGAGGCTGCTGTAGTTGTTCTCAAAGTCGAAGCCCTTCTCCAGCATCTTGGCGTCCTTCTCCCATTGCAGGTAGACGGTCTTGGTGTTGGGTTCAAAGTATTTGCCCATCTGGCGGGCCTGTACACTGATGTCCAGCATATAGGATTCGGGACGCAGCTTGTACGCAATGTCAAAGGTGGCGCCGTCTGCGTTGGTCAGACGCATGGTCACGGTGCTGTCGGTCTGCGCGGTGGGGGTGAAGTAGTAGTTGCGGGTGTCGATGTTGTCATGCTTTCCGCTCACCATCATGTAGAGTTGGTTTGAGGCGTCCATGATGCGCACGGGGTTGCCCGTCTTGATGCCCGAACCGCTCAGGATAGTGGCTTCCTTGGGAGCGCCTCCCTTGGTGTCCAGTACCACTTCCAGGTACTCGTTCTTAAGGGTGACGTTTTCCGAGGTTCCTGTCAGATGGCTGAAGAACAGGGCGGCCGAGTCGGCCTTCATCTGTGCCACGGCTTCTTGTGCAGCCTCTTCCTGTTGCAGGGCCTGTGCCTGCTCTGCTTGTTTCTGTACCTGCTGGATGGAATCCTGTCTGGCCATCTCTTGCAGTTCCGCCTCGCTGGGTCTGCTATACCAGCTAAATCCGATGATAACTAATGCAATCAGTACAAAACCTGTGATTGTATTCTTGTCCATAAAATAAAATTGGTTTGTTTGCTAAAAAATGCTGTAAAACTTAGGTAAAACAAGGGTGTAATCCCATTTTGGACTGCAAAAATACAAAAAAAAGTCCAATGACTTTATATAATTGTATTGAAAATGCTTATCTTTGCCTAAAATTAGGAAACTATGAATAGAATTTGCACCGTTTTGGTTGCTTTTTTTATATGTCTCTGCGCCTTTTCCCAGGCTCCTTTGGACACTGCGGTTGTCCAGAAGGACAGCCTTGCGGCGGCTCGTAAAGACTCCCTTCCAACCTTGCCTTCCCGGCCCGATTCACTTGCCGTGGACTCACTTGCCGTGGACTCTCTGTTCAATGACAGTGCCGCTGTGGCGCTTCCCCCTGACACCCTTGTGGTAGACAGTCTTGTGGCCGATTCGCTCCTTACTGATTCTTTGCAGAAGGATTCCCTGCTCAAGGACACCATCATCAGCGAACGCCCTCCCGTCATCATAAAGATTGATCCGTTGGACACCATCAGAAGGGCTTATATGCACCGTATCGAGAAACTGGCTCTCAAGCGCGATTCCGTGGCCAACACCCCCGCTGTGGTGGAGCTGGATGCCTACTATTACCGGCTCATCCTTCCTCCCACACTTTACAAGAAGGCCGTCCACGGCGTGCTCACCACGCGCGATTCCTGCTTTACTGACCAAAAGACGCAACGCATACATGCCATACACCATGCCCTCTTCCGAGCCTATGTGCAATATCCCTGGCTGGTGCAACAGACTGAGGATGAGCTGTCAAACGTGGGAACCCTGCGCAACGACATCACGGAACAGACCATCCAGAACGGCGGAAAACTCTCTGAAAAACTCGTAGAGGTGGATCTTCCGGATGCAATCATCGATACTGTGGAGGTGCAGACCCGCCGTCCTAACTTCTGGAAAATGGCCGGTAATGGCAGCCTCAACTTTTCTCAGAATTATTCTTCCGATAACTGGGGAGGCACTGAAAACTATGCGGGAACCAGTACGCTCAACCTTTCTGCCAATTTCAATAAAAATGGAAAAATTGTGTGGAACAACTCGCTGGCTGCCCGACTCGGATTCCAGAATGCCAAGGGCGACAGCCGCCGTGCCTTCCGTCCCACGGACAATAGTTTGCGTATCAACTCCAACATCGGTTATCAGGCTTGGAAGAAACTCTATTATTCAACCAACGTGGAAATGAGTACAAAGATTGTGCCCCAATACAATTCCGGAACTGATGTCTGTAATTCCGACTTCATGTCGCCCTTCGATATGAACATTGGTGTGGGTCTTAACTATCAGGTCAACATCATGAAAAAGTTCACCGGAACATTGACGATGAACCCCATTTCATATACCATGAGGTATGTGGAGCGTGAGCGTCTGGCTACAAACTTCGGTGTGCGTCCCGGCCACCAGTCATATCACCGCTGGGGTCCCAGCGTCAAGCTCACCGCCAACTGGCCCATTGCCAAGAATATCAGTTGGGACACCCGTGTAAGCTGGTTCAGCGACCTCGGCTATACATCGTTTGAATGGGAAAATACCATCAAATTCCAGTTGAGTAAGTATATAAACGCACAGTTCTATTTCTATCCCAGATACGCAGACAATTCAACCAGAAACAAGAACAAGAACGGACGCTACTTCATGTTCAAGGAAACGCTCAGTATGGGTATGAACTACAGCTTCTGATGTCAGAAGGGTAGAAAGAACAAATAAAAAAAAGACAAGAACAAATTATGGTAATCAAGAGTGCAGAATATCTGATAAGCAGTGCAAAGGTGGGCCAGTGCCCCGATCACGAATCAACGGAATATGCCTTCATCGGCCGAAGCAATGTGGGCAAGAGCAGTCTCATAA
>JAFNXL010000039.1 GCA_017379075.1 Bacteroidaceae bacterium
AAATTTACAGGAGGTATCCCCATGCCCAGAAAACTGCTCATCACCGGCTTCGATCCCTTCGGCGGCCAGACCGTCAACCCCGCCTGGGAAGCGGTCAAAAATCTGCCGGATTCTGTCGGCGATTTTGCGTTATGTAAACTTATGATCCCCACGGTTTATGCCGAAGCCCCTCGTATTATTATCGAAACCGCCGAAAAATGGCATCCCGATGTGATCCTGTGCATCGGCCAGGCCGGCGGCCGTGCCGCCGTCACTCCCGAGCGCATCGGCGTCAACATCCGTGACGCCCGGATCCCCGACAACGCCGGAAACCAGCCTATTGGCCAATTTGTGACAGAAGACGGCCCTGCCGCCTATTTTTCGACCGTCCCCGTGATGGAAATGGCCGCCGCCATCCAGGCAAAAAACATCCCCGCCACCGTGTCCAACAGCGCCGGAGCCTTCGTCTGTAATGACGTTTTATATAGTCTTTTGCATCATTTTGCCGAAACCGAGGTAAAAGTGGGATTTATCCACGTACCTTTCCTCCCCCAGCAGGGCCAGCCCTCCCTGCCCCTTCCCCAGATCACCGATGCCCTCCTGGCCGCCATTGAAGCCTGCTGACCCATTCTTCCCGAAAAAGATGAAAAATCCCGCAAATATCTCTTGACAATTCCCCAAATTATGCTATAATACAAAAGCTGTCTGACAGCATCGACAATATTTGGGGGTATAGCTCAGTAACTTTGTTCAATTTGCTCACGCTCGGCATAGCCCAAGCAAGCTTGGCTTTGCTCTCGCTTAACCGCAAATTTCAGCATGACGCTACACAGAAAAAGCGTCTGAAAAGACGCGAAGCCGAAGGCGAATAGCCGCGGACTTTTAAGTCCGTGGAAAGAAAGGGAAGAATAAAAATGGCGTCTGAAAGACGCGGAACGGCAACGTGGCCGAGGACTTGAAAGTCCCTCGGTATTGAAATCCCCGTCTTTGCAGACGGTCCTATAGTTGAACCGACTCGCCTTCCACGGGTTTGAAAACCCGCGGCTATTTAACTTCCCGTCTTCCAGACGGCTAAAAGCCAAGAGCAAACACCCCCTCAAAACACCCCATTTTTAGCCCTTTTTGCAAAAAATGCAAAGACAGAATACGCTAACTATAACAATATCAATACTTTGCATTTTTGCATTTTGCAGTTTACTTTTGTTTTACACCCATTAGTATTTCTGCGTTCGATTCTTTTACTCGATTAAGCATGAGATTTGTGTGCCCATACCCCCAAAATCTGTTTCTTTTGTTCTTCTGTCAAAAAACCACTACTCACTGCCCACTACTCAAAACTCAAACATTCTGCGGTCATCCATCGCGCATCGGTGTCATCTGTGTGCCATAAGAAACGAAAGGCGATGCATTGCGCAAAAAAAAGTCAAAGCATTGACTTTGTCCGGTCAATGCTTTGGCTGTATGAGTTAGAAATACGGGATTTTCTGAGCAGACGTACTGCTATTCCATTGTTCCCTCAATGGTGAGGCGGACTATTTCGGTCAGCGCATTGCTACGCACTGTGATGGTCTTCTGGAAATGACCGGGGAAACGGTCCTTGCCGTTATAGGTTACGTCAATCTTGCCACGTTCTCCGGGTTTGATGGGTGTCTTGGTGAAAGTGGGGACAGTGCAACCGCAACTGGCGAATGCCTGATGGATGACGAGGGGCGCTGTGCCGGAATTGACGAATGAGAAAGTACACTTCACCACGGGATCCAGCTTGCTGAACTTTCCGAAATTGTGGCGAAGGGTGTCGAACTTGATTTCGGCATAGTTCTCTGCCTTGGTGGTTCCGGTAACCTTTACCTTACTGACGTTCACTTTGGGCTTTTGGGTCTGTGCCACAAGCGCATAGCCACACACAAGCAAGAGGCTTAAAACTATAATCTTTCTCATAAATAATATTCTGTTTTTGCGTTTAACAAGGGCAAAGATACATCAATATTTTCAATCTCGCTCAATTTAGGGCTGACAAATTATCGTTATTTATTACGGATAAGGGGAAAAAATCTGTACCTTTGCGGTAAATTTACAGAATTACGTTTTATGATTGTATATAACACCACATACACCACTCCGGTTGAAGACGCCCGCAACTTTGTGATATGGGCCAACGAGTCATTCATTGCAAGCACCGCCCAGGACGGACGTCTGACCCACCCCAGACTGCTGCGCATCCTCTCTCACAAGGACGAGCATACGGAATGTTTCAGCCTTCAGTTTGACGTGAAGGACACCGCCACCCTTCACCAATGGTTCGTGTCGCAGGGAAAGGCGCTGAACGATGACCTGAACAGACTTTTTGACGGCAGAATCATTGGGTTCAGCACCATCATGGAAACCATTACGGAAGACTGAGGCGCATGAGCGAAAAAATCATCCTGGGCATTGACCCGGGAACAAACATCATGGGGTATGGTGTGCTGCAGGTGAAGGACAACAAGCCAAAGGTGCTGGCGCTGGGGGTGATTGACCTGAGAAAATATGGCGACCACTATCTGAAACTGGGCAGGATATTCGAGCGTGTGAACGGCATCATTGCCGAGTATCTGCCAGATGAGATGGCCATTGAGGCGCCCTTCTTCGGCAAGAACGTACAGAGCATGCTGAAGCTGGGACGCGCACAGGGCGTGGCCATGGCTGCCGCCATCCACCGGCAGGTGCCCATTACGGAATATGCACCGCTAAAGATAAAGATGGCGATAACGGGCAACGGCAACGCCTGCAAGGAGCAAGTGGCAGACATGCTGCGCAGAATGTTGCACATTCCGCAGGAGGACATAGGAAAATGGCTTGACGCCACGGACGCGCTGGGAGCGGCATACTGCCACTACATGCAGATGAACCGTCCCCAGACAGAAAAGAAATACAGCAGTTGGAAGGATTTTGCCAACAAGAACAGTTCAAGAATCAAAGGACAATGAGACAGGAAATCATCAGAATAGACCAAGGCATCATACGAAATCCGCAATGGAGAATGGCAAGCCCCATTGACCTGACCATCTGCGAAGGAGAACAGATTGCCATCGTGGGAAACAACGCTGCTGGAAAAAGCAGGCTGGTGGAGGTGCTGACACAGCATTATCCGCTGATGCCGCTGCACGAGGCCAAATACGACTTCAGTCCCTCGCCTCTCCGGCTGGTGAGCGAGAATCTGAAATACATCAGCTTCCGCGATTCATACGGCGAAAGCGACGGCACATATTATTACCAGCAGCGATGGAACCAGCACGACATTGACGAGAACACTCCCACCGTAGGCGCCCTGCTACAACAGGCTTATGAACAGGCGCGCGCCTCAATGGGTTACAAGCTGGAGGAAAGGGAAATGGAAATCCTGCACGAGAGGCAGGACAAGCTGCGCAACCATCTGAACAGCATATTCAGCCTGGACGCCATGAGGGACAAATACATCATCTCACTCAGCAGCGGCGAGTTGCGCAAGTTCCAATTGGCACGCACCCTGCTTTCCGTTCCCCGCGCCCTCATTCTGGACAATCCTTTCATCGGACTGGACATTGAGGCCAGGACACTCCTGCGCAATCTGCTCCAGACGCTGGCCGAAGAAATGCAACTGCTCATCATACTGGTATTGGGCAGGACGGAGGACATTCCGGATTTCATAACGCACATCATTCCGGTGGAAGGACTTACCGTATTACCCAAGACGGACAAGGACGCTTATCTGTCTGCCCACGGCCAGGAAAAGACGCACGGACTGGGGGCAGAATACAGGAAATGGATGTTGGAACTGCCCGAAAAGGACCTGGAGAAGGAGACTTTCTATCCCGAGGAAGGCGGAGAAATACTGCGGTTCGACGATGTAAGCATCAGATACGGAAGCCACACCATACTGGACCATCTGTCATGGAGCGTGAACGAAGGCGAGAGATGGGCTTTGAGCGGACCAAACGGATCGGGAAAGAGCACGCTGCTCAGCCTGGTCTGTGCCGACAATCCACAGGGCTACGCCTGCCCCATCAGCCTGTTCGGACACAAACGGGGGACAGGAGAAAGCATCTGGCAAATCAAGCACCACATTGGATACGTCAGTCCCGAAATGCACCGCGCCTATCTGAAAGACCTGCCCGCCATTGACATTGTGGCAAGCGGCCTGAGCGATTCGGTGGGTTTATATTTCCGCCCCTCGGCGCAACAACGGCAGATATGCCAGCAATGGATGGAAATCTTCGGCATAAAGGACATTGCCGACCGCACCTTCCTGAAACTGAGCAGCGGCGAGCAACGCCTGTGCCTTTTGGCCAGGGCTTTTGTAAAAGACCCCGAACTGCTGATTCTGGACGAGCCGCTTCATGGTCTTGACAGCGAAAACCGTCAACGTGTGAAGGACATTATAGAAACTTTCTGCCAGCGTCGACACAAAACGCTCATTATGGTTACGCACTACAAGGAAGAGCTTCCGAACTGCATAACACACCGATTGGAACTGAAGCGCAATAAATAACAGACGAATATAATGAAAGGAGGACGCACAGAAGCATCCTCCTTTCTTATACATTATTATATAATATCACCACATCATAATGAGCACCGCCACACCATAGGCAAATTTGAAGCCCGTGGTAAGCAAGAAACCTACGAAGGAGAGCAATGCCACACGCAAAGCCTTGCCTGCAGGCGCATGCGCCATCAATTCACCTAAAAACGCGCCAAGAAACGGGCCTAACAGCAATCCCCAAGGCGGAAAGAACAGGCCAACAACCATACCGGCCGTGGCACCGCGCGTTGCCGATGGAGAGCCACCACCCTTATTTGTAAGCCAGACAGGAGCGACATAATCAAGCAATGAGACCACAAGCATCAGTATGCCCATAATCCACAAGGAAGCGGAAGAAATGTCTTGAGGATTGCGCAGCCACATAATCCATAGCGCAGCATAGCTGACAGGCGGTCCGGGCAAAACGGGCAAAACGGCTCCGGCAAGTCCCAGAACAGCACATAGAACAGCAAGAATCAAATAAACGTAATCCATAACAATCACATTAAACATACAGATACAAAAAAACGAGGGTAGATTTCTACTCTCGTCTTACTGGTGCCCAGAACAGGACTCGAACCTGCACGCCTCTCGACACACGCACCTGAAACGTGCGCGTCTACCAATTCCGCCACCTGGGCATTTTACGGTGAGCGGAAAACGAGACTCGAACTCGCGACCCCAACCTTGGCAAGGTTGTGCTCTACCAACTGAGCTATTTCCGCAGATGTTGGACTTTCGTCCAACTGTGAAGAGGATGAGACTCGAACTCACACGTCGCAATTGACACTACCACCTCAAAGTAGCGCGTCTACCATTCCGCCACCTCTCCATTATAGGATTGCAATTTAATTGAAGTGCCCAGAACAGGACTCGAACCTGCACGCCTCTCGACACACGCACCTGAAACGTGCGCGTCTACCAATTCCGCCACCTGGGCATTTAATTGAGAGCGGAAAACGAGACTCGAACTCGCGACCCCAACCTTGGCAAGGTTGTGCTCTACCAACTGAGCTATTTCCGCAATCATTACTTACAATTTGAATTGCATTTTATTTCAAAAAATCATTTCTTCAAGGCAACTCCGCTGAATTGCGAGTACAAAGGTATAGCATTTTCTTGAAACCACCAAACTTTTGCAAAAGAAAAAAGTAAATATTTTTCAGTTAATCCATTCGGTCGCGATAGTCTTCGTACTTATATTGACGCAAAACTTCCTGACTTCCATCCAGATGCTGCATAACAAGGCTTGGGTGGTGGATTCCATTGAACATGGTAGTTTTTACCGTTGTATAATGAATCATATCCTCAAAAATCACTTGCTGACCAATCTGCAACGGTTTTTCAAAAGCCCAATATCCCATGAAGTCGCCGCTGAGACAACTGTTGCCCCCAAAACGATACACATTTTCCTTGCCGCTGACATCAGAATCAAAGGGCAGGCTTTCCGCTCCGCGAACAACAGGCTGGTATGGCATCTCCAGACAATCGGGCATGTGACAAGTGAAACTCACATCCAGAATGGCTGTACGGATTCCTTTGTTCTCTACTATATCTACTACAGAAGAGACCAGGCTGCCCGTCTGCCAAGCGAAAGCACTACCGGGTTCAAGAATAATCTTGAGCCAAGGGTAACGCTGGCGCAGTCCCTTTATTATATTAATAAGGTGTGCTGTATCGTATCCTGCACGGGTCATCAGATGTCCTCCTCCCAAATTGAGCCATTTGATTTGAGGCAACCACTTGCCAAACTTGGCTTCAAGATGTTCCAGGGTATGCTCCAAAGCAAGGGCATCACTTTCGCAATGGCAATGACAATGGAAACCTTCTATTCCAGCAGGAAGGGTATCGGGCAGCTGGGACGCCAACACACCAAAGCGGCTTCCGGGCGCACAAGGGTCATACAGGGCTGTTTCAATCTCGCTATACTCGGGGTTAACACGAATACCACAACTGATGGGATGGCCATCGTATTCGCTCACCATCTTGCCGAAGCGTTCGTATTGGGAAAGGGAATTGAAGGTAATATGTCCGCTGCACCTCATGATTTCGGGCATATCCTGTTCGGTATATGCCGGGCTGTAAGTGTGGGCAAGCGAGCCGAATTCCTCAAATGCCAAACGAGCCTCGTAGGGGCTGCTTGCCGTAGTGTGGCTAATGTATTCCCGGAAAACGTGAAAAGTCTTCCACAACGCAAAAGCCTTGAAAGCAAGGATTATTTCCGCCCCACTCTCTTCTGCCACACGAGAAATCAAAGACAGATTGCGGCGCAGAAGCTCTTCTTCCAACAAATAATAAGGGGTATTCATGATGTCAATATACCAACTTTACGTTATCAATCCACAGCGTTGATCCGGGAGTTCCGATATACGCTCCTCCGTAACTGCTGTCAAACTTAAGAATGAGATGGGTGGGTGTTTCATCCGCAGACGCAAACCCTTCCTCGCTGATAGGCACATTTTCACCTTTACTGTTCAGTGCATAATATGTACGTTCGCCCACAACGGGACCCATCCAATCGCGATACCAGCTCTCCTTGCTTATGTCGCCATAATGGATGGGGAATTGCTTGCCATCCTGCCAACCGTCTGTAGATTTGTCAAAACGCATACGCAAGGTGCCTACACGCTTTGCATGCAGATTGCCGTCGGCGTCTTCCCAGCGTTTCTGCAAGAGGCACACCACCTCGCACATATCCTGTCCGGGCACGGTCTTGCGTTTGCCAAAACCGGTTTCCTTTATTCGGTTAGGCTCATTGGTGAGAGAAACCTTATAGTCCATCATCAGCGCTTTGGGCTTGCGGGTAAAAGGGATACCCACATTTATTTTTGACATCGGATTACTGGTACCGGTAATTGGCTCAACCATTGTTCCGGTATATATACTTCCAGCAGCCAATACCGTGATGTTCACAATGCCGATGGCCTTGCATTTCTCTATACGAGACATCAGTTTGACACACTTGCCGTCGCCATGCTTGTCTGGGAACACACTGCAATTGGTCTTGACGATACCGCACACCTTGGCATAGACATTACTGTTTGCCCAAGGGGAACCGCCTTGATTGAAAAAGGGTTTGGCACCGTCGAACTTCCCTTCGGGGCCCACCTCGTACAATCTTTTGGTCTGTCCGCCCATCAAGGCACTTTCCTTGATATCTCGCGTAATCCAACTTTCAAAGTCGCCATATTTAAGCAGTTCCGCTTGTGAAAAAGCAAATTGCACGCACAGCAACTGCAACGTAAGGAATATATACCTTTTCATTATTTCTCGCCTCCAGTTTAATCGTTTAATTCAGTTTATAGAACATCAGAACGCCTCTCCAATGTTGAAGCAGAAGCCGGGCTTATTACGTGTAAATCCAAAGTCGAAACGAATGTTAACCCTACGTTTCATTTCCCAGCGTGCACCAATACCATAGCTGGGCAAGAAGCGCTCCATGTTGATGGACTGGAAATTGTTGAACACATTTCCGCCACCCACCCAAAGGGCGCACCCCCAACGCTTCCAAATGTGCTGGCGCAATTCGATCTGTGCCTGAATGATTCCATTGTCGCGGTAACGGCCTTCGTAGTATCCGCGAAGACGATTGCCCTCGCCCGATTTGGCCAGATAGGTCCAGGGCACTTCGCCACCCTGGCTGGAATAGTTATACTGTCCGTTGACCTCGAATGCCAGGATGGCACTCTTGTAGGGACGCACATAAGTGCTGTAGGTGATGTCGGTGCAATTGAAATAGTATTTGTTGAGCAATTTGGGATAGAACATTTGCTCAATCTTGAAGAAATGGCCGCGAGAGGCATTCAATGTGAAGTCTCTACTGTCATACTGGATATTCAAACCGCCACCGAACGTGTTCACATCCTTATTTTGCAGTCCGCGCTTGCCAACAAGCAGTGTGTCCGATGAGTTCTCAAAATCGTAGGCATGGCTCAACATGATATCCAACTGCGGACCCACATAGAGATTGGGTGCCACACGGAAAAGGAAGTTTGGCTCGCATACAAACTTCACCTGGGTGTACTTGCATTCATTATCGTCATGCAAGCCACGGTTGTAACCAATTCCCCAAAACTTGGTAGGCAGATAATAGAGCACCAGCTTGTAGTCCCAACGGTAACGGTCGCCCTTCATAAAGTTATTGCCACGGAAACCAAACTGCATCATTCCGGAGAGGCCGGCCGTGAAGGCCACACTCACGCTACTGCGCTGCAATGTAGGATCATTGCGGTCCCAGCTATACATACCGCTCACTCCACCAGCAATACCCAGTCCGCTGGAAGAATTGAAGAACGGACCGCCAAGAATGGTACAGTCAAACTTTTTATATTCCTGTTTGTTCGAGTTGGTCAGATAACGGCCAAGCCACACAAAAGGGCGTTGGATGCCCTTGGGCAAAGAATCCCTCTTGAGAGAACGATATTTGTATTGTGTATATTCGTTTGCAACAGAATCCGAACTTGAATAACTTCCATTCTCATTGCCCATAACAACAGAGGGGGCCATGCACAAGAACAGGAAAAAGGCAAGGATATAGGTCTTCACTTATATATAAATTTTTATTTTACAGATGCAAAGGTACAGAATTTCTGCGAATTACTTGCATTATTACCATTTTTAGGATATTTTTGTGATGAAAATAACCAACAGGACAAAGATTTCGCATGCAAAATATAGACCCGGAGCGCGTTAGCCAGGACATCCGCCTGCTACAACTGCTGGCCCAGACTTTCCCCTGTATTGAAAGTGCCAGCTCTGAAATCATCAACTTGGAAGCCATCCAGAACCTTCCGAAAGGAACGGAGCACTTCGTGGCGGACATCCACGGAGAGCACGAGGCGTTTCTACACATTCTGCGCAATGCAAGCGGAAACATCAAGCGAAAAGTGGAAGAATTGTTCTCCACCACGCTGAACCAGGAAGAAATCAACGAACTCTGTACGCTTATCTATTACCCAGAGCAGAAACTGGAGATGATTGAGGCGCAGGAAAACGACCTGCCCAACTTCTACGCACGCACCCTTCTGCGGCTCATCCAAGTGTGCCAAAGCGTCACCAGCAAATACACCCGCTCAAAGGTGAGAAAAGTGCTTCCCCGTCAATATGCCTACATCATTGAAGAGCTTCTGCACGAAAATCCATTCGACGACGACAAGGAGGCCTACTTCGGCCGCATCATCGAGACAATCGTACAAACCGGACAGAGCGCCAACTTCATCATCGCCATCTGCCAGGTCATACACGCCCTGAGCATTGACCAACTGCACATCCTTGGCGACATCTACGACCGCGGACCGGGTTCCCACATCATCATGGACTTCTTGTTGGAAAGGCAGAACTTCGACGTGCAGTGGGGAAACCACGACTGTCTGTGGATGGGTGCCGCCGCCGGAAACGACTGCTGCATCGCCACCGTACTGCGCCTCTCACTCCGCTATGCCAACATGACCACTTTGGAAGACGGATACGGCATAAACCTGCTGCCGCTCGCCACCTTTGCCATGACCACATACGAGAACGACCCCTGCACCTGCTTCCAGCCCCAACTGCTCCAAGACAAATCGCGTCACAGCCGAAAGGACAAACTCCTGTTGGCCCAGATGCACAAGGCCATCACCGTCATACAGTTCAAACTGGAAGCCCAGATTCAGCAGCAACATCCCGAATGGGAACTGAAAAGCCGAGGCACCTTTGACCATATCGATTTTCAGCGCGGCGTATATAGATATGAAGGCAAGGACTATGAGATGTGCGACACGTATCTGCCCACCGTCGATCCTGCCGACCCCTTCAGCCTGACTGCGGAGGAAAGCGAACTGGTGGAAAAGCTGCACCACTCCTTCCGTGTGAGTGACAAGTTGCAACGTCACATCCGCCGCCTGTTCCAGCACGGATGTATGTATAATGTCTGCAACGGCAATCTGCTGTTCCACGCTTCCGTCCCCCTCAATGCAGACGGCAGCCTGAAAGAGGTAAGTTTGCCAGACGGAAAGTTTTCCGGAAAGGAACTGATGCACCGCATCGGCATGATTATGCGAAGCGCCTTCCAGCGCGAAGTACCCACCGCTGAACGCAAATACGCCCGGGACTACTTCTGGTATCTTTGGTGCGGACCGGACAGTCCCCTCTTCGGCAAGGATCGCATGACCACCTTCGAACGTTATTTCCTCACAGACAAGAGCATGCACACCGAGCAGAAGGGCTATTACTTCCAATACCGCAACGACCCCGACGTGTGCGACCGCATTTTGGATGCCTTCGGAGCGCAAGGCACATATCGTCACATCATCAACGGCCACGTTCCCGTACACGTTACCCGTGGCGAGAACCCCAGCAAGGCTGGCGGAAAGCTGATGGTGATTGACGGCGGCTTCTCACGCGCCTACCACCAGACCACCGGCATTGCCGGATATACGCTGGTCTATCACAGCCGCGGATTCCAACTCATACAGCACGAACCCTTCACCAGCACCAAAGAGGCCATTCGCAACGGCTCGGATATCAAGTCGAGCACGCAGATTGTGGAAATGACCGGCCACAGAATGCGGGTGCGCGATACAGACAAGGGGCGTGAGATTCAGGCACAGATTGACGACCTCCGCAATCTGGTCTATGCCTACCGCCATGGACTTATCAAGGAACAACAGGGATAGACAGCACCCCAATTCCTAAATTTGGATTATAAATTTTCAAACCTATATTTTTCAAGATGAACAAAACTTTGAACCTATTCTTACTCACAACTGCACTCGCCGTGAAGGCAGTTGCGCAGGTGGAGTATGTGAACCCAATGATTGGAACAGACGGAATGGGACACACCTTCCCCGGAGCCTGTGTTCCCTTCGGCATTGTGCAGCTCAGTCCGGACACCGACACCATCCCCCACAACGTGGACGGCAAATACCAGCCGCAAACCTATGCCTATTGTGCCGGCTACCAGTATAAGGACAAGACCATAGTCGGATTCAGTCACACACACATGAGCGGAACTGGACATTCTGACCTGGGCGACATCCTCATCATGCCCACCACCGGCAAACTCTTCCTGAACCCCGGCACCGCAGACAACCCCGATGCCGGCTACCGCTCACGATTCTCACACCAGACCGAGAAATCTGTGCCCGGACACTATCAGGTCACACTGGACGACTATAAGGTAAAGGCCGAACTCACCGCCACCCCCAGAGTGGGCGTCCACAAATACACATTCCCCCAGAACGAGGAGGGACGCATCGTCGTGGACCTCAACCACGGCATCTACAACTATGACGGAAAGACCCTTTGGGCCATGATGCGTGTGGAAAACGACACCCTGGTTACAGGTTACCGCATCACCAACGGTTGGGCGCGCACCAACTACACCTACTTTGCCATGTCCTTCTCGCAGCCTGTCAAAAACTTCGGATACAAGGACCACGAGCGCATACTATACAACGGATGGTGGAGAAAGTTCCCCGTGAACAACAACTTCCCCGAGATGGCTGGACGCAAACTTGTTTCCTACTTCGAGTTTGACACGAAGTCCAACCCCGAACTGGTGGTCAAGGTGGCTCTCTCCGCCACTGGCACGGACGGCGCCGTGAGAAACCTCATGCGCGAAGCTGCTGGTAAAGACTTCGCCACCATTGCCCGCGAAGCGTCAGACGATTGGAACAGCCAGCTCGCCTCCATACAGGTGGAAGGCACTGAAGACCAGAAGGCAATGTTCTATACCTCGTACTACCACACCATGATCAACCCCTCCGTCTACATGGACGTGGATGGCAGATACCGCGGACTGGACCAGAACATTCACCGCGCAAGAGGATTCAAGAACTACACCATCTTCTCGCTTTGGGACACCTATCGCGCCGAACACCCCTTCCTCATGCTGATGAAGCCCAGAGCTGCAAGAGACATGGCCATGTCCATGATTCGCCACCAGCAACAGAGCGTCCACGGACTGCTTCCCATCTGGAGTCACATGGCCAACGACAACTGGTGCATGAGCGGATACCACGCCACCTCCGTGCTGGCGGACGCCATTGCCAAGGGTGCGCAAATCAATCCAGCCGAGGCATTGAAGGCCATGGAGAAGACCTCAAAGGTGCCCTATCTGGAAGGACTGGGCGAATACAACCTGCTTGGTTACGTTCCCCTGGAAGCCAGCGGAACCGCCGCATCCACCACACTGGAATATTGCTATGACGACTGGACCATCTACCAGACTGCGCTCAACAGCGGAAACGAACGCCTGGCACAGGAATATCTGCAACGCGCGCTCAACTACCGCAAGATTTATGACCCCGAAATCGGCTTTGCCCGCCCACGCTTCCGCAACGGAGACTTCAAGCCCCAGTTTGACGTACTCCAGACCCATGGCGAGGGCTTTATCGAGGGCAACTCCTTCAACTTCTCCTTCCACGTACCCCACGATGTGCCGGGCGTAATGAAGCTCATGGGCGGCGAAAAGGAATTCCTCCGCAAACTGGACGAACTCTTCGGCATGCACCTTCCCAAGAAGTATTACGAAGCCAACGAAGACATCACCGAGGACTGCCTCATTGGCGGATATGTCCACGGCAACGAGCCCAGCCACCACATTCCCTATCTCTATGCCTGGACATCCCAGCCCTGGAAGACACAGTACTGGGTGCGCGAGGTTATGAACAAGATGTACCGCAACCACATCCGCGGACTGGGCGGAAACGACGACTGTGGACAGATGTCGGCCTGGTACCTCTTCACCGCAATGGGATTCTATCCCGTATGCCCCGGTACAGACCAGTATGTCCTGGGCGCTCCCTATCTGCCCTACCTCAAACTCACTCTTGAAGGCGGAAAGACCTTCGAAATCAAGGCTCCTGGCGTGAGTGACACGAACCGCTATGTCAAGTCAGTCCGCCTCAACGGAAAACCCTACACCAAGACCTACATCACCCACGCCGACCTCATCAAGGGCGGAACCCTGGAATTTCAGATGTCCGACAAGCCCAACAAGAAGCGCGGAAAGGACAAGGCCGACAAGCCCTACTCGCTCACAGACGGCGAAAACGTAATCATCCCCGAGCCCAAGGCCGAGGACAACGAAGCCGAAGCCAAGTGGGCCAACTACTACTTGGGCAACATCCTCTTTGAGGACCAGGCCAAGGGCACAGAAGGCTCGCGCATCTACCATAGCATCATCCCCAACCCCGAGCAGTACATCAGCAAGCAGGCCCGCACCGTGCTGAATACACTCTATTTCAGCCCCAAGGACAGCATTGTGCCCGTGAACAACCTCCACTACACCCTGCAAGACATTGACGGCATCTCGGCCAAGGGCGGCGGAAACGGCGAGATTGGCATCTTCTACAGCACACGCCACATTGCCAAGTCCTTCAAGGACAACGACACCGCCAAGGTTGACTTCGAATCTCGCGGCGTGCTCTTGCACGAACTCACCCACGCCTACCAGTTGGAACCCCAGGGCATCGGTTCCTACGGCACCAACAAGGTGTTCTGGGCCTTCATTGAGGGTATGGCCGATGCTGTGCGCGTGGCAAACGGCGGATTCAACGGTGAGGAAGACCGTCCCAAGGGCGGCCACTATATGAACGGATACCGCTTTGCCGGTTACTTCTTCGTTTGGCTGCGAGACAACAAGGACCCCGACTTCCTGCGCAAGTTCAACCGCAGTACCCTCGAAGTAGTACCCTGGTCATTCGACGGTGCCATCAAGCACGTCCTCGGCAAGGAGTACGACGTTGAGGAACTCTGGAAGGAATACCAGAAGGCTATGGGAGACATTTAGATTGCACCTTGCCTGGCAACGTAGCATTTTGATGACGAAATGATACTCAAATGCAAAAATGCAAAGAAATATTGTTTTAGCTGAAAATAGTCACGATATAATATTTGCATTTTTGCATTTTCTTTGCAAAAAAATCCATACAACTCACAGCAGGAAGTTCACAGCCCCAGCCCCAGAAAAACAAACGCTGTGGCGTGGGAGTAAATTTTCCCTCGCCATGCAAAAAACAAGGATACCAAAAGGTAAAAACTGCTGATTTGAATAAAATTTTACAAATGTGCAAAACAATTAAATTCTCATCAATAAAACATCGTTTTTGCGGACAACAAAGCAAGGTCAAAAAGACGACACCAACGGCCGTACTGAACTTGCGTTCGTCTAAACTTACAATCGGAATACGGCTATAGAAATGACGGTTGTTATATAGAAAAAGTAAAGTGAAGATAAGTCTATTTTCAACAAAAAACATTAACTTTGTAGCGTATTAAGCAGAAAATCCCTTAAAAATATAAGTAATCTAATCACATGAAAAAAATCATTTGTTCTTTGTGCCTGCTGGTAAGTTCGCTATGCGCCACGGCACAAGAAAACAAGGCAATCAACTTGCTGTTCGAAACACGTTTGGACTATCAACGTGAATATCTGGACGGGGACGCCGTAAAAGCTAATTCTGGATTCAGAGGAAAATATCTGAACGTGATGCTCTTCGGCACAATCAATGAGCATTGGTCCTACTCGTACCGTCAACGACTGAACAAAGCGCATGCCGACCAGAGTTTCTTTGATGCCACTGACTGGATTCACATTACTTACAGGCTGAACAAGAACTGGGCTTTCAACGGAGGTAAGCAAGTGGTTGGCATAGGTGGTTATGAATATGACCGTGCGCCCATTGATCTCTATTTCTGTTCGGAATACTGGAACAACATCCCCTGCTACCAGTTTGGTGTGAGCACCACATATACCACCAACAACGGTAAGGACAGTTTCATGGCTCAGTTTTGCGAAAGCCCTTTCAACTTTAAGAATGAGGACCTCTATGCCTATAACCTAATGTGGTATGGCACTCATGGTTGGTACAACAGTATGTGGTCTGTCAATGCGCAGGAATATGCCCCGGGCAAATTCATCTACTACCTTGCATTGGGCAACGAGTTCCGTTTTGGCGATGCCACACTGCAGCTCGACTTCATGAACCGCGCCACAGACGGGCATACCTTCTTCTTCAAGGACTTCTCGGTCATGGGTGAGCTGTCATACACGATAGGCAAAAAGTTCAATGTGTTTGGCCGAATGTCTTACGATGTGAATAAAACTCACAGTACGGGCGATATGTGCGTAATGCCAGGCACAGAGCTAACTCGACTGGGTGCCGGTGTGGAATTTTATCCGTTACCGGAAGGAAACCGCAATCTGCGTTTCCACCTTGCAGCCTGCCATTCGTTCGGCAAAAATGGCAATCCAGAAGGTACCATGCAGGATGAGCAGACTTTCGCGGACATGGGTGTGAAGTTGAAATTGGATATTCTGGCGTTAACAAAAACAATCTTTAAATGACTATGGGTAAAAAGAAAAGCGGCATCTGGAAGTACATCCCAGAGGGTGTTCCCTGCTCGGTAATTGTATTTGGTATGTTTACTTATATCGGCATGCAAATGGGAGTGCCCCAAATGCTGAACACCATCATGAAGACTGCACACGACTTATTGCTGAACACTTGCTTCTATCTGATGGCCATTTGTGTGATTACGGGTGCAATAGGCAAGATTTTTGTGGAATTCAATGTGGTGAAGTTACTTGAACGCTTGCTTCGTCCTTTTATGGGGCCGTTGTTCAACTTGCCGGGCGTGGCTTCTTTGGGGGCGGTAATGACATTTTTATCGGACAATCCCGCAATCATCACTTTGTCGCAAGACAAGCATTTTAGCAAATACTTCAAGAAGTACCAGTACATATCGTTGACCAACTTCGGCACAGCATTTGGCATGGACTTGCTGGTAATTGTATTCATGGTTGGTCAAGGATTCGATGCCGAACCATTTATTGGACTGATTGGGGCTTTGACGGGCTGTGTCGTTTCCACCCGTTTGATGCAGCATTTTGTGGTAAAGGCATACCCGAAGTTTTTGGAAGAAAATGCGGTGGAGGCAAGTCCGAAGTTTGCAGCCGAAGAAGAAGAGAAGGCTGTGGAAGATAAGTCGATATTCATCCGCACATTGAATGCGTTGCTTGACGGTGGCCGCACCGGAGTGGACGTAGGTATGGCTATTATTCCCGGGGTGTTGATTATTTCTACCTTAGTGATGATACTGACATTTGGTCCCTCAAACGGGACATACGACGGTGAGGCATACGAGGGCATAGAATTGTTGCCTTACCTGGCTGACAAGGTCAATTTCATCTTTGAGTGGCTGTTCGGTTTCCGGGATCCGCACTTGGTTGCCTTCCCTATTACGGCATTGGGAGCTGTAGGTGCTGCATTGGGCTTGATTCCAAGTTTTGTGGCTGAAGGTTGGGCCGATGGGAATGCGATTGCCGTATTCACAGCGATTGGCATGTGCTGGAGCGGTTATTTGAGCACCCACACTGCAATGCTTGATTCGTTGGGTTATCGCGAGCTGACATCTAAAGCAATTTTGGCACATACCATTGGCGGGCTTGTAGCTGCAGTGGCTGCGCACTGGATTTACGTGCTTTATTCATTGATCTAAGAGAATTGCCCAAAAAGGCGGGGCCGCATTACACAGCCCCGCCTTTTCTTAATTGCAAACTTTTTAACTAAAGGCCAAAGGTCTTTTACATGATGCCGTCCTCGCGCAACTTAACCTGCCATTTCCAGGCGGTGGCGAGTACGTCATCCAGATTGGCTTCCGCCTTCCATCCAAGAACCTGGTTGGCCTTGTCTACGTTGCCCCAGATCTTTTCGATATCGCCCTCGCGACGGGGGCCAAACTTCCAGTTAAGCTTTACGCCAGTGGCACGTTCGAAACTGTCCACTATCTCCTTGGTGCTGTAGCCATTTCCGGTACCCACATTGAAGAATTCCAGGGGTTCGGTTTCCTTGTCCAGTACACGAGTCATTGAGCAAACGTGAGCCTTGGCAAGGTCAACGACATAGATATAGTCGCGGATGCAGGTGCCGTCGGGGGTGTCATAGTCGTTACCGAAGATGGTCAGTTCCTTGCGGATACCCATTGCGGTTTGGGTAACGAAGGGGATGAGGTTGTTGGGCACACCGTTGGGCAGCTCGCCGATTTCGGCAGAGGGATGGGCACCGATGGGATTGAAATAGCGCAGCACGATACTCTTGATGGGAGCTCCGCTATGGATAAAGTCGGTGATGATCTGCTCGTTGATTTCCTTGGTGTTGCCATAGGGTGAGGTCGCCTTCTGGTGGGGAGCCTCTTCGGTAACGGGCAGGTTCTCGGGCTTGGGCTGGCCGTAAACTGTGCAACTGCTGGAGAAGATGATTCCCTTTACGTTATACTTAGGCATGAGTTCGAGAAGGTTTACCAACGAAACCACGTTGTTACGATAGTAAACCAAGGGGAGCTGTACGCTCTCACCCACAGCCTTGCTTGCGGCAAAGTGAATGATTCCACAAATCTGGGGATACTTTTTGAAGACAGCCTCGGTGGCGTCATAGTCGCGAAGGTCAACCTGTTCAAAAGCGGGGCGGATGCCAGTGATCTTCTCTATTCCGTCCAGCACCTCAATCTTTGAATTAGAAAGGTTGTCCACAATCACAACGTCATAGCCGGCCTGCTGCAGTTCTACAGTGGTGTGGCTACCGATGAAACCGGTTCCTCCGGTTACAAGAATGGTCTGTTTCATATCAATTATATTATGGTTGTTATATTCCGAAAAGTTTACTTAATCCGTTGTCCACTCCGCTAAAGCCCATGAAAGCCATGGCGAGGAGTCCTGCTGTAACGAGGGCGATGCTCATTCCCTGCATTCCTTTGGGAACGGGCATTAGAGAGAGCTGCTCGCGGATGCCGGCAAAGATGACAAGTGCCAGAGCAAAGCCAAGGGCGGTACTGATGGCAAACACAACTCCAGTGAGTAGGTTGGGTTCCAGTCCTTGAGTGGCGTATGTACCGTTGGCCACAAGGATAGCCACACCAAGGATGCAGCAATTGGTGGTGATGAGGGGAAGGAACACGCCCAATGCCTGGTAAAGGCTGGGGCTTACCTTCTTTAGGATGATTTCCACCATCTGCACCAGTGCGGCAATCACAAGGATGAAGGCTATGGTCTGGAGATATTCCAGGCCGAAGGCTTCAAGCACATAAATCTGAATGAGGTAAGTGACAATGGTGGCGATGGTGAGCACAAAGGCCACAGCCGCACCCATGCCACAAGCAGTCTCCACCTTCTTGCTCACGCCCAGGAAGGGACAGATGCCAAGAAACTGGGAAAGCACGATGTTATTGACAAATATCGCGGTAATGAAAATTAGAATGTATGCCATTGTTCTGATATTTTAAACGTGTTGTACATTATGCTTTTCTTAACTTGTTGATGATGGCAATGAGATAGCCCAAAGCGATGAAAGCTCCGGGAGCCAGCACAAAGACAAGCGCTCCATATTCCTCGGCAAAAATGGGAAGGGAGAAGATACGGCCGGTTCCGAGCAGTTCGCGTGTGGCACCAAGCAGGGTGAGTCCCAAGGTAAAGCCCAAACCCATGCCAATGCCGTCGAAGATACTGGCAATGGGGCCATTCTTTGCTGCAAATGCCTCAGCGCGGCCAAGGATGATGCAGTTCACCACAATGAGGGGGATGAAGAGTCCGAGCGTGGCGTAGAGGTCAGGCAGATAGGCCTGCATCACCATCTGCAAGATGGTAACGAGCGATGCGATAACCACGATGAAACAGGGAATGCGCACCATATCGGGGATGAGGTTCTTGATGAGTGATATAATGAGGTTGCTGAAGACGAGCACCGCCATTGTGGCAAGTCCCATGCTCATTCCGTTTATGGCACTTGAGGTTGTTCCCAGCGTGGGACACATGCCCAACAAGAGTACAAAGGTTGGGTTCTCCTTGATGATACCATTGAGAAGTACTTTGAAGTTGTTCATTGTTCTTTCCTCCTATGCTTTATTGTTTATCATTCTGCTTGGTAGCTCCGCTATCGGCATCGGTGTACTTGCCAGACAGTGCGGCATAAGCCTTGTTTACACAACGCAGGAAGGCGCGACTGGTGATGGTGCTGGCCGTGATGGCATCCACCTCACCACCGTCCTTCTTGACAGTAAGATTTCTTTCGGCAGGATTTGCGCCAACGATGCAGCCTTTTCCTCCAGTTTGGAACCAAGAATCAGCCTTTGCACCCAATCCTGGAGTCTCGCTGGTTTCCAAAACCTGGTAGCCCTGAATGATTCCTTTGGTATCGAAACCGACAAGCACCGTGAGCGTGCCGCCAAAGGCATTGGGGTCCGAAGCCTTTATGGCTGTACCCTTGTCCGTCTGGTAAAGCACCGTGCCGTCCTCGGTGGTCTGTGGTTCTTCCACATTCAATTCCTGGGCGTTCAGCACTTTCTTTATACCATCCGCCAACTGTTGCGCCTTAATCTGCTCAATGGGTCCTTTGGTCAGTTCGTTGACATAACCAAGCGCTCCTCCTGACACTACGGCAATGAGGGTGAGCACCAGCGCCATATTGTACCATGTAGATTCCAGTTTCTTCATTTCTTTACCTCCCCAAATCTTTTAGGTTTGCAATAAGTGTTGATTAAAGGAGTGAAGGCATTCATCGTGAAGATGGCAAAGCTCATACCTTCGGGATAGGCTCCCCAATTACGGATTACCACGGTGAGCAAACCGATGCAGACGCCATAAATAAGCTGTCCGCGGTGGCTCATGGGGCTGGTCACATAATCGGTGGCCATGAAGCATGCGCCAAGGATAAGACCTCCGCTCATGAGTACGGCCAAAGGATGCGCATAGGCTGGGTTCCACAGATGCAGGGCTGTGCTGAACACGGCTACTGTACCGAGAATGCTAACCGGAATATGCCATGTAATGATTTTTTTCCAGAGCATGAATACGGTTCCAAGCAGGAGCATCAGCGCACTGACCTCGCCCAAAGAACCGCCCATTGCGCCAAGAAGCATCTCCTCAAGCGATGGAAGTTGTTCTAGTACACTGGCATCGCCGGTGGCAATGGCAGTCTGCATCAGGCTGAGAGGAGTAGCGGCCGTAGTGGCATCTGTATAGGCCATATACTGCTTGATTTCGGGCCAGCTTGTCATCTGAACGGGGAAACTGATGAGCAGGAAGATACGGCCGGCAAGCGCAGGATTGAAAGGGTTGCATCCCAAACCGCCAAAGGTCATCTTTCCAATGCCGATGGCAACCAATGCACCGATGATGATAATCCAAATGGGAAGGTTGCTGGGAAGGTTGAATCCGAGCAACATTCCGGTGAGCACGGCGCTGCCGTCTGTGATGGTGATACGTTCGCGTTTTAATATGAACTTGGCAATGGCCCATTCGAAGAAGACGCATGATGCCACGGAAGTGAGCATCACAATGGCCGCTCCCAAGCCAAAGAACCAAAGGCTTGCCGCCAAAGCCGGCAGCAGGGCCATACACACCCCGTACATATTGCGCTGTACGCTGTCGCCACCGTGTACATGGGGTGAAAGTGAAATGATAGGTTTCATGTGATATGTAGGTTTTTCGCTAATCTGACATTAAAAAAGCTTATTTCTTGGCTGCACGGCTACGGATAATTCCCATTACCGTGGTCTTGCCCACCCTGATGTTGTCAAGCAAAGGACGATGACTAGGACAGGTAAACTGGCAGCTTCCGCACTCGATACAGCTTACAATGTCATTTCCTTCGGCCATTTCCCATTCCTGCTTGTCACTCAACGTGGCCAACAGATAGGGTTCAAGTCCCATGGGACAGGCAGAGACACACTTGGCGCAACGGATACAGGGATCGGGTTCAGCGCGCTTGGCTTCGTCGTTGCGCATAATGAGCAGGCCGCTGGAGCCCTTGGTCATGGGCACATCCAGATTGAGTAATGCCTTGCCCATCATGGGGCCACCGCCGATAATCTTGCCTGAATCCTCGGGCAATCCGCCACATTCGTCAATGAGTTGCTGGAATGGGGTTCCCAAACGGGCAAGCAGGTTGGAGGGGTTTGAGACACTCTTTCCGGTAACGGTGATGATGCGGTCCACAAGTGGTTTGTTTTTCATCACCGCCTGATAGATGGCAAAGGCTGTTCCCACGTTCTGCACCACAGCACCCACGCTGATGGGGATGGCGGGAGGAGCGGGAACCTGACGGCCAATGACGGCATCAATCAATTGCTTTTCACCACCTTGAGGATATTTGACCTTCAAGGGAACAATTTCAATATTGGGATAAGCCTGGGCTTTCTCGGTCATCAGACGAATGGCGTCGGGCTTGTTGTTCTCAATGCCGATGTATCCTTTCTCCACACTGACAGCCTTCATAATCAGGCTTACACCCACCAGAATTTCTTCGGGGTGTTCCAACATAAGACGATGGTCAGCGGTGAGATAGGGTTCACATTCCACAGCGTTTATAATTACGCATTCGGCCTTGCTGCCTGGAGGTGGAGACAACTTGACGTGGCAAGGGAAGGTTGCACCGCCCAAGCCGACAATACCGGCTTCCTTTACTTTATTAATTATAGTGGCGGCATCCAGTTCGGGACGGTCACTCAGACGTACCAACTCGGGACTGCGGTCAATAGCGTCTTCCCATTCATCGCCATTCACGTCAACAAAAATGGCCTGACGACGGGTTCCGCTGGCATCAATCACCACATCCACTTTGGATACCGTTCCGCTCACACTGCTGTGTACTGGCGCACTGACAAATCCGCCGGCTTCTGCAATCACAGTTCCCACTTTCACCACATCGCCCTTCTTAACGATGGGCTTGGCGGGCGCACCGATATGCTGGAACATGCTGAATACAGCCTGTTTGGGCAATGCGGCCTCGCGGATGGGACTGGCGGCAGAGAGTTTGTTTTCTGCGGGATGAACCCCGCCTATCTTAAATGTCTTCATGTTTTCGGGTTCATTTATTCGTTAGACGGAGTGGTTTCTTCCTTTTTAACGGGTGCTGTAGGCTGTTCAGGAGTCTCAACTTTAGGTTTGCGCGGAGGGAAGTTGAATCCCTTGATTGCTCCCTTGGGACAGGCTTCTTCACACTTGCGGCACATCTTGCACTTCTCGGCATCGATGTAAGCCAGATTATTCTCCAAGGTGATGGCCTCGAACTTTTCACAGGTCTTCACACACTTGCCACAACCGATACAAGCCGACTTACAGGCCTTGTTGGCAATGGCACCCTTATCCTTGTTGTTGCACAATACCACAACACGGCGACCCTTGGGACCCTTCAGACGGATTTCAATCACACCTCTGGGACAAGCTTTTGCACAAGCGCCGCAAGCGGTACACTTTTCTTCGTCCACAACGGGAAGACCTGTTTCTGTATCCATGTAAATGGCACCGAACAGACAAGCCGACACACAATCGCCACATCCCAGACAGCCATAGCCACAGGCGGTCTCGCCCATGCCAGTCATTTGCTGTACACGACAACTTGCTGCACCGTCAAACTGCGCTATGCGCGGACGGTTCTCGCAAGTTCCGTTACAACGGACAACCGCTACGCGAGGCGCTGCCGACGACGCCGCGATACCAAGAATGGTGCTCACTTGCTCCATGACGGCCTGACCGCCAACCGGACACAATTTACCTTCCAGGCTGCCCTCATCCGCCGCCTTGACGCAAGCGGCAGCAAATCCAGAACAGCCAGGAAAGCCGCAACCGCCGCAATTGGCTTGGGGCAACACTTCTGATACCTGGCCAATGCGCGGGTCTTCATGCACTGCGAATTTGTGGGAAGCGAAGAAGAGCACCAAAGCCGACACAAGGCCCAACGCTCCCAGCACAATCACTGCAATTAGAATTACATTCATAAAATTTAATTTTTATTGTTTAATTATTTTTATTTCAAACTTACGGGAAATATGGTCGCGCAATGCATACAAGAGACTGTAATAAAGAGCAAGGACCAGTAAACAGCCTATTGCGGCAAGTCCGTCACTTCCCCCGAACATGCTGACACAAACCAGCTCGGCCACAATGAGTATCAGCGGAACGATATAGGCAAGGAAAGCAGCCAGCAAGCCGTTGCGCACATCTATTTGAAGACGAACCGTCTCGCCAACCTCGTATGTATCCGCTTCTGTCGACCGCACTTGCATCACCTTTTCCTTCGCCTCAGAACTTTTGCACAACTGGGCAGCGGCACAAGTACTGCAAGCGGAGGCCTGCAATATGCGCACGCTTATACATTGGCCGGCAATGTCTGTGATTTCGCCGTGGTGAAAAATCGTATTTTTCCGTTGCATCAGTTTCCGATGTAGATTCTCTGGTTATACAAAAGTATTATATTTTAATGTAGAGTGGTTTCACTTATTCAGCCAAGGCAAAAATGGTTTTTATGCCTTTTATCTTCTGTCCTTTGATTCGTTTGAGCAGATGCGGCATCTCGGCACGCGCCACGGCAGCATAGCCCCATCCTGGGAGCACATCCACCCTTCCTATCTGCTCACGAGTGAGTCCGCCAACCTTGCTCAGGAAGCCCACCACGTCAATCTTGTTTATCTTGTCCTTCTTGCCTTTGCCTATGTACAGAGTTGCCCAACGCGCCGGCAGAGGTGCCGGAATGCGGGCTGGCATATTGAAGCGTTCGGGTTCTGCCGAAACATATTCTGGACGGAATTCCTCGGGACCCAATATCATATAGGAATGGCCATAGGCATCCCATCGTGCTGTTCGACCGTTGCGGTGGATGTATGCCTTCTCGTCCAGAGGGAGGTGGTAATGTATCACATTGTCCACATCTTCAATGTCCAAGCCTCGCGCGGCCAAATCTGTGCTCACAAGCACCCTGCAGCTTCCGTTTGCGAAGCGGTAGATGGTTTTCTCTCGGTCGCGCTGCTCCATGTTGCCGTGATACATGGCCACGCTTACCCCATTGTCAATAAGAAATCGCCCTACGCGTTCCACACTCTCGCGATAGTTCACAAAGACAATGCTGGTCTCATCGCCCAAGGTACATAACAGTTCCAGGAGAGTCTGCAACTTGTCCTTGACCGGAGAAAAGACCTCAGACAGGGTGATGCGGTCCAAATCCTCGGCAGGATCCACACTATAGTCAATCTTGTAGAAATCTTCCCCACCCACAAATGAGGGGATATTGGGATTATCGGTGGCAGAGAGCAGGAAAAAGCGCTCCACTGCAGGAAGCGATTCCATTATGGCAGACATCTGCTGCTGGAATCCCATCTCAAGGCTCTTGTCGAACTCGTCAATGACCAGCGTTCTCACCAGTTCTGGCGAAAGGTTTTCTTTCTGCAAATGGTCCATCATTCGGCCTGGCGTGGCAATCACAACGTGAGGCCGCAGTCCGCGGATGGTCTTGTGTTCTTCCATTGCAGCCCTTCCGCCATAACAGGCCATGCAACGGCAATCAGGGCAAAGCTGTTTGAGCGTGTCGCTGGTCTGTACCGCCAGTTCGCGGGATGGCACAAGCACCACCGCCTGCAACTGCTCCACCGATGCGTCCAGCTGAGACACCAATGGCAACAGATAAGCCAGCGTCTTTCCGCTGCCAGTGGGACTGAGCAAAACCAAATGCCGGTGACGGCGATATTGCTGCATCACCTCTTGCTGCATGGCATTCAACGCATCAATGCCCAGTCTGCTCAAATCATATTTCATTTCTCTTTGTCCTTAAATTTTAATTAACGAATAATATCAGCGGCTCTCTCTCTATCGCAGGAAAAAATCCACCAGGAAATAGGTTACCAGGGCCATCAGCCAACCGAAGAGCACCTTGCCCGAGATGTGACGCACATACCACAGGAAGGTAACATCCTCGTTTTTCATGAGTGCATAGCCCGACGTATTGCCGATGGGCAACAGACAACCACCCACACATCCGCTCAGCGCAATCAGATGCCAATACTGGCCGTTCTGCGTAAAGCTGCGGGCATACTCAGACATGCCTTCCACTTCCGGAACCAGAGAATATATACTGATTCCTGAAAGCACCAGGGATATGTTATCCATCAAGGCGCTGATGAGTCCTGTAGCCACAGACATGATATAGATATTGTGGATATAGTGGTCTGCCCAAAGTGCCAACTGACGCATGGCGCCAATTTCAATGAGCACGCCCACACACAATGCTATTCCCACAAAGAACATGATGGTCTGTAACACCTGATACTGCAATGAACGGCTACTACTGATGGTGATGGGCTGCTCGCTCATAATGGCGCGGCGGTTCACAATCTCGTTGACCACCCACAGCACGCCCAGCACGCACAATGCTCCCAGGAATGGAGGCAGGTATGTGATGCGGTGGAAGGTGGGGATGAACCACAGACCGCCAATGCCGATAATCAGCATAATCAGGCGCTGCCATGCAGGAAGGCTGCAGTCGTCGCCACGGAACATGATGCGGGACCTTACCAAGTCCACCGTTTCGGGCAACTTGCGTCCAATC
The DNA here is from genome assembly GCA_017379075.1 of Bacteroidaceae bacterium. Taxonomy (GTDB): domain Bacteria; phylum Bacteroidota; class Bacteroidia; order Bacteroidales; family Bacteroidaceae; genus Physcousia. The sequence goes on from JAFNXL010000039.1 coordinate 25,873, forward strand.
AGCAGCACAGGAATGGCTGTGGCCACCAATGCCGGCAGCACAAGCGCACCACTGAAGTTTGTGGCCGTTACCGCACCGCGCGTCCAGAGTATGAGCGAAGTGGGGTCGCCAATAACCGTAAAGCATCCGCCGCAATTGGCGGCAATCACTATAGCAGAGCCGATGTACATACGCTGGCGAGGATTGTCCACCAGCTTCTTCAGAATCATGAGCATCATCACACTGGTGGTAAGATTGTCAATATTGGCACTCAGCACAAAAGTGAAGAGCACCAGCATCCACAGCACGCGCTTGGAACTGCGCGCACGGCTCCAGTCCTTGATAAATTCAAAACAATCATTGTTGTTCAGCACCTCCACGATTGCCATTGTGGCCAAAAGGTAAATTACAATGGAACAGACCTCCACCATGTGACGGAAAAAGACATGGTCTCGGATAAAAGCCTTCGTCTGGGATAGCGAAAAGGCATTTCCACCCAGAAATTCGCTGAAGTCCTGCGCATGCATCTGCTGTATGAAACTTGTACCAGTACACATAAAGAGTATCCAACCCACCACTCCGGCAAACATCGCCACTGTGGCCTTGTTGACACGCGTAAAATGCTCGGTACAAATGAGGGCATAACCCACCAGCATCAGAATGACAATTGCTATATACATATCCTTTTATTGTCTTTTTCATTACAAATTTAGTCAATTATTTTCAAACGGAAAAAGAATACCTTGTTTTATTTATATAAAAAGACTAAATTTGCGCCATAAAAGCACATCAGACAATGAAAAGAACAGCGTCATTCCTCCTTATTGCAGCACTTTTCTCCCTAAAAAGTGTATGCCAGAGCGTATGGATTCAGGTAGCGGACAATGCCGTCCCCTTGAAAGCCGAACAGACCCAGACGGAAACCAAGCCGGGATGGAAAATCGTGGACATCAAGACAAAGGACAGACAGATACATTACCTCTGGGGTTCGCGCGCCACACAAATGGCCGACAACGCATCCCCCACTCTCTTCATCTATCCCGATGAGAAGGAGACGCTGACCGACTATGCCCTTGTCCGCGTCAGACGCCGCAAACAGTACCGCCAACTCATGAAATCGCCCTTGGAAAAGAACGAATATACGCGCTTCCTTCCCGAACATTTTGACATCCGTCCCGCAGCCGGAATCGGCTTTGCCTGCACGCCCCGCAAACCGCTGCCCGTGGGCGAATACATTGTGGTCTACCTGAAGCAGAAGCCCGTGGGCGATGCCGGCGACTACATGGTCCACGCCTTTTCCGTGAGGGAAGCAAAGTAACGATTTTGAACAAATATCTCGACATTGCAGAGAAACTTTTGCAAGATAACTGAAAAAGTTATATTTGTGTACTACAAAGAGCATTGGCCTTCATTGACAAACACGGCAGTATCAGCCTATATCAGTACTGCCGAATTAACCGGATGTCGCGCAGTAGCGCCTCTCGCGAGCTAAACATCTTTTGCCAAGACCCCGAGAGTGGCATTATAGGCAACGGAAGCGCTCCGCACAAGACTTGGGTCAGAAACAGAAATTCAAATGGGTAAAATAATAAAGGTGTGCCCCGCAAAGGACACACCTTTATTTATGATGTAACTACCCTAAGAGTGGGATTATTCAGAAAGACCCTTGAGGTACTCAATGCTCATCTGGATGCATTCCAGAGGAGTCTTCTGCAAGCTGGGGTTGTCCTGCTCAACAACGAGCCACTTGCTTCCGTTTTCCTGAGCAGCGATGATGATTGAGGGGATGTCCTGAACACCGGTTCCGAGGGGACGGAACTCGAACGCGCTGGCGGGCTTGGCCTCACCTTCGTTCAGACCGATGAGTGCGTAGGGGTCGCCTTCCATCTCGCCTTCCTTGTAGTAGTCCTTCAGGTGAACAACGGGTGCACGGCCGGTGTACTTCTTCAGATACTCAACAGGCTCGTAACCAGCATACTTAACCCAGCACATGTCCAGCTCGGTTTGCAGCAGGTTGGCAGGCACGTTCTCGTACATATAGTCAAGACCAGGCTGACCGCTCTCCAGCTTGTTGAACTCGAAGTCGTGGTTGTGATAGAGCAGAGTCAGACCTGCGGCAGTAGCCTTCTCGCCAATGGCCTTGATTTCCTCAATCATCTGCATGAACAGCTCGCCGTTGGGACGACGTTCCTCGGTAACGTAAGGCACAACGATGTACTCGCATCCAATAGCCTTGTAGTCGGCGATAACCTTGTCCACATCAGCCAGCATGTCAGCCAGGGGCACGTGAGCCGAAACTGCGTCCAGACCCAGAGAGTCGCACCAATGCTTCACCTGCTCGGGAGCGTTGCCGAAGAGTCCGGCAAACTCAACACCGTCATAGCCCATTCCCTTAACCTTGGCAAGGGTTCCCACGAAATCGGCCTCCATGTCACCGCGAACGCTATAGAGCTGAACGGCGATGGGGAGTTCCACTTTTACAGCCACGCATGCACTGTCAGCGCAGGCGCTGTCACACTTCTTGGTGCCATTGCCACAAGACATCATTGCCGCTACGGCAAGTGCACCTACGAAAAACTTTGTAAATTTCATAAAACTAAAAAATTATATTAATAAAGTCTATTTTCCGTTAAAAATCCTTGCAAAGGTACAAAACGATATTGTAAATAGCAAAAAAAACGGGTGGTTTATATCGTTATACGCCTCTTTGTCATTGTATTTAACACAAAAAGGAGGCGCTACACCTCCTTTTTTTATTTTGACTTTCAGCGCTCCAATGCGTTGGGGCGGTTATTTGCTCAGGTCGTCCGTGGAGCCAGCCAGCTGGATCAAGGCCTTGAGGTCGATCTCGGGAGCCTTGCCGTTGCCCTTACGCTCAAACTGTGTGCCGTAGGCGGTGCATTCGTTGATGTAACCGATGTTGCGCAGATAGAAGTTGCCCTCTGCTGTGACACCACCCGAAAAGTCGCGACGGAACTCGTCCCGTCCGGTGCCATCGCAGGTGAAAGTACCCTTCAGCAGCTCGTTCCAGTTGCCATCCTTGTCGCGCATCCACTGCGAGGGGAACTGAACGCTTTGGGGAATCCATCCGTTCTCGGGCTTGAAGTTCTCGCTGAAGGAATAGGCGCCCTTGTAATAGGTCTGAATGCCGGGACGGCGGATTTCGGCCAGGAACACCCATCCTTCATCGCCACGGAACCAACCTGTATAAAGAGAAGCGCCGGTGGCTTTACCATTCTTGTACTCTGGGCGTACTCTCACCAAAGTGGCATAAGTGCGTCCGGCCTCCCAGTCATAGCGGAAGAAGTTCTGCACGCCTGAGCCTTCGTGGCTGTAGGCATTTGACTTCACACCCTCGCCAGAGCGCACCAGCTCCGCAATGAGTCCCTTTTCGGTGTCGGTGTCCCAAACAGAGAACAGGGCCATGCGGGTCTTGCCCTTCTCAATAGGCTGGATTCCCATGTAGAATCCGTCGCCACCGGTAAGCATAAAATAAGCACCAGTAACGTCCTCGCCAACCGGCACAAAGACCTCGTTGTAGAAGTATTCGGTGTTCTCCGGCGTATGCCAGTTAAAATGACAAGAGGGACCACGACGGATGAAATGGGGCACCTGGTTCTTCACGTCCTCTTCGGATACAAACACAAGCTTTTCGCTGGTCTTTGCGGTGAGGTTGCCCACACCCTCTCCAGCAGCGAGCAGATGGCTGAAGGCGGGATAGCTGGCAGCAGTGGTGCTGACGGGCTCAATGTCAACACGAACGTGTCCGGGAGTCTTCACATCTACCTCGCCAATGTAATATGACATCTCGGCATCGGCATCAGACACTTTCAGCGTGAAGCTCTCGCCACAGCACTTTACCTTGAGTACAGACTCGCCCTGGGGCACATCGGCGGCACGCAAACCGAGCTGCAGTTTGCCGGTGAAGGCGGTGTAGAAATAAACGGACACCTGGTGCGCCACCTCCTGCTGGTATGAGGGAAGCCATGCACCGGGAATCATCTCTGCATCGTTGGGCAGGCTGTAACCGTTGGCAATGATGTTGTTCGCAAACGCAGGCGTAACCTTGGAAGCCGAATCCAAAGGAGTGACATAGGCATTGCACTTGAAGGGAATCTCCAGGCTGAGTTCCTGAACGGAAGGTTTGCATCCGGCAAGCGCGCCGGCCAGCAAAGTACCGCAAACGAGGGTGCGGAAAAGACTTGAAACTTTTTTCATAAAATAAATTTGTTTATTGGATTGATGCTGCAAAGATAGTCTATTTTTGGCAATCCGACACAAAACGAGATATTATTTGCATCTAAAGACTGCTTTTTTTAATTAATGTGTGGAAAACCGGCAGAATAATTCGCCTTTTTCTCGTCAGGCACAAATTCAAAAAAGTGCAAATGTCCATAATTCATAGAATTATACTTGCAACATGGATAATAATCCGAAAAAAAGTAGTAACTTTGTACGCAAATTCCAATTCAGTCATGCAAAAGTTGCAAAAAATCATTTTTTTACTGTTTCTTCTCATATCCTGCCCCAGCCTTTGGGCACAGACCACCAACCAAGCCTATTGGTCGTACATTGACCAGTACAAAGGCATGGCCATAGACCAGATGCAGCGCTACCGTATTCCCGCCAGTATCACACTGGCCCAGGGTCTGCTCGAAAGCAATGCCGGACGCAGCACGCTTGCCACCCAGGCCAACAACCACTTCGGCATCAAGGTTGGCGGGTCATGGACGGGACCGTATGTGCTGCGCAATGACGACGCGCCCAATGAGAAGTTCCGCAAATACCGCTCGGCGGCGGAAAGCTATGAGGACCACTCCAAGTTTCTGCAAGGGAAACGTTACCAGGGCCTGTTCCAGCTGAGCATCACCGACTACAAGGGATGGGCTCACGGACTGAAGGCTGCAGGATATGCCACCGCCCCCCAGTATGCCTATTCGCTCATCAGCCTTATCGAACGCTTCAACCTGATGCAGTTTGACACGCAGGAAGCGAAACCCGCCAAGCGGACGAAGAACTGGAAAAGCGAATTCTTTGACCGCCACAACGTCTACCGCAACAACAAGAACTACTTCATCGTTGTGGAGCTGGGCGACGACATGGCCACAATCAGCAAGGCCACGGGCGTAAGCTTGAGAAAGCTGTACAGCTACAATGAACTCAGCCCAGACTATGCCCCCACCCAAGGCGATATCATTTACCTGATGAAGAAGAAAAAGTCGGCATCAAAGCAATTCAAGGACAACCCCATCCATATTGTGGACTACAACCAGAGCATGCACGACATAGCGCAGCTCTACGGCATGCGACTGGAAAACCTGTACAAACTGAACCATCTGGACGCAGACTACACTCCCCAAATCGGAGACATCCTGCGCATTAGATAAAATAAGGAATAACAACTGCGAACAAAAACAAACAATACAAAGATATGATTACACTATCCAACATTGCCGTACAATTTGGCAAACGCGTTCTGTACAAGGACGTGAACATGAAGTTTACAAGCGGTAACATCTATGGAATCATCGGTGCGAACGGAGCCGGAAAGTCCACTCTGCTCAAAGCCATCAGCGGAGAGCTTGAGGCCACCAAGGGAACCGTAGAACTGGGTCCCGGCGAACGTCTGAGCGTACTGAGTCAGGACCACTTCCAATTTGACAACTGCACCGTTCTGAACACCGTTCTCATGGGACACACCACAATGTGGGAGGTGATGCAGGAACGCGACGCCCTGTACAGCAAGTCCGACTTCAGCGACGAGGACGGCATCCGCGTAGCTGAACTGGAAGACAAGTTTGCCGAAATGGGAGGCTACACCGCCGAGAGCGATGCCGGCGCCCTGCTTTCCGGGCTTGGCATCAAGGAAGACAAGCACTATCAACTGATGGGCGAACTGAGCGGAAAGGAAAAGGTACGCGTAATGTTGGCCAAGGCATTGTTCGGAAACCCCGACAACCTGTTGCTCGACGAGCCCACCAACGACCTTGACCTGGAAACCGTTCAATGGCTGGAGCAGTATCTGAGTGAGTTTGAGCATACCGTGCTGGTGGTGAGCCACGACCGCCACTTCCTGGACTGTGTCTGCACCCACACCGTAGACATCGATTTCGGAAAGGTAACCATGTTTGCCGGAAACTACAGCTTCTGGTATCAGAGTAGCCAGCTGGCCCTGCGTCAGGCCCAGAACCAAAAGGCCAAAGCCGAGGAAAAGAGAAAGGAACTGGAGGAATTTATCCGCCGATTCTCTGCCAATGTGGCAAAAAGCAAGCAGACCACCAGCCGCAAGAAGATGCTTGAGAAACTCAACGTGGAAGAAATCCGTCCCAGCACACGCAAGTATCCCGGTATCATCTTCCAGATGGAAAGAGAGCCCGGAAACCAGATTCTGGAGGTGCAGGACCTTAAGGCCACAACCGAAGACGGCACCGTGCTGTTTGACAATGTGAGCTTCACCGTGGAAAAGGGCGACAAGATTGTCTTCCTCAGCCACGATCCCCGTGCCATGACCGCCCTCTTCGAAATCATCAACGGCAACCGCGAAGCGCAGGCCGGAACCTACAACTGGGGTGTAACCATCACCACGGCATATCTTCCTGTGGACAATACGGAATTCTTCCAAAGCGAGAAGAATCTTGTGGACTGGCTGAGCCAGTTTGGAGAAGGCAACGACGTGTATTTCAAGGCATTCCTTGGTCGTATGCTCTTCAGCGGCGAGGAAGTGCTGAAGAAGGTGAACGTGCTGAGTGGAGGTGAGAAAATGCGTTGTATGATTGCAAGAATGCAGCTCAACAATGCCAACTGCCTCATTCTGGACACCCCCACCAACCACCTCGACTTGGAAAGCATCCAGGCCTTCAACAACAACCTGAAACTGTTCAAGGGCAACGTACTGTTCAGCAGCCACGACCACGAATTCATCAACACCGTGGCAAACCGCATCATCGAACTGACACCCAACGGCACCATTGACAAGATGATGGAATATGACGAGTACATTTCCAGCGAGAACATCAAGGAACTGAAGGCTAAAATGTACGAAGCATAAGAATCAGTTTTGACTTGTTAAAAATTTAACTCAATAAAAAACTAAGTTTTGGCACGCATTTTGTAATAGTGCAAACAAACTTAAATTATAAATATGAGCGAAAAATTGGAAAAAGAGATTTTGGACGAGAAAGATATCCAGACACCCGCAGAGGAAACCGCCGAAACACAGACACCTGAGGAAAAGGCAGAACCCACTGCGGAAGAGCAGTTGGAGCAGGCCAAGAACGAGATTACAGAACTGAACGACAAACTGTTGCGAAAAATTGCCGAATTTGACAATTACCGCAAGAGAACGCTGAAGGAAAAGACTGAGCTGATTCTGAACGGCGGAGAAAAGATTATCACTTCCATCCTGCCCGTATTAGATGACATGGAACGCGCCATAAAGAACATGAAGAATACTGACGATGTGGCAGCCCTGCTCGAAGGCATGGAACTGATCTTCAAGAAATTCATGGACATCCTTGAAAAGCAAGGCGTAAAGGCCATTGACACAAAGGACGCCAACTTTGACGTGGACCTTCACGAAGCCATTGCCCAACTGCCCGCGCCCTGCGATGAGATGAAAGGAAAGGTAATGGACTGCACCAAGACCGGATACACCCTCAACGACAAGGTTATCCGTCATTCACAAGTTGTAGTAGGACTCTAAAAATAAGCACTCACCATGGCACAGAAAAGAGATTATTACGAAGTGCTCGGCGTCAGCAAGGGAGCATCGGAGCAGGAGATAAAGAAGGCCTACAAGAAAATGGCCATCAAATACCACCCCGACAGAAACCCCGGTGACAAAGAGGCTGAAGAAAAGTTCAAGGAGGCAGCCGAGGCTTATGACGTATTGCACGACCCGCAAAAGCGCCAGCGATACGATCAGTTCGGACACGAAGGTCTGAGCGGTGCAGGCGGATTCGGCGGCGGTGCAGGCATGAACATGGATGACATTTTCAGCATGTTCGGCGACATCTTCGGCGGACACTCCGGCTTTGGTGGTTTTGGTGGTTTCGGAGGATTCGGCGGCAGCCGCGGACAGCAACGCTATAGAGGCGGCGACCTCAGACTTAAAGTCAGCCTTACACTGCAGGAAGTGGCAAGCGGCGTAACCAAAAAGTTCAAGGTACGCAAGAAAGTGAACTGCACCCATTGCAACGGAAGCGGAAGCGAAAACGGAAAGACAGAAACCTGCTCAACTTGTCAGGGTACCGGCTATGTAACCCGCACCGTGAACTCCATGTTCGGCCGCATGCAGACACAAAGCCCCTGCCCCACTTGTAACGGACAAGGCACAGTCATCAAGAACAAGTGTAAGGAATGTGGCGGCGAAGGCGTTGTCAATGGCGACGAGGTAATAGAGGTGCAGATTCCCGCTGGCGTGGCAGACGGAATGGTACTTACCGTTGAAGGCAAGGGCCATGCCGGAAAGATGAACGGCATCCCCGGCGACATCCAAGTGTACATTGAAGTACAAAAGCACGACGAACTTACGCGCGACAACAATAATCTTATCTACAACCTGCTGCTGGATTTGCCCACTGCCGTATTGGGCGGAACTGCAGAAATTCCCACACTCGACGGAAAGGTGAAGATAAAGATTGAGGCAGGCACACAGCCAGGCAAAATTATGCGTCTGCGCGGAAAAGGCCTGCCAAGCGTCCAGGGATACGGCTACGGCATTGGCGACCTTATCGTGAACATCGGCGTGTACATTCCGGAAACATTGCAGAAAGACGAAGTTCAAATGTTTGAAAAGATGAAGGAGAGTGACAGCTTCATCCCCAACTCCACAAGCAAGAACAACTTCTTCAACCGTTTCAAAAAGATATTCCAATGACGTATAACGAAGCAACAACATATCTGTTCAACTCCGCCCCGCTATTCCAAAATATCGGGGCGGGCGCTTATAAAGAAGGACTGTCCAACACAAATGCCTTGGACAGCAGGTACGGACATCCTCACCGCTGCTACCGCACCATTCACGTAGGCGGCACAAACGGAAAGGGTTCCGTAAGTCATACCTTGGCTGCCATTCTCCAATGTGCGGGATACAAAGTGGGGCTTTATACCAGTCCTCATCTGGCAGATTTCCGGGAACGCATTCGTGTAAACGGACAGATGATTCCGGAACAACGCGTAATAGATTTCGTCACAGAAGAAAAGGCGTTTTTCGAGCCTCTTCATCCTTCTTTCTTCGAACTTGCCACGGCGCTGGCCTTCCTTTATTTCAAGGAAGAAAATGTTGATGTTGCCGTCATTGAAGTGGGTCTTGGAGGCAGGCTTGACTGCACCAACATAATCAGTCCGGACTTGAGCATCATCACAAACATCAGCAAAGACCACGTACAGTTTTTAGGTGATACACCAACCCAGATAGCTAAAGAAAAAGCCGGTATCATCAAGCCGGAAACACCTGTTGTCATTGGAGAGACAAACAACAACTTTGAAGTTCGCAATGTATTTATAACCAAATCTAAAGAGGTTGACACCTCAATTAAATTTGCGGATGAGGAAAGCGAGATTCTCCACAGTATTACCCAGCCTCAAGGTGGACGAAAATACCAGACCAAAAACTGGGGAGTCTTCAAAGGAGAACTGGGTGGAGACTGTCAGGAAAAGAACACCGCCACCATACTTTGTGCCGTGCAGACACTCATCGAACAAGGTTACAACATTAAAGAAAAGCATGTCCATGAAGGAATTGCCAAGGTATGCAGTCTTACCGGACTGATGGGACGATGGCAACGTCTGGAAAACGAGCCGCTCGCAATATGCGATACAGGACACAACATCGGCGGCATGCAATACATTGTAGGGCAATTGGCATCGACACCACACGAGAGGCTTCATTTCGTCATCGGAATGGTCAATGACAAGGACATCGACAGCGTACTCGGCATTCTGCCCAAAGACGCCGAATATTACTTCACACAAGCCAGTGTACAACGAGCATTAGCGGCGGAATCCCTTGCCATAAAAGCTGGAAAAGTTGGATTGAAAGGAGTAGTGATTACCGATGTTAAGGAAGCTTACAGGAAAGCACGGCAAAATGCCACAAAAGATGATTTAATCTTCGTAGGAGGTAGCACTTTTGTGGTGGCAGACCTGCTGAAAACCGACTTTTAGGAAGTTTTTTACAATACAGTCTGATATTTTTTTCACAAACTTTTGCGCATTTAAACATTTTTAGGTAGATTTGCACAATAAACAGTAGCAAAATCTAATATACGATGGACAAAAAGTTAATATCAGGACTGAAACAAGAAGACTTCATTACCACGATCAACGGAAAGCAGACAAATCTTTACACGCTGACCAATGAGAGTGGAATGGAAGTGAGCATCACGAATTACGGTGGTGCGTTAGTGGCCATCATGGTGCCCGACAAGGACGGCAAGATGGCCAATGTTATACAAGGACATGACAACATCCAGGATTGCATGTCAAGCCCCGAGCCTTTCCTCAGCACGCTGATCGGCCGCTATGGAAACCGCATCTGCAAGGGCAAGTTTACCATGAATGATAAAGAGTACAGCCTGGCGGTGAACAACGGTCCAAACCATCTGCACGGAGGCCCCACCGGTTTCCACGCCAGAGTTTGGGATGCCGAGCAAATCAACGGACACGAACTGGTACTCCGATACATTTCCGCCTATTATGAAGAAGGATTCCCCGGCGAATTGAACATGACCGTCAAATATTCGCTTACGGATGATAACGAACTGGTTATAGACTATCGCGGCACCACAAACAAGAAGACCGTAGTGAACATGACCAGCCACGGCTTCTTCTCTCTGGCCGGTATAGCCAACCCCACCCCATCGGCAATGAACGTAATTTGTCAGATCAATGCCGATTTCTTTATTCCCATTGACGAAAACTCAATTCCTACTGGCGAGATTCTCAAAGTGGAAGGCACTCCCTTCGATTTCCGTACGCCAACTCCCGTAGGAGAAAGGATCGATGCCGACTGCCCGCAAATCAAGAACGGAGCTGGTTATGACCACTGTTTTGTTCTGAACAAGCGCGAAGTGGGTGAACTTAGTTTTGCCGCCAAGATTGTAGAACCGGAAAGCGGACGCACAATGGAAGTCTATACCACAGAACCCGGTGTACAGTTCTATAGTGATAACTGGGCAGACGGATACAAGGGCCAGTTCGGCGCCACATTCGGCCGCCGCAGCGCATTGTGCTTCGAGGCACAGCATTTCCCCGACAGTCCCAACCGCGCACATTTCCCCAGCGTCATCCTGCGGCCCGGTGAAGTGTACAAGCAGAAGACCATTTATAAATTCGGTGTAGAATAAATACTAATCAAATAATATTAAACTTTAAAACATTTTAAATTTATGGAAACAAAAAATCAGAAAAGTAATGTTCTGGCAATTATTGTGATGATCCTGCTCTTCGGTATGATCTCATTCGTGACCAACTTGGCATCACCCATGGGTGACATCCTTAAGAACCAGTTCAGTGTTGCCAACTGGATGGGAACTCTCGGTGTGTTGGCAAACTTCATCGCATATGCTGTGATGGGAATCCCCGCAGGAAACATGCTCCAGAAGATGGGTTACAAGAAGACCGCTTTGATTGCTGTCGGAGTAGGTTTCATTGGTGTAGCCATCCAGACACTTTCAGGAACCATCACCAGCAACGCCGCATTCGGAGTATATCTGCTCGGTGCTTTTGTAGCAGGTTTCTCTATGTGTATGCTTAACATTGTGGTTAACCCCATGCTCAACAAGTTGGGCGGTGGCGGCAACAAGGGTAACCAGCTCATCCAGATTGGTGGTTCTTTCAACTCTCTAATGGGAACCGCTTGTATTTTCCTGACTGGTGTACTTATCCCCAATGGTATCAAGAATGCCGTAATCAGCGACGTATTCCCCTTGATGTATCTCGCACTTGGTATCTTCGCTTTGGCATTCATCGTAATCTTCATGACAGCTATCCCCGAAAACGCTCCCCAGGCAGTCGTTAAGGAGAAGTCTGAAGTCGGCCCCATGTCTTTCCGCCACTTTGTACTGGGCGCCATTGCAATCTTCGTTTATGTAGGCGTTGAGGTTGGTATCCCCAACGTATTGCAGAAGTGGTTGCAGAATGGTGGTCTTACCGCAGAAAGCGGAGCAGAGGCTATCGCAGCTACCGTTACCGCTACATACTGGTTCCTCATGTTGGTAGGCCGTCTTGGTGGTGCAGCCATCGCAGCAAAGGTTTCAGCAAAATCAATGCTGAGTGCTGTTTCATTCATCGGTTTGCTGCTTGTACTTGGTGCAATCTTCATGAACCCCGAAACCACAGTTAACCTTCCCGTATTCCGCGGAACCGAAGGATTTGGTTCTGCTCTTGTACCCATCAATGCAGCGCTGCTCGTTCTCTGCGGTCTTTGCACATCAGTAATGTGGGGTGGCATTTTCAACCTCGCTGTTGAAGGTCTTGGCAAGCACACAGAGAAGGCCTCTGGTATCTTCATGGCACTCGTTTGCGGTGGTGGTATCCTCCCCTTCATCCAGAATGGTGTAGTGGACATCACTGGCGACTACCTCACCAGCTACTGGGTAATCATCCTGGGTATGGGTTACATGCTGTTCTATGCGCTCATCGGCAGCAAGGTAACAAAGCGTGCAGATTAATTTTCAGAAAACCATAAACACTAACTTAAAAGCCCGAAGGCTACGGCCTTTGGGCAACATTAAACACTATAAGACCTATGAAACTGACAATAGAAGATGTAAGAAGCCGTTTTATCAAACACTTTGATGGTACAACCGGATCAGTTTATGCTTCTCCCGGACGAATCAACCTTATCGGAGAGCATACCGACTACAATAACGGTTTCGTATTCCCCGGTGCTGTTGAGCAGGGAATGATTGCAGAATTGAAAGCAAACGGAACACGCAACGTGCGTGCATATAGCATCGACCTGAAGGACTATGTAGAATTCTCATTGGATTGCGAAAAGGGTCCCAACGCCACTTGGGCACGTTACATCTATGGTGTATGCCGCGAAATGATGGCTCTGGGTGTTCCCGTTGAAGGATTCAACACCGCATTTGCCGGTGATGTGCCCCTCGGTGCTGGTATGTCATCTTCTGCAGCTTTGGAAAGCACATACGCTTTTGCCCTCAACGACATGTTCGGAGACAACAAGATTGAGCGCCTTGAACTGGCTCGCGTAGGACAGCGCACAGAACACAAGTACATTGGCGTGAACTGTGGTATCATGGACCAGGCCATTTCTTGTCTCGGCAAGGCCGGTAACCTCATGCGTATGGACTGCCGTTCAGGTGAAATCGCATATTTCCCCTGGAATCCCAAGGGCTATCAGCTGGTTCTCGTAAACAGCTGCGTTAAGCACGAACTCAAGGGTTCTCCCTACAACGAACGTCGCCTGCAGTGCGAGCACGTTGCAGAAGTAATTGCTAAGAACCATCCCGAAGTTACCTCTCTGCGCGATGCCAACTACGACATGCTGGAAGAGGTTAAGGATCAGATTACAGCCGACGAATACAAGCGCGCACGTTATGTCATCGGTGAAGTTGTACGCGTACTCGCCGTTTGCGAAGCACTCGAAAAGGGCGACTACGAGACCGTAGGACAGATGATGTACGAGACCCACTTCGGCCTGAGCCAGGAATATGAAGTAAGTTGCGAGGAACTCGATTTCTTGAATGAGATTGCCAAGGAAGAAGGCGTAACCGGTTCACGCATCATGGGCGGTGGCTTCGGTGGTTGCACCATCAACCTCATTGCAGACGAGCTGGTAGACAACTTCAAGAAGGTTGTAACAGAAAAGTTCGAAGCTAAATACGGCAAGAAGCCCGTCATCATTGACGTGGTTATCGGTGACGGCGCACGCAAGCTCTGCTGATAACACACAAAAATTTAAGTATTGTAAAACCATCAATACAGCCATTAAGGCCGTACCCCACTCCGGGATACGGCCTTAATTTTATATGTATAAGAGAAAAAACACGCTTTAGTGCATATTTAGAATTGAAAGATTTTATTAGTTGATATAAATTGTGTAAATTTGTGTCCAAAATAAAAATAACTCTAAAAAAGACATGAACGATATCAAGACCCTTAATCATGCGGCCGACAATATCCGCATATTGGCAGTAAGCGCGGTAGAGAAAGCAAAAAGCGGCCACCCTGGCGGAGCTATGGGCGGAGCAGACTTCATCAACGTGCTCTATAGCGAATATCTTAAATACGACCCCAAGAATCCCTTGTGGGTTGGTCGTGACCGTTTCTATCTGGATCCCGGACACATGGCCCCCATGCTGTATGCCCAGTTGTGTCTCACTGGAAAATATACTTTGGACGAACTGGCAAACCTTCGCCAATGGGGCTCTCCCACAACCGGACATCCCGAATTTGACCCCACACGCGGAATAGAAAACACATCTGGTCCTCTGGGTCAGGGTCATACCTATGCCGTTGGAGCAGCCATCGCAGCAAAGTTCCTGGCAGCCCACACCGGCAACCCCACGTTCAGCAAGGAAATTATCTACACCTATATCAGCGACGGTGGAATCCAGGAAGAAATCTCACTGGGTGCCGCGCGTATTGCCGGCAAACTGCAACTGGACAACCTCATCATGTTCTATGATGCCAATGAAATCCAGCTCTCCACCGAAACCAGCGATGTAATGGCAGAAGACACCGGTGCCAAATACCGCGCCATGGGATGGGAAGTGTTCGAGATTGACGGAAACGATGTTCCCCAAATCCGCACAGCCATCGAAGCTGCCCAGAAGGTTGTGGGCAAGCCCACCCTCATCATCGGCCGCTGCATCATGGGCAAGGGCGCCCTCCAGGCAGACGGCTCTTCCTATGAAAGAAGTTGCAAGACCCACGGTGCACCCCTCGGAGGAGATGCATACGTCAATACCGTCAAGAATCTGGGTGGAGACCCCGAAAATCCCTTCGTAATCTTTGACGATGTAAAAGAAATCTATGCAAAGCGCGCCATTGAGTTGGAAGCTATAGCCGCAGAGCGTCACGCGGAAGAAGAGGAATGGGCAAAGGCCAACCCCGAAATGGCTGCCAAGCAGACACAATGGTTCAGCGGAAAAGCTCCCGTTGTAGACTGGAGTGGTCTCACACAAAAGGACGATGCCCCCACTCGCAATGCAAGTGCAGCTTGTCTTGGCATCCTTGCAGAACAGGTACCCAACATGATTTGTTCAAGCGCCGACCTCAGCAATAGCGACAAGACCGACGGATTCCTCAACAAGACCAAGAACCTTGTTGCCGGCGACTTCTCTGGCGGATTCCTTCAGGCTGGCGTGGCAGAGCTCACCATGGCTTGCTGCTGCATCGGTATGGCGCTGCATGGCGGTATCATCCCTGCCTGCGGTACATTCTTCGTATTCTCAGACTATATGAAGCCCGCCATCCGTATGGCAGCCCTCATGCAATTGCCAGTCAAGTTTATCTGGACACACGATGCATTCCGTGTAGGAGAAGACGGTCCCACCCACGAACCCGTAGAGCAGGAAGCACAGATCCGTCTCATGGAAAAACTGAAGAACCACAAGGGACGCAACTCCATGATGGTACTCCGTCCTGCCGACGTACACGAAACATCTGTGGCATGGGCAATGGCTATGGAGAACGATTATTCACCCACAGCACTTATCCTCAGCCGCCAGAACGTAAACAACTTGCCCGCAGGCACAGATTACGAACAGGCACGCAAGGGCGCGTATATCGTAACTGGCAGTGATGAGGACTACGATGTCATCATGGTGGCATCCGGATCAGAAGTGTCCACCCTCGTTGCCGGTGCAGAACTGCTTCGCCAGGAAGGCATCAAGACACGCATCGTGTCAGTACCCTCTGAAGGCGTATTCCGCACACAGCCCATCGAGTATCAGCAGAGCATCATCCCCATGGGATCAAAGGTATTCGGCCTCACCGCCGGTCTGCCCGTAAACCTCCAGGGCTTCCTCATTGGTGCACAGCCCGAAAGCCGCATCTGGGGTCTGGACAGCTTTGGATTCAGCGCACCCTACAAGGTATTGGACGAGAAGTTAGGCTACACCGCCCAGAACGTATACGAACAGGTAAAGGCAATGTTGTCATAATCATATAACGTATGGAAATCAAGACAATCGGTCTGGCAAGCGATCATGCCGGATATGAACTTAAGGAATTTGTAAAGACTTATCTTCAGGGAAAAGGCATAGCCTATAAAGATTTCGGAACCGACAGCGAAGCCAGTTGCGACTATCCCGACTATGCCCACCCTCTTGCCCTTGCCGTTGAAGAAGGCACATGCTACCCTGGCATTGCCATCTGCGGTAGCGGTGAAGGTATCAGCATGACACTGAACAAGCACCAGGGCATCCGTGCCGCCCTCTGCTGGCATCCCGAAATAGCCAGTCTTACCCGCCAACACAACGACGCCAACGTATTGGTAATGCCCGGCAGATTCATCAGCCACGAAGAAGCCGTTGCCATTATGGACAACTTCCTCGGCACAGCGTTTGAAGGAGGCCGCCACCAAGGCAGAATAGACAAGATTCCCGTAAAGTAAACACGGTTTATATCACACAGGCAATAACCCTAAAAAAAATCACCTCAACCCGGTTTTTACTGCAGTTGAGGTGATTTCCTTTTTATATCTACAACGGTAAAACGATGACGCAGGAATGAGTGCATTTTGTGGGGAAAAAGACAATGCAGTGAGTTGGCAAAGTCAATGCATTGACAAAGCAAAGACAAAGCATTGACTAACCTGATTCAATGCTTTGTCCTTTTGGGGAAGATATATTAGTTTTTCAGAGCAGATATACTGCAACTGCCAACGCAGTATATCTGCATTGGCAGTTGCAGTATATCTGAAATGGGCAACGCAGTACTACTGCTATTAAATGCCCCTTTACTCTACTGTAAGTTCAAGAATACCTACAGAGGACTCCTTCTTGGGTGTGATATGCAGGCGCAGGGCTTCTGCTTCTATCGTGGAAGCAGGATGTACCATGTTAAACTGGTCCAGCTCAATGCCAAAGCGGTCTGTAATGTAGGGTTTGAATTCTTGCCACTTTCCGTCCACGAAATATTCCATATTCCATTCCACGGGGCGCTGTACGCCTCCCTTGTCATCGTACCAATAGACGGATACGCTTTCTATAGGCTGTTTCTTTTTGAGTCTCACCTCTACGGTCTGCTTCTCACCCAACTTGGGCCATGCCGTCCAACGGGGAATAGTGCCGTCAAAAGAATGTGTGGGTCGTTTGCCGTCTACGGGCGCCATGACATCATCATTGGAATAGGTGTAAGTGGCCTTTATGTCGGCAATGTTACCTACAGGGAAAGTCATGGCAGAGCGCACAGTGGCCGCATCACGTGCAAACCATACATTCATAGCCTCATTGTCACCACGGTTGTTCCACGCATAATATGGTACAAGCTTGAGTGAGTCGGGCATTTCTGCTTCTCCAGTGGCAGCTGCGGCAGAAAACGAAATAGAGCGGATACCGGTCATTATGCCGGTTTCAAACGCTCCCACTGTTGCATTAGGCTTGACATCAGAAATAAAATAAGAAGACACCTGGTGGGCATTGTCCTCTTCCTCTGCACAATAAACAAGCGGACCACGGGTAATGCAGATACGGTTGCTGTCGGCCTTAACACGTTCGTCTGCCACTGTAAAGCGGACTTCCATGGGCAAGTCAAGCTCCACCACATCACCGGTCTTCCACGTTCTGCACACTGGCAGGAAACCGTCCACCACACCACTCTCAACAGTCTTACCATTGATGCGGAGCGTATAACGGGAATCAATACCATCGGCATAGGTATATAATTCACCAGGCACAAACTTGTCATTCAACCAAGATGGAATTCGTAGCCAGAGCGTGAAATTTTCAGCACCTGGAGCCGGATTGACGATAAAGGAAATACGTCCGTCAAAGGGATAGTCGGTCTGCTGCTCCAACTTTACACCTCCTGCCTTCAAGGGAACCTCAACCGTACTGCCGGCATAGAGGGAGCAGAATATGTCATCATCCGTGTGCGAATAGATCATGCCGGAAACCTGCGGAATCAAACGTGCCAAATTGGAAGGACAACATGCTGTGCCAAACCAAGGCGAACGACCTGCACGCCCGTGGTTGAAGGTTTTTCGGCCGTCGGCTTCAAGGGGATTGACATAGAAGAAGCGGTTACCCTCGAGATTTACGCCCGCCAATACATTATTATATAGCGACACTTCTGCCACATCGACATACTTGGCATCGCCAGACATGAGGTACATGCGATAGTTGAAAAGGACGTTTCCAAGGGCGGAACAGGTTTCATTATAGGTATCCTTATTGGGCAGGACATATTCGGGACCGAAGCCCTCAATACCGGGAACGGCACCCAGACCGCCGGTAATGTGCATTTTCTTGTCCACTATATCATGCCAGATGGCATCCAGAGCAGGAAGCAGCGTGGTGTCTCCGACCATGGCCACAATGTCCGCCATGCCAGAATAAAGATAAGTGGCGCGCACGGCATGGCCCAAAGCGGTACGTTGCTCGCGCACGGGATGATGCTGCTGCGCATAGTCGTAGCTCAACCATCCCTTACCGTCGGGCTTATAGGTAACGCCACGAATATCAATGAACTTCTTGGCCATATCCAGATAGAGCTTTTCGCCCGTTGCCTGGTACAACTTAACCAAAGCCAGTTCAATTTCTTCGTGGCCGGGAGCCTGCATGACAGGTTTTCCGCCGTTATAGTTGGGATCGCCTTCAAAAAAGACCTTGTTGATGTGGCGTGCGTTCTTCTCCGCCACATCCAACCACTTACGTTTGCCGGTTGCACGGAAATAAGCTACAGCCCCCTCGTACATGTGACCCATATTGTACAGTTCATGGCTGTGGTCTACAAAGGAATAAGGCGTATCGCCGGCATGATTGTGGGGATTGCGCAGATGCGGAGGCAAGATATGATGTTCATAAAGATAACCGTCGGGCGCCTGGGCTGCGGCTATAATATCAATTATCTCATCCATCTGCTTTTCCAGAACGGCGTCTTTCTCCAACGTGAGCAGACAGGCAGCCCCTTCCATCACCTTGAACAGGTCAGAGGCTACGAAATACGGACCTTGAAACTGTTCGGTCACTTTCTCGCCGCGCAAATAACTGCCCACACGGCGCAAATTCTCAACAGCGTGTTCAGTCTTCTGCAACGAGAAGGGTACAAGGGTCTTCTTCTGTATCTGCAGACGCGGAAGCCAGAAATTGTCATTCAATGTAACCTGATGGAAAGGAATTTGTGTCAAAGGCTCTTCTACCTTAGGGGCAGAGACATTCTCTGTACAAGCACCAAGCGCAACACCCGCCAATGCATAGAAAAGCGTATGTTTGAAAAGTCGTGAGTTAATATACATGGTTATATACGTTTAATTTATTGTCAATCGTTTAATCGAGTGTGCTTCTCCTGTTTTTATATAGACTCTTCCGCAAAGTTACGGTTTTAAAAGCAAACCAGAACAGCAAGGCTATGGACGACAGAAACAATATGAGAAAAAACAAAAAAAATCCAGGAAAATATTTGCAGAATGGAAAAAAGGCAGTATCTTTGCACCGCAATTCAGCAAACGGGGGATTAGCTCAGCTGGCTAGAGCGCTTGCATGGCATGCAAGAGGTCATCGGTTCGAATCCGATATTCTCCACAAAAGAGTGATGCAAAAGCATCGCTCTTTTTTTGTTTTCAGCGCTTTTCATCACAATTTTATATAGATAATTTATGTACATACGCATCATTACATGAAAAAAGGAATCTTAATTCTAAAAAAAAGCGTATCTTTGTGCCCAAAAATTAAATTTGAGATGACTGTAGCTGTAGTTAAATATAACGCCGGCAATATATATTCGGTTCTTAGCGTCCTTCAACGAATGGGTGTAGAGCCAATACTGACGGACGATGCAAAGATTTTGCACCAGGCCGACAAGGTGATTTTCCCCGGTCAGGGCGAGGCCAGCAACGCCATGCAGTACCTGCGCGAGCGCAAGCTGGACGAAGTAATCCGCTCACTGACCCAGCCGGTACTGGGCATCTGCATAGGCCAACAGCTCATGTGCCGCCATTCTGCCGAAGGCGATGTGGACTGCCTGGGCATTTTTGACACAGATGTAAAGCGCTTCGTTCCCCAAAAGCATGAGGAAAAAGTACCTCACATGGGATGGAATGACCTGACCAACCTGAAAAGTCCGCTATTCAAGGATATCCACGAAGGCGAGTTTGTCTATTTTGTCCACAGTTTCTATGTGCCCGTTTGCGAATGGACCATTGCCCAGAGCGATTACATCAATCCCTTCAGCGCAGCCATACAGCGAGACAATTTCTACGCCACACAGTTCCACCCCGAAAAGAGCGGTAGTGTGGGACAACGCATCATCCAAAATTTCCTTGACCTGTAATGAATAAGCTGCAGATAACACCCATCCCCGCCATAGACCTCATTGAAGGCAAATGTGTGAGACTGACACAAGGAGACTATGCCACCAGCCATGTGTACGCAGAAGACCCTGTGGATATGGCCCGCCGTTTTGAAGACATGGGATTCACCCGTTTGCATCTGGTGGATTTGGACGGAGCCAAGAGCCGCCACGTGGTAAACGACCATGTGCTGAAAGCCATCACACGCGCCACAAAGCTCATAGTGGACTTTGGCGGTGGTGTGAAGACCGATGATGACATGTCACGCGTGCTGGATGCCGGAGCGGAAATGGTAACCTGTGGAAGCATTGCGGTAACCCAGCCAGATACGGTATTGGGATGGATGGAAAGATACGGAGCGGAACACCTGATACTGGGAGCAGACGTAAAGGATGGCAAAATCAGCATCAACGGCTGGCTGGAAGACAGCGCATACGAGCTGATGCCTTTCCTGCAACGCTATCTCGACGCCGGTATGATGCATGTACTCTGCACAGACATCAGTCGCGACGGCATGCTTCAGGGACCGGCCACAACACTCTACGGCAGCATCATGCAAGCCTTCCCCCACTGCCGTCTGATTGCAAGCGGTGGTGTGAGTTGCATTGAAGACATTCTGCAACTGGACAAGGCCGGAGTGCCTGCCGTGGTTTTCGGAAAAGCCATCTATGAGGGCAAGATAAACATGAAGGAACTGGCAGAAATGGCTTTCTGACAGTCCAAATCAAAGACACAACACGTTATACATTATTTATATATATAATAGATGTTAGCAAAAAGAATCATCCCCTGCCTCGACGTGAAAGACGGGCAGACGGTAAAAGGAACAAACTTCGTGAGCCTGCGCCAGGCTGGAGATCCCGTGGAACTGGGAAGAGCATATAGCGAACAAGGTGCAGACGAACTGGTGTTCCTTGATATCACCGCAAGCCACGAAGGCAGAAAGACCTTTACCGAGATGGTAAGAAGAGTGGCATCGGAACTGAGCATACCCTTTACCGTGGGCGGAGGAATTGGAGAACTGGCAGACGTGGAACGCCTTCTTTCTGCTGGAGCGGATAAGGTGAGCATCAACAGTGCCGCACTGAAAAGGCCTGAACTGATTGACGAAATAGCCCGCCACTTCGGCAGCCAGGTGTGCGTGGTCGCCATTGACGCCCATCAGGACGAAAGCGGATGGACTTGCTACCTGAATGGCGGACGCGTGCCCACAGACCGCAAGCTGTTCGACTGGGCACACGAGGTATGCGAAAGAGGTGCGGGAGAAATCCTCTTCACCAGCATGGATCATGACGGAGTGAAGACCGGTTTCGCCAACGAAGCCCTTGCCACACTGGCAGAAAGCGTCACCATACCCATCATCGCATCGGGCGGTGCCGGAGCCAAAGAACATTTCCGCGATGCATTCACACTGGGAAAAGCCGATGCCGCATTGGCCGCCAGCGTCTTCCACTTCGGAGAGATTGGCATTCCCGAACTCAAACAATATCTTCACAACGAGCATATCAATATCAGATTATGAACATAAATTTCAGCAAATCAGACGGGCTTGTACCCGCCATCATACAAGACGCCAGCACCAAGAAGGTGCTGATGTTGGGTTACATGAACAAGGAAGCATACGAAAAGACCGTTGAAAGCGGACTGGTAACCTTCTGGAGCCGCAGCAGACAATGCCTGTGGACCAAGGGCGAGACCAGTGGAAACCTGTTGCATGTGGTGGACATAAAGGTGGACTGCGATGAAGACACACTGCTTATTCAGGCCCACCCAGACGGTCCCACCTGCCACACAGGAACCGGCACTTGCTGGGGAGAGCACAACGCACCCCACCCCTTGATGTTCCTTTCTGAACTGAGCGACTTCATTGAGAAGCGCCACCGCGAGATGCCCGAAGGCTCTTATACCACCAGCCTGTTCCGTGACGGTCTGAACCGAATGGCGCAAAAGGTTGGCGAAGAGGCGCTGGAACTGGTCATCGAAGCCACAAACGGAAGCAACGACCGCCTCATTTACGAAGGTAGCGACATGCTTTACCACCTCATCGTGCTGCTCACAAGCAAGGGATTGCGCATTGAAGATATGGCGGCAGAATTGATGGAACGCCACAATCCCAATTGGAAGAAGCACTAAGGCTATTGGACAAACAAGCATTTGCAATGACCATAGATTACAGAAAGATACAGATTTACCAAGACCGGCACAAGATTCTGGCCGACGTGGATTTCCGGGCGCAAGAGGGAGAGATGATTTATCTCATCGGTCCCGTTGGCAGCGGAAAGACCTCTCTGTTGAAAACGATCTATGGCGAAATTGAATGCGAGGGAGAATGTGCAAAGGTGCTGGACGCCGACTTGCTTCAACTGCACACCAGCCAACTGCCGGCATTGCGCAGACAGATGGGCATGGTGTTCCAGGATTTCAAGCTGTTGCCGGACCATTCGGTCTATTACAATCTCAACTATATCCTGCGTGCAACCGGATGGAAGAACAAGGCCAAGCGCGACCAACGTATCAGAGAAGTGCTCGCAATGGTCAGGATGGAAGGAAAGTCTGGCACAATGACATTCCAGCTTTCCGGTGGAGAGAAGCAGCGGGTGTGCGTGGCACGTGCTCTGCTTAACCGTCCCAAACTGATTCTGGCAGACGAGCCCACGGGAAACCTTGATCCCGAAAGTGGAGAAATGGTACTGGCCATACTGGACGAAATCAGACGGCAGCACCAGACCACCATCATCATCAGCACGCACAACATGCAATGGCTTAAGTATTTTCCAGGCACCATATACCACACCGGCGAAGGCAGGCTGACAAAGGAAGAAGACCCCAACCGCATATTCACCGACGAGACATTTATGATTAAATAATAACACAATAACATATTCATACACCAAATGAAAGTTCTGAAATTTGGCGGTACATCCGTAGGTACACCGCAACGCATGAAAGAGGTAAGCAAGCTGATAACCTCTGACGGAAAGCCCAAAATGGTAGTGCTCTCTGCCATGTCGGGAACCACCAACACCCTGGTGGAAATCTCGGATTATCTCTACAAGAAAAATCCCGAGGGTGCCAACACCATCATCAACCGTCTGGAACAAAAATACATCCGACATGCGCAGGAAATCTATGCCACGGATGAATGGCGCGAAAAGACCATACAATTCCTGCACGAGGAGTTTGACTATCTGCGTTCCTTCACCAAGATCCATTTCACTTCGTTCGAAGAGAAGGTAATCCTGGCACAGGGCGAAATCATGAGCACCAACATGGTGACAAACTATCTGCTCGAATGTGGTGTGAAGACCGTGCTCCTGCCCGCTCTTGACATCATCCGTACCGACAAGAATTCTGAACCCGACTTCAACTATATCAAGGACAAGTCTGTAACTGCCTTGAAGGAAAACCCCGACTATGAGATCTACATCACACAGGGTTTCATCTGCCGCAATGCCTATGGCGAAATTGACAATCTGCTCCGTGGCGGTTCAGACTACACTGCCTGTCTTATCGGCGCTGCCATCCAGGCAGAGGAAATCCAGATATGGACAGACATCGACGGCATGCACAACAACGACCCGCGCGTGGTAAAGCACACCGAGCCCGTGCGTCAGCTCCACTTTGAAGAAGCGGCCGAACTTGCCTATTTCGGTGCAAAAATCCTGCATCCCACCTGCATCCAGCCCGCCAAGTTTGCCGGTGTACCCGTACGCCTGCTCAACACCATGGATCCCGAAGCGCCCGGTACCACCATCAACAACGAGTTCCAGCACGGAAAGATCAAGGCCGTTGCCGCCAAGGAAGACATCGTCTGCATCCAGATTCAGAGCAGCCGCATGCTGTTGGCACACGGATTCCTGCGCAAGGTGTTCGAGATCTTTGAATCATACAAGACCAGCATCGACATGGTTTGTACCAGTGAGGTGGGCGTTAGCGTAACCATTGACAACGTGAGCCAGTTGTGTAACATCACAGACGAACTGAAGAAATACGGAACCGTAACCGTAGACACAGACATGGTCATCATCTGTGTGGTAGGCGACCTGCACTCAGACAACGTAGGTTTCGAGACACTTGCCTGCCAGGCACTGAAAGAGATTCCCGTGCGCATGATCAGCTATGGCGGCAGCAACCACAACATTTCCTTCTTGGTACATAAGGAGGACAAGATCCGCACAATGCAAGCGCTCAGCGACACCCTTTTCAGCATGTAAGTCCAACCCACAGACACAAGAATGCCAACAACATACAAATTACCTTGCGAGAAGTTCAAAGGCATAAAAACCCCTTTTTACTACTACGACACCCGTCTGCTGCAAGATACAATTGACGCCGTAAAGGAAGAAATCCAAAACCGGAACGGCTATCACGTCCACTATGCCGTGAAAGCCTGTGCCCACCCCGATGTGCTTCGCCTCATACAGGAAGCCGGACTGGGTGCCGACTGCGTGAGCGGAGGCGAAATCCAAGCCAGTCTTGACGCTGGTTTCCCCGGAGACCGCATCGTCTATGCCGGAGTGGGAAAAAGCGATTGGGAAATTGAGCTGGGACTGCAGGCCGGCATACGTTATTTCAATGTGGAAAGCGTGGCCGAACTGGAGGTCATCAACGAGATTGCCGCAGAGATGGACCTTATGGCACGTGTCAGCTTCCGCATCAATCCCGATGTGGGCGCACACACCCATGCCAACATCACCACCGGACTGGCAGAAAACAAGTTCGGCATCGCCATGGACCAGATGGAAACAGTCATCCGCAAGGCACAGGAAATGACACACACCACCTTTGTGGGCCTGCATTTCCACATTGGTTCGCAGATTCTGGAAATGGACGACTTCATTGCGCTCGCCCACAGAATCAATGAACTGCAAGACCGGCTGGAAGCCCAAGGCATCGGCCCCGTACAGCATATCAACGTGGGCGGCGGACTGGGTATCGACTACGCACAGCCCAACGAGAACCCCATCCCCAATTTCAAGGCCTATTTTGAAGCTTACGAAAAGTATCTGAAACTGCGTCCTGGACAGGAGCTCCACTTCGAACTGGGCCGCGCCATTGTGGGACAATGCGGAAGCCTGATTACAAAATGCCTTTATGTCAAGCAGACCGAGCACAAGCAATTCGCAATCGTGGATGCCGGAATGACTGACCTAATAAGGCCGGCACTCTACAACGCCAGACATTGCATTGAAAATCTGGTCAGCAAGGAAGAGGTCCAGACCTATGATGTGGTGGGGCCCATCTGCGAGAGCAGCGATGTGTTTGCCTATGACTGTCTGCTACCCGCCACCAAGCGTGGCGATCTGCTTGCCATCCGCTCTGCCGGAGCCTACGGACAGATCATGGCAAGCCAATACAACTGCCGCCCGCTGCCTGCCGGCTATCTGGACAAGGATTTATAATTCACAATACGGACACTGCATTCAATGATTGGACTGCAATGGATCATAATGGCTGCCGATGCCGCAATCACCCTCTCGGCCACGCTTAACAGCCTGGCACTTGGGCGGATTGGCAGAATGAAATCACAGAAGCGTCCTCTTGGAATCAATTATCCCCCCCTGACCATTGTCGTTACAGCCCACAACCAGGCGGAAGAACTGAGGAAACACCTCCCCACCCTGCTATTGCAGGACTATCCTTCCGAATTTGAAGTGGTGGTGGTGGATATGGCCAGCACAGACGAGACCCTTCCCATGCTGGAGAAGATGGAGGAAGAATATCCCTCCCTGCGCCACACCTTCACACCCGATACGGCACGCGACATCAGTCTGGAACGCCTGGCGCTGACACTGGGCATACGTTCCGCCTCATTTCCCTGGACCATACTTCTGCACGCCGGATGCCGCCCGGCCAGTCCCTATTGGCTGCGCCGTATGGGCGAAGCCATGCTGAAAGACAATGACACACGCATTGTGGTGGCGCCGGTCTGCCCCGACCATTCGGAAAAAGGCGACGAGTACACCACCTTGTGGAACGAACTGCTTTGGCTCTCCTACGCCGCAAAGCACGGAGCCTACCGCACCGGAGCCTGCAACGTGGCCTATCGGCGCGACCTCTTCATGCAGCATCACGGCTTTGCCTCCCACTCGCTGCTGGCTGGCGGTGCCATAGACATCATGGTAAACCACCACAGCGTATCGCGCAACACAGCCGTGACCATCCGTCCGGAAAGCCTGATGCTCTACACGCTCGTTGCAGAAGAAAGCGACGTCCACATCATGTATATGGAAACGCGCCGCCACCTCAAGTGCCACCATCTTTTCCGTATACAGTACGCCATGGTGGCAGCGGCATTGCCGGTGAGCGTTATATCTACGGTGGCCACCATAATATGGATGGCACTGCACGCCCATTGGTGGCTGATGGCTGCCGCCGCCCTGCTGATGGCGATGCAATGGGGCATGTACCACAGAGCCTATGCACGTTCTGTACGCATCCTGGGTTTACAGGCTCCCAATCCCTTCGCTCATCTGCGGGCCATACTCATCCCGCTGGCGGACATGCGTGCTTGGATACGGCACAGGATTATGGGCAGCAAGACCTTCAGAAAGAAATTCGTATAATTCATACATCAACGCAGAAAACAATAAGATGCAAAGTATTCCCTTCATTGCGTGGTGTCTCGAACACCTCAACTATTGGGTCATCACCCTGCTGATGGCCATTGAAAGCAGTTTCATTCCCTTCCCCAGCGAAGTGGTGGTTCCCCCCGCTGCCTATCTGGCTGCCGAGAAAGGCGAACTTAACGTCTTCCTGGTGATTTTCTTTGCCACAGTGGGCGCCATCATCGGCGCGCTTGTCAACTATGCCCTCGCCTATTACCTGGGCCGCCCCATCGTGTACAAGTTCGCCAACAGCCGTCTCGGCCACATGTGTCTGATTGACCAGCAGAAAGTGGAGGTGGCAGAGGCCTACTTCGACCGCCACGGCGCCATGGGCACATTCATCGGCCGTCTGGTACCTGCCGTGCGCCAGCTCATCAGCATCCCCGCCGGTCTGGCAAAGATGAACCTGGGCAAGTTCGTGTTCTACACCACGCTGGGTGCCGGTCTGTGGAACGCCATCCTGGCCGCCATCGGCTACTACCTGGCAAGCGTTGTCCCCTATGAGCAGCTGGACAGCACCGTGGAGGAATACTCCGGCCACCTGAAGATTGTCATGCTGCTCGTGGGCGCTGCCGCAGTGGCCTATCTCATCTACAAAGGTTACAAGAAATGAAACGCGCATTGGCCCTTTGCCTCGTCCTGTTCCCCCTGCTCGCCATGGCGCAGATGTGGGACCGGCTTGCCATAAGCCCCTATGCCCATGACACCACACAGGTGAGACAGCTCCGCATTGAGGCCGATGTCCTTACCTTCTTCCGCGACAACGAATACAGCAGCAAGCTCACCCGCGGCTACTCCCTGCCCGGAATGTGGCTGCAGCCCAAACTCACCTATATGCCCATGCGGCAGATCTGGATTGAGGCCGGAGCGCACGCGCTCATCTTCAACGGAGCCAACCGCTATCCCTGCTATGTCTATCACGACATTGGCACATGGAAGGGCAACCAGTACCAAAAGGGCGCACACGTGCTGCCATGGGTGAGGGTGCAGGCACAGTTCAAGCATCTCACCGTGGTGCTTGGCGACATCTATGGCGGGCAGAACCACCGCCTGGCGGAACCGCTGTGGAATCCCGAGACTAACCTTTCACAAGATCCAGAAACGGGCTTCCAGCTCCTGTGGGACCGCAAGCATCTGCATGCCGACACATGGATGAACTGGCAGAGCTACATCTTTGAAGAAGACAACCACCAGGAAGCCTTCACCGTGGGGTCCAGCTGGCAAGTCCTCTATGGCGACACGGCAAACGACCTCCGTTTCAGCACCCCCGTGCAACTGCTCTTCCACCACCGCGGCGGAGAGCAGGACACCACACAGATGGGCGTGCAGACCCTGTGCAACGCCAGCCTGGGCGTGCAGATGGAATGGCGTACAAGGCGCAAGACACTTACCGCCGTAACAGCCGAGGCCAACGCACTTGCCTGCTACCAGCAGGCCGGCAAGCTGTGGCCCTTTGACACTGGATTTGCCGCACAGGCAAGCGCCGGAGTGAACCTCTGGGACAAACTCCACCTCAAGGGAGGCTATTTCCATGCCCCGCGCCACTTCGTAAGCCTCTATGGCAGCCCCTTCTTCAGCACACTAAGTATCAGGGAAGGCCGCGAAAGTTTCAACGGAATCGGCACAGCCTACCTTCGTGCCGACTATCACCACACCTTTGCCCGCAACTATGTATTGGGCGCCGGCATAGAAGCCGGCCAAAGTTGGTTGGGAAAGAGCGCCACCCGCAGCCGCAGTCAGGAATTCAACTTCTCCTTCGGCATCTATCTCCGCGCCTGTCCCTCTTTCCTCATCAAACAGTTTAAGAAAGGGTGAATGATGAACGATGAATGATGA
>JAFNXL010000074.1 GCA_017379075.1 Bacteroidaceae bacterium
GCGCAATGGCCAAGCGGTATTTCACATACCAGGGTTTGGGGGGAAGTTTGATGTCCATGCTGTATATATATATAATAAAATGTATTAGTCTTTCTTGATTACCTCTGCGGGATTGATGCGGCTGACACGATAAATCTTGCGTGCTATGGTGGAGAGGGTGATGGCTGAAATGAGCAACTGGCTGAAGACAAGTCCGCCGATGACAATGAGCCATTCTTTGGTGGGAATGTCGTTGCCCACACTTACCTTAAATATAGCAAGCGGAACACTGGAGATGACCGCAACGATAAGTGCGGCTATGCAGAGCAGACGCAGATAATAGGCACCGAAGAGACGGACAATGTGTCGTGGGTGCGCACCGTGAATCTTTCGCAACGCCACCTCCTTTTCCCGTCCGCGGCATTCCAGCGAAATGGCGGAATACACGCTGGCAATTATGCAGATGATGGAGACAATAACGATGATGAGACATAGGCTGCAAATCATATCCGTCATACGCAATACTATAAAATATTGGTCGTAAAGACTGGTTAAAAACAGGGCGTTTACACGATGTTTAAGCCATGGTTCCTCTTCAGTGAAGGTTTTTTCCACGCTTTCGTGAAATTTTGAATACATACCGTTTTTTATGAATACAAGAAAATCCGTGGTTTCGTTGGTTATGCCCAAATGATAATTCTCTTCCTTCCTATACTCCACATCTTCATCCACAATCCAGAACGAAGGTGTCGGCCTACGGTAATTTAATGGAGCGGCCGCATATCCGACATGGATATAGGAGCGATTGTTGAAGAGGTTACGCACATCGGCGTTGGGATAGGGTTTCAGGTTCCACTTCTTGTAATAATGCGCAGCCTGTTCTGTGGGTACATAGATACGGCTCTTCCATTCATTAGGACTTACGGGCGCATCGGTTCTGACTTTAATGTTGAAATGATGGAACAAATATGCATCAGAAACAAGGAAGTGGTACATATAGTTTTCTAACGAGTTGTCTTTGTTTTTCAGTATTGAATAATAGCTACAGATTGTGGTGTCAATTTGATTGATTTCACACTGGAAATGAAGCACTTTAGAAACGTTTTCCACTTCGTTGATGGTCATCATCTTTTCTTTGAAGTCGGGATAGATTTCATCCATTTTTGCTTCCGTGAAAAGCGTATTCTTATATGGCTTGCTACTGACTCTTTCACTGCCCATTTCCTGCATGGCAAGGAATGTGGCCAAAGAATAGGTTGCCAAAAGAGCAAAGGTGAGGAATATGCTGGTTACGAACTGGATGGTAAGCGCGGCGCTCTGGCCAGCGGTGCGAGGATGGCCGCTTCTGCCCACCCGCATTCCGACTGGAGTGTGCAACTGGCGGCGGACAGAGAATCCAGCCAAGGCAAGCGTGATGAAAAACGCCACGATATTGATCTGCTGTGCCCTGCGATGGAAAACTTCAACATCAATGCAAATGAGGTTGCCTCGTATCTGCTCTACGATGGGTATGGCATAGGCGCCCAGATTTGCGGTGATGAACGCAGAGGTAAGTGCGGTGGCGACAAAGACAATACAGATTTCGGCAGCAAGCATCATGAAAAGCTGTCGCGGTTTTGCGCCCATGGTACGGCGTAGTGCCATTTCGCGTGAACGGAGCGAGAAGAGCTGAAGCTGCATCTTGAGGAAACCGGAGAGGCTGATGATGAGCACACCACTGCCAAGCAAAAGAAAGACCAGGAGCAATCCAACCATGAGACTGTCTCGCTCCGGGTCAAACTTCTTCTCTCTGTATTTGAAATAGTATTCGGGCATGGCGCTGCTGATTTGTTTGTGCAGGTCGGCTGCCGTATAACCTTCCTTCATCAGTATCGCATAACTGTAGGTTCTGTAATTTTCACCAGGCAATTTTTGGCATATAATTACACCATTATTAAAATGCTCGCTCATGCGGTCTGAGACATTCACCACATCTGTTATGATATAAGATATGTCAACTCCGCCAATCTTAAAAGGTAATTTCTGTCCCCTTGCATCTGTGCCTTTTCCAAAGTAATTGTCGCGCGCCTTTTCGGTTATAACAACATCTCCTTCCTTCAACACAGGCATACGTTTTCCTGTGATGGCGGAGCGGTAGTGTAGGGTGTGTAAGAAATGAGGCGAAACAGTACAGATGCTTGTCAAAGATCTTGACAATTCGTTCTTTTCATTTTTTTCCCATTGTTCTAAAACTGCACTTTTATCGTGATATAATATTTCAACCATAGCAGGGATGTCTGCATGATACAAACGTTCGTAGAAATCGCGTTTCACGGCCACTATTTCACGTTGGATGTCAGAACCATCGGGAGCGAGGAGAGGTTCCTTCTTATCGTTTTCGGTTCGTTCATAGGCTTCAATGTAGACCGTACTGTCATCAATATTCGTGAAATAATAATCAATGGCAATATGGTACATAAATTGGAACATCACGGAGAAACATACCACGCCCACGGAAAGGCAGAGGATGGAGATGATGTTTTGGGTCTTGTACTTGAGCAGGTTGCGCCAAGCGATTTTGAGATGGTGGAGAATCATATTTTTTTGAGTTTTTTAGATTTTCTAGTATCTCTAGTTGTTCTAGTATCTCTAGTTGTTCTAGTATCTCTAGTTGTTCTAGTATTTCTAGTTATTCTAGATTAGATTGGAAGTTGTTCGCTTAGGGGGCGGTTGGTTTGGAAATCGTAGCCGGTGAGGCTGCGGAGGGTGTAAAAGAGTGTCCAAAAGGTGCTGATGGAGCTGATGTAGGAACGGCGGGACGAGTTGCGTTCGGCAATGGCGTCGTTGAGTTCCAAGAGCGAGGTCTGGCCCATGATATAGAGGCGCATGGCCACATTGTAGCGGTGTTCGGCACGTTGTCCCGTGAGGCGGGCAATGCGGACCTTTCGGCCTTGCATGTTGAACTGCGCCACCAGCTTCTGGACGTTCTGACGGAAGTCGTCCATGCCTTGCTCGCTACGGATCTGTGTGAGTTCGAGGTTGGACTTTGCCAGCTTGACGCTGCCTTTACCGCGGCCCCAGTCGAGAACGGGAAGCGAGAGGGAAATGCTGCCGTATTCCTGAGATTGCGGATGCTTATAGGCCCGGGCCACATTGTCGCCCGTCTGCGAGAGACCAAGCTTCAGATAGATGTCGGCACGCAGGCCCGAATTGGCCTTTGCCACGGCCAGATTGCTTTCCGCCTCTCGTTTGCTCAGTTCGTAATAGGTGGGGTCGGGGCTGTTTTGCATGGCCAGTTCCAGCGCATGGCCAAAAGGAACTTCAAAGAGGGGGACGCTGTCTGGCAAAACAAGGCTAACGGGCGTGTCCTGTGGAAGACCCAGGAAGGAACGGAAACTTTGGAGGCGTTCTTCCAGACTGATTTCGGCATCCATGACCACGGTTTCCTGTGTGAGGCGGCGAATCTCAAGCTGAATCATCTCGTTCTCTGTGATGGTGCCGATTTTATAGCGACCCTGTGCCATGCGATAGAGTGTGTCGGCGCTGGCAAAGTTGCTTCGTGCGGTCTCCACTTCGCTGAGGGCGCTTGCCAGGGAGAAGAACTGGCTGCATGCCTGTGCGGAAACCAGTTCTATGGCCTCGGCATAGTTCTTCTTGGCATAGGTATAGCGCAGGGGCTCAATGCGTTTGTTCCACTTGAGCGAGTTGTAGCCGAAGAGGTTCTGGCTGTAACCCACTGATATGGGAACGGAACTGAACATATTGGAATTCTCATTGAACTCGCGCAGATAGTTCAGACCGCTGGAGAGGAAGAGCGTGCCGCCCGTGAGCGCAATGTTCTGGTTGATGCTGAGCGAGAGGTCGCCCGAGAAATGGCTTTGCTGGATGAATCGCACCGTTCCGTCGCTCTGTGTGATTTTGTTGATTACATTATTTACATTAGGCGTGGATGTGAGATTGACCCAGGGCAGATAGTTGGCCCTGAAGTTGCGGTAGCTCCAATGGCTGGAGAGGAAGCTGTGGCGCGCGCTTCGTGCCGAGGGCGACTGCTCCAGTGCCATCAGAATGCCTGTGGAGAGGTCGATGCTGAGGGTGTCTGCCCCAGAAGCCGATGCCATGACCGCGCAAGATGCGCCCATAAAAACCGTCATCAGCGAGCGGAATGCGACCGTGCGAATGGTTGAAAATGCTGTTATTCTCATTCTTTTTTTCGTGTTTGCGTCTGCTTCCTCTATTGCAAAAAGCGTGCCAAAGTTGCAAAGTTATGATTTTCAGCGGAAAATGGAAAATGTTCGGGGTGTTCGTTTTTGCACAATCCAGAAAAAATGTGCGAAATCGCACACCCCATTGTGCGAAAGCGCACATTCACTTCCCTCGGGAGGAAAAAATATTTCCCTCGGGAGGAAAAAAAATCGGCCTCGGTTTTCGCCTTTGTTTTAAATGCCGTAACTTTGCCCCCATCATGAACGAATGTAAAGGAAAAATTCTGATTGTGGATGACAACGAGGATGTGCTCTTGTCATTGAACATGTTGCTGAAGCCTTGGGTGGAAGCGGTGAGGGTGCTGCGCTCTACGGAACGCGTGCCCGAGTTTGTGGAGAACTTCAAACCCGACGTCATCCTCCTGGACATGAACTTCAGCAAGGATGCCGTGAGCGGAGAGGAAGGGTATGCCTGCCTGGAGAAGATTCTTGAGATTGACCCGAAAGCCGTTGTGCTGTTCATCACCGCCTTCACCAGCACGGAAAAGACCGTGCGTGCCATCAAGGCCGGGGCGGTGGACTTCATTCCCAAGCCCTGGGACAAGCAGAGAATGCTGGATGCGGTGCATACCGGAGTGGACCTGCGCCGTTCCAGACTGGCCGACGCCAACGCAAGGCATTATGATAACACTGGCACCTTCATTGGCGAGTCGGAAAGTATACGCACGCTGAAGGAGCAGATTGCCCGCGTTGCCGCCACAGACGCCAATGTGCTGATAACCGGCGAGAACGGTTCGGGAAAGGATGTGGTGGCGCACGAACTGCACCGTCTTTCCGCCCGAAACGGCAAGCGAATGGTGTCCATTGACATGGGCTGTATTCCGGAATCCTTGTTCGAGAGCGAACTCTTCGGCCATGAAAAGGGGGCCTTCACCGGCGCCACCGCCACAAAGCAAGGGCGTGTGGAAGAGGCCGATGGCGGCACCTTGTTCCTGGACGAGATTGGCAACCTGTCGCCCCTGATGCAACAGAAGCTGCTTACGATGATTGAAAAGCGCGAGGTGTCCAGAGTGGGTTCCACCAAGACCCGTTGTATTGATGTGCGCATTGTGGCGGCCACGAACGCCAATCTGAAAGCCGGCGTTGAGGCGGGAACCTTCCGTCAGGACCTGCTTTACCGCCTGAACACCATAGCACTGCACTTGCCGCCTCTGCGCGAGAGAGGCGAGGATATCCTGCTGCTGGCACGGCATTTCATGGACCATTTTGCCCGTAAATATAAAATGGAAGCCAAGGCCTTCTCGCCCCAGGAAGAACAGACGCTGCTTTCCTACAAATGGCCAGGAAATGTGCGCGAACTGCAACATTGCATGGAACGCTGGGTGATAGACCCCAAGACACCGCTATGCAAGATTTTGCAGGATGAAGGTGCGGAAGATTCCACCAATCATGATACGGAAGGATACGACAATCCTGAATCGCATCAAACCCACTTCTCGCTGAATCTTGAAGAACTGGAGCGCCAGGCCATTATGGAAGCATTGAAGCAAAGCGACGGCAACCTGACGCAGACGGCCGCATTGTTGGGCATAACCCGATATGCATTGTACAGAAAAATAGACAAGTACGGTTTGTCATGAGCATTTGGCAAAACATATTCCACAACAAGAGTACCAAGCGACTGAGGCTTATGCTGGAGGCCGTGAGGATGCGCGACTTCAGTCTGCAATACGCCACCGAGAAACTCTCTGGCGAGGAAAGGCGCATGGCCGAAGAGATAAACGCCGTTATCAGGGAATTCAGAGAGGTGGAACACCGAAGAGTGGGCGAGTCGCATTTCTACGACGCGCTGCTTTCCACGGTGGAATCCATCCTGTTGGCCTCGGATGAAAAGGGTAATGTAAGGTGGATGAACGAGGCAGCCATCAGCAGGCTTCTGGGTTTTCGTTTTGAGCGGATTGAGGCACTGGCGGCTTTGGAACCCAATCTTCCACAACTGCTTGGCGCATTGAGAAAAGGGGAGAGCCAACTGGTGGCCTATTCCCTGCCTAATGGTGAGGAACGTCAGTTTGTGGCCACCATGACACCATTCTTTACAAAGGGCTTCGTGTACCGCCTGTACAATCTTCAGCGAGTGGACAGCGTGTTGCAACAGAGCGAGGTGATGGCGCAAAACAAGCTGATAAGCGTACTGACCCATGAAATCATGAACTCGCTCACACCCATCATTTCCCTTTCTGATACATTGAAAGAAGGAATCGGTCATCCCGACGAAAGAATGAGGGTGAGCGAGGAAGACGAAAAGATGGCGGTTGAGGCCATAAACCGTAGAGCGTCTGGCTTGATGCAGTTTGTACAGAACTACCGAAAGATATCCGGAATCGGCATGCCGGAAATCATGAAAGTTGGGGTGGGAGACTTGTTCGACTCGCTTCAGAAACTACTCTCTACGGAACTGAAAGACTTGAAGGTGGACATCAATGTGTCCTGCGCAAACGAAACGGTAAGCATAGACCGTTCCCAGATTGAACAAGTGCTGATCAATCTGCTCAAGAATGCCGCAGAGTCTGGAGGTGAGAAAATTGAACTCACGGCGCAACTCTCTTCGGACAACCGATGGATTGTGATTGCGGTGAAGGACGACGGTGTGGGCATCGTTCCCGAAGCGATGGAGCGTCTGTTCACTCCCTTCTTTACCACCAAACCCGGTGGTCAGGGCATCGGTTTGGCCGTATGCCGTCAGATTGTCTCAAAGCACGGCGGCACCATCAGCGCAAAGTCAATGCCCGATGTGAATGGCTCTGTTTTTACCGTGCGTCTGCCCTTGTAAATTAAGAAAAAATTAAATTTCATATCACAAAATTAACATCAGACACAGGAAAAAAATACCAAGTTTTGTATATTTGGTTATTAAGTCGTACCTTTGCACAATATTAACAATAATTTCACATAACAGAAATGAAAGCTTATGTTTTTCCCGGACAGGGAGCACAATTCACAGGTATGGGCAAAGACCTGTATGACAACAACGAGACCGCAAAGGAACTTTTTGAGAAAGCCAACGAGATCCTTGGCTTCCGCATCACCGATATTATGTTTGAAGGCACAGCCGATGAACTGAAGCAGACAAAGGTTACACAGCCTGCCGTTTTCTTGCACAGCGTAATCCGCGCCATTTGCTTGGGTGACGAGTTTGAACCCGCAATGGTGGCTGGTCACAGCCTGGGAGAGTTCAGCGCATTGGTTGCCGCTGGCGCTCTTTCGTTCGAGGACGGACTGAAGTTGGTTTATGCCCGTGCGTTGGCCATGCAGAAAGCTTGCGAGGCCGCTCCCAGCACCATGGCTGCCGTTATCGGATTGGATGACAAGACCATTGAGGACATTTGCGCTGAAACCACCGCAGAGGGTAATGGCGTGGTTGTGGCTGCAAACTACAATTGCACTGGCCAGCTTGTTATCAGCGGTAATATCGAGGCTGTGAATGCCGCTTGCGAAAAACTGAAGGCAGCCGGTGCCAAGCGTGCATTGGTGCTTCCCGTTGGCGGAGCTTTCCATAGCCCCTTGATGCAGCCTGCTCAGGAAGAACTGCAGAAGGCTATTGAATCTACTGAGTTCCACACTCCCCGTTGCCCCATCTATCAGAACGTGGATGCCCAGGCACATACTGATGCTGCAGAAATCAAGGCTAATCTGATTGCCCAGCTTACCGCAAGTGTGCGTTGGACCTATGAGGTACAGAATATGATTGCCGCTGGTGCAACTGAGTTCATTGAGTGCGGTCCCGGCAAGGCACTTCAGGGCATGATTGCCAAGATTGATCGTAGTGTAACGATTTCAGGCATTCAGTAAGAAGAATGGAAAAAATAGTCATTTATCAGGTTTTCACCCGTCTTTTCGGAAACAACAAGACTTCATGCGTCCACAACGGAAGCATTGAGGAGAATGGTGTGGGAAAGATGGCCGACTTTACCTTGAAAGCCCTGGAGCAAATCAAGTCACTAGGTGCCACACATATCTGGTATACCGGTTTGATTGAGCACGCCACACAGACGGACTATACTTCCTTCGGCATAGCAAAAGACCATCCTGCCGTGGTAAAAGGCAAGGCAGGAAGTCCGTATGCCATCAAGGACTATTATGATATAGACCCCGACCTGGCTACCAGTGTGCCCAACCGAATGAAGGAATTTGAGAACCTGGTACAGCGCACCCATCGTGCCGGTCTGAAGTTTGTCATTGACTTTGTGCCCAATCATGTGGCCCGCCAATATAAGTCAGATTCAGCCCCCGAAGGTGTAAAGAATCTTGGAGAAGATGATAACAAGGAATGCGCGTTCAGTAATCAGAATAACTTCTATTACATTCCTGGAACACAACTCAATGCACAGTTTGACTTAAAGGATTACATTGAGTTCCCCGCCCGTGCCACTGGTAATGACAACTTCTCTGCTTATCCCGGTATCAATGACTGGTATGAGACTGTGAAGCTGAACTATGGTGTGGACTACGCAGGAGGAAGAGTGAACCATTTTGACCCCATTCCCGATACTTGGAGCAAGATGCTTCACATCCTTTTGTTCTGGGCTTGTAAAAAGGTGGACGCTTTCCGTTGTGACATGGCAGAAATGGTGCCGGTTGACTTCTGGCATTGGGCCATTCCCCAAGTGAAGGAACAATACCCTCATATCATCTTCATTGCAGAAGTCTACAATCCCGCCGAATATAGAAACTATCTGCATTATGGCCACTTTGATTATCTGTATGACAAAGTAGGACTCTACGACACCCTTAAGGCTGTGACCAACGATTGGATTTCGGCACAGAACATCACGTTCAGTTGGCAACAGGTTGAGGGCATCAGAAACAATATGCTCAACTTCCTGGAAAACCACGACGAGCAGCGTTTGGCAAGCAAATTCTTTGCCGGCAATCCCTTGAAGGGAAAAGCGCCATTGCTGGTGAGCGCACTGATGTACACCAACCCGATGATGGTTTACTTTGGTCAAGAGCTTGGAGAACCCGGAATGGATGCAGAAGGATTCAGTGGCGAGGACGGACGTACTACCATATTCGACTACTGGAGTGTGGATACTATACGCCGTTGGCGCAATAATGGAAAGTTCGACAACAAGCAACTTACAGCAGATGAATTGTCACTTCAAGCTTATTACGCTAAGGTGTTGAATATCTGTAATTCATCAGAAGCTGTTCGTGAAGGTGAGTTCTATGACCTGATGTATGTAAATCCCCAGTTGCAACGCCAGTATGCCTTTGTTCGACACACAGAGAACGAGACGCTGTTGATTGTGGCAAACTTTGCAGCGCATGACGCAGAAGTCAGCATTCATGTGCCCCAACATCTCTTCGAATATTATCAGATTGA
>JAFNXL010000002.1 GCA_017379075.1 Bacteroidaceae bacterium
CGTTGTCCGTTGTCCGTTGTCCGTTGTCCGTTGTCCGTTGTCCGTTGTCCGTTGTCCGTTGTCCGTTGTCCGTTGTCCGTTGTCCGTTGTCCGTTGTCCGTTGTCCGTTGTCCGTTGTCCGTTGTCCGTTGTCCGTCAAATAATCGCACGCGATTATTTGACAATCCCCTTCTCCAGATACTCCGCCAGATTGGTTCTCACTTTGGCAGCAGCTCCCTCAGAAGCCACCTTGGCCATGTCGTGCTCCACCATAATCTTCACCAGCTGTTCAAAGGATGTCTTGTTTGGATCCCAGCCCAGCTTTGCCTTCGCCTTGGTGGGGTCACCCCACAGGTTCACCACATCAGTCGGGCGGTAGAAGTCTTCACTTACGGCAACCAGCGTCTTGCCTATCAGAGATTGGGGGGCAGTACCATGTACGGCCACGCAGATACCCTTCTCCTCTAAGCCTTCACCCTCGAATTTCAATTCTATGCCGGCATGTTTGAAGGCATAGTCCGTAAACTCACGCACGGAGTGCTGTACGCCGGTGGCGATGACAAAGTCTTCAGGCTTCTCGTTCTGCAAGATCAGCCACATACACTCCACATAGTCCTTTGCATAGCCCCAGTCGCGCAGAGAATCCATATTGCCCAGGTACAGGCAATCCTGCAGACCTTGCGCTATGCGTGCCGCAGCCAACGTAATCTTACGGGTAACGAAAGTCTCGCCCCTGCGCTCGCTCTCATGATTGAAAAGGATACCCGAGCAGCAGAACATGCCATAAGCCTCACGGTATTCCTTCACAATCCAGAATCCATACAGTTTCGCCACTGCATAGGGGCTGTAAGGATGGAAAGGCGTGTTCTCGTTCTGGGGCACCTGCTCCACCTTGCCGTAAAGTTCCGAGGTGGAAGCCTGATAGATACGGCAGGTCTTTTCCAAACCACAGGCACGCACGGCCTCCAGCACACGCAGCACGCCCGTAGCGTCCACGTCTGCCGTGAACTCGGGCGAGTCAAAGCTTACCTGTACATGACTTTGTGCTGCCAGATTGTATATTTCGTCCGGGTGCACCAGGCCCACCACCTTTACCAGCGACATGGAATCGCCCAGGTCACCATAGTGGAGGTGGAAGTTCTGCCGTCCCTCCAAATGGGCAATACGCTCACGGTAGTCCACCGAAGAACGGCGGATGATTCCGTGTACCTCATAACCCTTCTCCAAAAGGAACTCACTCAGGTAACTACCGTCCTGACCGGTCACACCTGTTATCAATGCTTTCTTCATCATGTATATATTTTATCTTTCTTTAATATTTTAATCTTGTATATTGTCTGTTGACTGTTGGCTGTCGTCCGTTGTCAATCATTCATCGTCTTCTCAAACGCCTTAACCACATCCACGTACTTCTGTGTGCCCACGGCTCGGGTCAGGTTCTTGAGTATAAAGTCACGTCCGTTGCGCCCCAACTGCTCGCATCGTGCCCTGTCTTGATAGAGGTCAAGAATAGCTTTCTTGAAGGCCTCCTTGTCACCAGCCTTGGTGAATATGCCACACTGGTTATTATTGACAATACTCTTCAACTCGTTCTCATCAAAGTTCGCCAGTACAGGGCGCGAAGCCGACAGTATGCTCCATGTCTTGCTCGGAACAGAATTCTCACCCACTCCCGGTTTTGAGATGACGAGCCCCACATCGCCCAGACTGAACACGTGCGATATATCCTCGTAGGGTTGGAAGGGCAGCAACGTCACATTGCATATATTCTTCTCCGCAATGATTTCCTGCACCCGTTTCTTGTAGGCACCTTCACCGATGAGTACGAATTGAATCTCAGGCTCTTCCGTTTCCAACTCCTTGGCCACCTCAAGCAGCATATCCATGTTCTGTGTCAAACCGATGTTGCCGCTATAGGTGATGTAGAACTTGCTGCGGTCGAGGCCGTAGGTATCGAACAGCTTGTTGTCCTCACGGGCCACGTGCTTTACCGCCTCCTCGTCTACCCAATTATATACCACCACAATCTTCTCCTCGGGCACTCCCTTCGCCATGATATTGCGTTTGAAGTCCTCCGAGATGACGATGATCTTGTCGGCATTGCGATAAGTGAAGTTCTCTATCACGCGACCTATCTTCCACAGCAGTCCCCCCTTCTTGGCCAGTCCAGTGCCAGCCAACGAGTCAGGGAAGATATCTTGCAGGTTGTATACAAATGGAACCTTCTTGATTTTCTTCAACAATCCGCCCAACATGCCTTGTATGGGAGGTGTGCTCGCCAAATAGATGAGGTCTATATCTTTAGCACATAGTCCTTTCCAGAACTGGGCACACCAACAGAAGACATAGCGCAGAGCACGGAGGATAGGATTCTTACCCTCTCCATACATCGAGAAGCGATGAATCTCCAATTTGCCATCGTGCCAATGCTCCACCTTACGCTTCTTATACTCCTCACGCACCTCATTCGAGATGCCACGAGTGGGCATCGGAGCATAAAGCTCCAATGTACAACCGGCCTCACACATTGCCTGGCGTATATTATCACCAAGATACGAACTTGCAGCTTGTTCTGGATAGAAATATGCGGGTAATAATAAAATTCTCATTGCTAAATTACATAGTTTTTTTATGCGGGAAAAACAACTCAATAGATTTCGTCATAATTTTACAAATCATGCAAAAACTGGAGGAAAATATCCTATCGAACATGAAATTAATTTTATTTCGCCGTACGCAAGAAACGAGCAGGATTGCCGGCCCAAATTTCCTCTACACCAACATCCTTTGTCAATACAGCACCCATTCCTACAGTTGCAAAGTCACCGATAGTGAGATGCTCACGAATTGTAGCATTCAGTCCCACGTGCACCCCTCTTCCTATATTTAGGAATGAGCCCACACATGCATGGCTTGAGATATGACAATAATCACCTATCGTATCATCATGACCGATATTCGCAGAGTTAAGTACCAAGCAGCACTTTCCCAAAACAGTGTTTGACGACATGGTGACCAAAGGCATAATTACACATCCTGGAGAAAGGCGAACATTCGGCGCGACATAAGCAGTCGGATGAACAAACGTTGCCAATCGATCCTCTGGTATATGCAAATCCTCGACCATCTGGATACGTTGCTTATTACCATCAATTCTCAAAATCGCATTGATGAAATAATAACCCTCATCAAGAAACCTCTTAAAATCTGTCTTGATGCTACCTACAACTTCAAAGGAGTCTATTATAGTCCCTACAGGATTACCATCATTCAACAAACCACAACAAACATATTCATCATAACCTCTGCGATTAGCATCCAACATTGCATTAGCAATGATTGTGCCATTACCCTCACCACCTAAAATTAAAACCTTTTTACTCATAATGATATTGTTTATCCGATGGTTATTTGTATTTTCTCCTTTGCCTTCTCACACACCTCAATAGCTTCAGTTGCAGTATCACATTGTGCAATAACGAAACCGCAACGATCAAGGCTACTATGAATTTCGGCCACCTCATCTCCCACGTTCTTAGTGAATGATATTTCCTGCACTCCTGCAACACTCTTTGCCTCTTCCGCTCCCTCGATAGCAGCAATGATGCCATTGGGTGCATCGAAGAAACGGATAGCACTGCCCTTCTGCAATGTAGGTACGATGCTAGGAGTCAGTCCTAATGCCACATCAATGGTAGCCTTTATCATGTCTACTCCTGTAGACAGCGGCACCAAATGCGTAGTAATACAGTCGCCACCCATGCGAGCACCGAGTTCTACCATCTTGGGACCGTCAGGAGTCAGCTTTATCTCTACATGTGAGGGTCCACAATTGATGCCCACGCTCTTCACAGCTCGGCAAGCCAAGTCCTTAATCTTCTCTACATCCTCAGCGGGGAGCATCGAAGGCTGGTTGTGTCCCATCTCCACGAAGTAGGGAGCACCCGTGGTCAACTTATCGGTCACCTGTAACACGTGAGGCTCACCATCGACCACCATCACCTCTACACTCACCTCCGGCCCCGTCATATACTCCTCAAGTATCACCAGTCCTCCACGTGACTGACTCACGCTATATTGGTAGGCAGTAATCAGCTCGTCGACAGACTTCACCAACATCACACCACGACTGCCGGCATTGTCTGTTGGTTTCAGAATGCAAGGATAAGTCAAGGCGGGCAATAGAGCAGTAAGTGAAGCCACACTGTCGACAATATAAAACCACGGAGACTCCACACCATGTTCTTTGAACGTCTTTATCATTTCTCCTTTATCAGTCGACTTGATAGCCGTATCCATCGAGATTCCGGGCAGACCGAGACGCGATGTAGCAGCAGCAATCGAGCGCATCGGCATGTCGGTAGCCAAAGTCATGATACCGTCTGGTTTGAATTCTTCGGCCACCTTACAGATTCCCTCTATATCAATAGTACTTGCATTGTAGAACTCATCCGCATAAGGAATACCTAGCGCATTAGGATTAAAATCCGCCACAGCCACATAATGCCCCAGCTCCTTTGCCTTCTTGATAGCAGGCAACTGGAGTATCGAAGCACCTATAATCAATAATCTTTTCATATTACTTCTTATAACTTTGTTCTGTATTGATGTTTTCACGGAACAACACAGACTTTATCGTCTTAAAAATAATCTTCACGTCCATCACGAAGCTGACATTATCGGCATAATACCCATCCCACTTGAATTTCTCTTCATTGGCGATGGAATTTCGATAATACGCCTGTGCATATCCCGTAACACCA
The DNA here is from genome assembly GCA_017379075.1 of Bacteroidaceae bacterium. Lineage (GTDB taxonomy): Bacteria > Bacteroidota > Bacteroidia > Bacteroidales > Bacteroidaceae > Physcousia. The sequence goes on from JAFNXL010000002.1 coordinate 4,743, forward strand.
GGTTTCACCATAAAGCTTTTCTTCATGTATTCAGGCAGTCCATTAGGATATTTTTCTGGACAATACAATTTGGGGCGAGGACCAATAAAACTAATATCGCCCAATAGGATATTAAGGAACTGAGGAAACTCATCCAACGAAGTCTTGCGTATGAAACGTCCTACAGGTGTCACACGAGGGTCATTGTCACTGTTAAACGTGGAACCATCCGCATTCCGAATGTCAGGAGAATTTACATACATCGACCTCAATTTAAACATCTTAAAGGGTTTGTAATCCTTTCCTGCACGATTGGCATTGTAGAAGACCGGACCTTTATCAGTAAAATAGATTATCGGCCCCAATGCCACGATTATCAATAAGACAAAAGGCAGAGCAACTAGCCCAATACAGATATCTATCAGCCGTTTAAAAAAATGTTTATACATAGTCTTAATTACTAATAATCTCCACAAAATTCTCAATCACATACGCCACCTGTTCGTCTGTCAGACACGTATTCAGAGGCAATGTCACCTCGTTCTGATACTGGTTATAAGCATTCGGGTAGTCAGCAATGTCGAAACCAAGGTTCTTATATGCCGTCATCATCGGCAAGGGCTTATAGTGTACGTTGCATGCAATTTCACGGCGTGCCATCTCCGTGATGACCTCATTGCGGAATTTCACATCCTTTCCCAGCAGACGCACGAAGTAGAGGTGTCCGCTCGATGCATGATCATCATTGTAGTGATCTAATACCTCCACGTCCAGATTATTCAATGCCGCATTATATCGTTCAATGATTTCGCGGCGACGAGCCAACATTTGCGGATAGCGTTCAAACTGTTTCAGACCGATTGCCGCCATAATGTCTGTCATGTTGCACTTGAAGGCTGGCGATACGATATCGTACTCCCATGCGCCCAACTGTGTTTTGGCCAACGCATCCTTGTTCTGCCCATGGAGTGAGAGCAACTGGAACTGCTTGTATATCCACTCATTGTCCACACCCTCAATGTTACGCCATGTTACCGCACCACCTTCGGCTGTGGTCAAGTTCTTCACCGCATGGAATGAGAAACTGGTAAAGTCTGCTATCTCGCCACACATTCTTCCCCTACGTTGTGCGCCAAACGCATGTGCCGCATCAGCCAACACCAACACACGGCCCAATGCCTCCTGCAAATCATTGGCCGGATGGAACAGACCTCGTTTGCTCTCTACTGCAGCAAATACTTTATCATAATCACAGACCACACCTGCCAAATCCACTGGTATAATTGCCTTGGTGCGTTCTGTGATTGCATCCGCCAATTTAGTATAGTCCATTTCAAAGGAGCCGGGCGCGGTATCCACCATCACCACTTTTGCGCCCACATGACAAGTCACGCTCGCAGTCGCCGTGTAGGTATAGGCACAAGTAATGACTTCATCACCCGGCCCAATGCCGAACAAACGTAACACCAACTCCATACATGCCGTGGCCGAATTGAGGCACACTGCCTTTTCCGTGTGACAATATGCTGCGATTCTGCGTTCAAACTCTTTAGTACGAGGCCCTGTAGTTATCCATCCCGAACGGATGGCATCACAGACCTCAGCAATTTCCAGCTCACTCATATCTGGTGGAGAAAAAGGTACTTTCATAAATATATTGTCTATTTTTAAATTTATATTCCTTTACATTTTTACTTTCTCCCTGGATTGCTTTTATTGCGTTCATTTCGGAAGAAATTGTCCCTGTTCTTTTATAAAGAACAAAGATACTGAAAATTAGGACAAATGCCAAAGAAACGGGAGAATATTTTCCGCACACTGACATGTTTGCAAAATACAATGCTAAAATGGGATGTTTTACCGTTGAAAAAGCAATGCAGTGCAACGGGAAAGACAATGCCTTGCATCAGCACATGCAATGCATTGCATTGGGCAATGGAAGGCACTGCATTAAGCCGCACGAAGGCCGAAAGCCTGCACGATAACGAAAGCACTTGATTTTAGAAAAACCTTGGAACGGGCGAACCCGTCCCAAGGCGGTTAGTGACGTACCGGAAGATGAATGGCCGGCAGGGGCTGTACGGCGTCGGCCGTCTGCATGGACGGCCCGTTCCCAAATATCTTTGTTTCAGCCACCACATTCATGCGCAGAGCGGCATGAGGCACTTTGGGCGGTTTCCCTTCTTTACGTTTCGTTACCGGCACTCCGGTGTGCCCTGCTTCCCTTCGCCTCAGACTGGCGGCACGGACATGCAACGGAGATTTTCCTTTGGCTAATCCATCCTTCCGGAATGTTGCTGCTTCCCATCGCCTCTTTTCTCACGAGAAGTGGGCTTGTACATTTCATTCGTATACGCGAGATAAACGCGTAACTGAGCCTGAAAGACAAGCCGGTACTCTTCCGACTGGTCGTCCCCGAACTCATTCAGCAACAGCCCCACTTGTTTGAACACTTTGTCCACGGTCTCATATTGCAGCGTGGCGTCCGGGTGGTCCGGATTCAACTTGGCTACGGTGCGCGGATTCATGTGTATGGCACGGGCAAAGGCACGGTCGGAAGTCATACTCAAACGTACTCTGATTTGGGAAATCTCCCGGACAGCCGTGGCAAACCAGCCGGGGTCGCCTCTCCCGGCCAACGGATCCATGGACACTGTCTCTGATTAAGTGAAGTTGCGGACCACTTAAAGTCCGTATGTCTACACCGTCAGACGACAGCTTTTAAGCGCAGATTTACCTGGTACACGAATGGATTTGCGTTAAATTATGTTAAAGTTGGCAGGTTTTCGGGCTTGCCGCTGCACGCCATAGCGTACAGCACCACAAATCAGATTCTACGTATTTTTGCAACAGTTTCACAGAACATTTTTCCACCGGCCCACAGGCCGAAGGATTCATGAGCAAAGATACAACAAAAAAATGTGAATATAAACAAAAGGATGTAAAATTTTATGGAAATGAAGAAAAACATTTTTACTGAAGTCATGCAACCCACACGATTCACCTCGTTGGGCAGCAACATGCCCGAGCCATCCACATGGGCACAACTTGTAGGAGAGATGCAAAGTGGCGTGCATGCACCCCAAACCACGGCTTACCGCGATACGCTCCGCAAACAGGAGGCGGCAGAGGAAAGCGGAAACACGAAAGAGGCTGAACGTTTGAAAAAACACAAGACGCGCATCAAGAGACTGCAACCGGCCTTCCTGTGCGGTGTGATAGTGGAAAGAGGTCGTTCGTCTGCCCACATCAAAGCCTTTTCCGGACTGTATATGATTGATTTTGACTGCGTGGAACCAAAGCAAATGGCAGATGTATTGAAGCGCATCAGGGCAGACGGGCACACTTTTCTAGCGCACACCACCCTGTCCGGTAGGGGCATACGCGTCATTGCCCGGGGTGCAGTATGCCCGGACGAACACAGCTTTGTCCGTCACTGGACAGCAGCCAACGAATATTACGCACAACTTACAGGACTGGCCTATGATTCACAGTGCAAGAACCCCACGCGCCTGTCCGTGCTCTGCCACGATGCTGATGTCTATTTCAATCCCGATGCCACACCCCTGCCGCCGCCCACACAGGAAAAGAGCGACAAAGAGACAACGGGTAACAAGGCAGGCCGCCCACGGAACGCGCAATCTGCCGCCGCCGTTGTGAGACAACTGGTGGAGCAAGAAGATGCCGCATACGTACCAGGCCGGCACAATGACTACGTGTGCCGCTGCCTGTACTGGATGAACCGCTTCGGCGTGGGCCGTAAGCATGCGCAGGAATGGGCCATGCAGGAATTTGCCGACTACGAGGCTACGCATCCGGGAGCCATTGCCGGCATTGTACGCAGCTGCTACGCCAAAACACACGAATACGGCACATACCGTCTCGCAGATTACGGAAAGAAGGGAAAGACTGACACGCAACACCCCCAAAAAGCATCACTTGAGGACATGGAATACTTCATTACCCACCGTTACCGTCTGCGTAAGAACATGATGAGCCACGCCATTGAATACCAGTCTGTTGATAGAGACGGGAAATGGACACGGATAGACGATTCTTTCGAGAACTCGCTGTGGTGCGCCATGAAACGCCAAGGCATACACACTGACCTTTTCTCCCTGCGCGCCCTGCTCATCAGCGACTTTGTACCGGAGCACAAGCCCTTCCATGCCTATCTGGACACACTGCCGCCCTGGGACGGTACGACAGACTATATCGGAATGCTGTGGGCACGCGTACATTGCAAAGACACCGATGCGCAGACCTTCGATTACTTCGCACGCCGTTGGTTTGTGGCCATGGTGGCATCGGCCTTGGACGAACGGGTGGTGAACCACCAGATTCTGGTATTGCTGGGCAGACAGGGCACGTTCAAAAGTTCTTTCATGGAGAATCTGTTGCCACCGGAATTGCGTGCATATTACACATCCAAAACCAACTCCATGCGGCTGACCAAGGATGACCACTTCGCACTGACGGAGAACCTGCTCATCAATTTCGAGGAGATTGACTCCATGTCGCGACAGGAACTGAACCAACTAAAAGCAATGACCACCGTAACACACATCCAGGAACGGCCACCCTATGGGCGCAACAAGGTAAGGCTGCCTCATGTGGCATCTTTCTGTGCTACAGGCAACAACCTGCAATTCCTCACGGACGATACGGGCAACCGACGCTGGATGCCCTTCGAGGTGGATTATATAGAGAACCCATGGGCCAACCTCCTGCCCTATGAAGGTATCTACGCACAGGCAAAAGCCTTGCTGGATTCGGGCTTCCGCTATTGGCTGCAAGACAGCGAGATTGACCGTCTGCACAACCACAACCGCCAGTACGAGACGCCCAACATGGCACGCGAACTGGTCTTGAGCTATTTCCGCAAACCCCACAAAGACGAGCTACCGCTATACCTCTCATCCACACAAATCCTTTCGCGCTTCCCACCCAACGTAAGGGTCTCCGCCACACAGATTGGGAAAGCGATGAAAGACTTGGGCTACAATCAAGTACGAGCTAACAATGTACGTTTTTGGGCACTATCTGAACGTACGGGTTTTGACATTACACACACGCTTCCTGACAATCAGGAATAATTTTCTGCCACGTCTGCCAAGCACATTTATAAACTTTTATGGAGAAAA
>JAFNXL010000040.1 GCA_017379075.1 Bacteroidaceae bacterium
GCCCGACGACGACACCTTCCGCAAGTTCGTTATTCCCGTATACAACTACATCAACGAGACCACAAGCCGCGTGCCCATCAGCGACTGGAGCGACACCAAGACCGGAAAGATGGTCGGCTTCAAGGCCCGCAGCGTTATCGGTGGCTACTGGATGAAGGTATTTGCCGACAAGCTGGCAGCCCAGCAGAAGAAGTGACCGTCCCTCCAGCAGAGACATATATAAAATAATAGAAGAGCCTCCCCACAACCAATTGGGGAGGCTCTTTGTATCAGGGGGCAAGGGGGACGAATGCCTATCCGGCCAGTCCGCCTTCGTCGTCGTCATCTTCTCCGCCCGTGTCGGGGTCGGGAGTGGGATCGGGAGTGGGAGTGGTTCCGCCGTTGTCATCGCCGCCCGTTCCGGGAGTTTCCGGCTCGGAGGGTTCGGTGGTGCCGCTGTTGTCGGGATCGGGTGTGGTAGGAGTGGTGGACGTGGGCTTCTGGTTCAGCACTTCTGCCTTATACTCGCTGATGAGGGTGTTCATGTAGTCGATGAAGTCGGCATAGTCGGCATCGCCTTCCACCAGAGCCAGGGCGTTCACCATGGCGATGAAGTTGCGGTAGGCCGCATCGGTGGCTTTGCGGGCGTTTTCAAGTGCATTCTTCTCCTTCAGCATGCGTTCTTCGGTACGGTTTTCGCGAACGGCGATGTAGTTGTCGTTGGCGGTCTTCATCACCTGTACCACTTCCTCCAGATGGAGCGTCTGCACGTGTGGGGCGCACTTGCCCTGGAGGTCGGCAATGAAATTGGAGAGCAGACCCGACTCCTGGTCACGCTGCACACGCACGTCGATGCGGTAGTCGGTGATGAGCTGGCCGAGGGCTTTGGAGGCCGCCTTCATGCCTGCGTCGGGCACCTTTGCATAGCCCTCCACAATGCCCTTGAGCCCCATGTAGGCATCGTCGCGGGCTGTGTCCAGTTCGTTAAGTGTGTCAGTGAACTCGCTCTTCTGGCTGAGCTTGAACTTCTCCTCTTCCACCAGGAAGGCCTGCTCATACAGGGAAAACAGGGGGCGGAGTTGTGCCTTCTGACTGATTTTCCCATCGTTCTTAAAACGATTGATTGTACTCTGGTCAAAGGAATAGTGAGAGCCGTTCGGCATGTTCTCACGCGCAAAAATTAATACTTGTTTCATAGACTTTAAAAGTTTAATTGTACAAAAAGTTTGAAAATCGCTATGGAGAAATCTCCATTGCAAATATAGGATGTTTTTCCGAGAGTGTCAAAGGCGCACGCCTTTTTTAATATCATTTAACTTTTCACATGGCAGATGCAGCGCTGCATCTGGTATGAAATTGCGATTTCGAGGCAGGTGCAGCGTTGCATCTTGTATGAAAATGCTATTTCGGGGCAGGTGCAGCGTTGCATCTTGTATGAAAATGCAATTTCTGGGCAGGTGCAGCGTTGCGCGAAGGTCGAAATCGCAATTTCGGGCATGATACAGCATTGCTACTTGTCCGAAATCGCAATTTCGGGGCAGGTGCAGCGCTGCATGAAGGTCGAAATCGCAATTTCGGGCAAGGTGCAGCGCTGCGTGAAGGTAGAAATCGCAATTTCGGTGAGGATGCAAGGCTGCATGAAGGTCGAAATCGGAATTTCGCCTTTCGTGCAACGCTGCACCTGCCTGGAAACGCGGCTTTCGGGCAGAAGGCAATAAAAAGAATATAAGGATATTCAAAAAATCGCCATTTCCTGCAACAACTCCTCCGCAGAATACGTTATATGATTGAAAGCAGAAAACGACAGCACAAAGCACATGACAGCATACAGCACCATCATACAGGGATGCAGGAAAGACGCGCCGGGGGCGCAGGCCGAATTTTACGACCTGCACGCACAGCCGCTCTTCCTCACCGCACTCCGTCTGCTGAACGACGAGTACGAGGCCGAGGAGGCCGTGCAGGAGGTGATGCTGCATGTGCTCACCAGGAAGCATCTGCTCATAGACACACAGGCCGACATGGCACGGCGCATGAGGCGCATGGTGGTGAACCACTGCATAGACCGTCTGAGGAAACGCCGCGTAAGGTGGGAAGAGCTGGACGACAAGACGCCCCTCCCCCACGCCGAGGAGGCAGACCTCCTGCTCATCAGAGAGGAACAGAGCAGCCTGCTCAGGCTGGCCATCGGCTCGCTGCCAGACAAGTACCGCACCGTGCTGATGCTCTCCGTGGTGGAGGAGATGGACACCGACGAAATCAGCGCCCTGCTGCACATCACGCCCTCCAGCGTGCGATGCCAGCTGAGCCGCGCAAAACAACAACTGATAAAATGGTACAGGAAATGAACAACGGAAAGGACAACGGGCTGAAGGCACACATAGAGGCGTGCTACAGCCGGCACACACTGCCGCCCGGAAGCCGCGAGCGCTTCATGGCCCAGCTGCGCCAGCACCAGCGGAAGCAGCTCAGCCGCCGGCGCGTATGGTACGCGGCAGGCACCGCATCGCTGGTGGCCGCGTCGCTGCTCGCCGCCGCACTCATCCTCACCCCGCCCGAGCGGGAGCACACACCTGGGGAGATGGAAATCACCATGGCCGAGGTGAAGGGATACTACGCCTCGCTGTTCATGGAAGAAACCGAGTTCATCTGCGACCTCATCAAGGACATGCCGCCCCAAACCCGGGAAGAGCTGATGGAGGAGGTGGCACGCATAAACCAGTCGCCCGACTCCACCATCGACTTCATCATGAAAGAGGGAATGAGCGACGGCGAGAAGATTCTGTACGCCACACGCGTCTACAAGTCGCACCTGCACAGCCTGCAGCACATACGCGGCATCCTGAGCAGCCACAAGCAAGCCAATCTGACAAAACCACAAAAACAATAGCACCATCATGAAACGGATTCTCAAACAACTTTGCCTCTTGTGGATGGCACTGTGCCTTCCGGCCTCCACGCTGTGGGCAAGCTCGGCGCTGGCCGAAGCAAGCAGGAAGGGAACAATCACATTCGACAAGGTCAAGTCGGGCGCAACCGTCAGGCTGGAAAACCAGTTCGGCAACATCGCCCTGCTGCCCTGGGACAAGAAAGAACTCCGGCTCGAGTTCGAGTTCAAAGCGCTGGCCAAGGACAAGACCCAGGCCGAAAACATCCTCAAGAACATGAGCATAGAGAAGAAGGAAGGCTCCGGTGTCTACTCGCTGGAACTGCTGGGAACGGACGGAGGCAGCAACGAGGAGAGAAAGATTGAGTCGACCTGGACCGTCTACATCCCCAAGGAGAAATTCGCGCTCATCGTCGCCAACCGCTTCGGCGGTGTCTACATCAAGGACAACGCCTACAAATCCATCTCGGCACACGTAAAATTCGGCGTTCTGCTATGCGGCAGCCTGCAGACGGACGAGCAGAAGTGTGAGCTGAAGGTGGAACACGGCAGCCTGACGCTCACAGACTGCAAGACGGCAAACGTGCAGGCGAAATTCAGCTCCGTTAAGATAGTCCGTTGCGCCAATCTGGCGCTCAACGTACAGCATCACGAGCTGGTGAGCATCGGCACCTGCACAGACCTCAACCTCAAGAGCGAATTCTGCGACGTCACCCTTGACCAGGCGCAGAATGCCACCGTCAACCTCCAACACTCCAAACTCAACGCCAAAGCCGTCAGCAACCTGAACGGTTCCCTGCACCACAGCGACATACACATAAAGGAGGTGGCAGAAACCCTGAGCATACCGTCGGCAGAACACTCGGCAATAGCCGCCAGCATCGTCAGCGCCAAGGACTTCAAGTCGGCCACCGCAGACGTCCAATTCGGTTTCATCAGCCTGCAAATCCCCAAGGAACTGGAAGCCACATGCCAGCTCGAAAACGAACACGGAGCAATCGTCATAGACAAGGGCTTCAAAACCCTCAACCACACCGCAAACGAAGAGATGTTCATCCAATCCTACACCGGCAGCATAGGCAAGGCGGACGCCTCGGCCCGGATCAAGCTCACCGGCGCACACAGCGTAATCTCATTAACATATAGAAGTGAACAGAGAGAAGAAGGAGAAAGCCGCGCAGATAGATTTTGAAAAGAAGAATTATTATTGGTTAAAAAAAGGAAATCCGCACGACCTACTCCGGCGGGAAGAAGGAACACGCTTCTTCCCGCTGTTTTTTTTGGAGGTCTCGTTAGGTGTAATTTCCGAATTATTCCTAAATTTGCATAAAATATCACAGAATTATGCACACATCCACACTGATTTTCCGCATTTCCCTGGCCGTACTCCTGCTGGCGGGTTCCCTGTCCGCTTCGGCCAGAAAGACACGCATCCACTCGCACAACGACTATGAACAGGCGCGGCCTTTCTGGGGCGCATACGAAGCCGGGGCGGCATCCATCGAGGCCGACATCTGGCTGGTTGACGGCATCCTCCATGTGGCGCACAACCGCAAGGACATCTCGCCCAACCGCCTGCTCAAGGACATGTATCTGGAACCCATAAGACAAGTGATGGAGAGAAACGGCGGGAAGGCCTATCCCAAAGGCAGGCCGCTGCAACTGCTCGTAGACCTGAAGTCGGACGCATCGACGCTGGACGCCCTCATCAGCCTCATCCGCGAGGACGGATACACGGCGTGCTTCAACGTAAAGGACAATCCCAATGCCGTGCAGATTGTGATCACGGGGGACAAGGTGAAGAAGGAACACTTCTGCAACTACCCCGACTTCATCTTCTTTGACGGACTGCCGCACATTGACTATACGCCCGAAGAGCGCAAGCGCGTGCCCATGGTGAGCGCCCACTATGGCAAGTTCACCAAATGGAAGGGCAAAGGCCAGATGGACAAGGCCGACCAGAGGAGGATAAAGGAAGCCGTGCGCAAGGCACACAAGGCCGGCAGCAAGTTCCGCCTGTGGGCATTCCCCGACAACGAGGACGCATGGGAAATGACCCGGAAACTGGGAATGGACTTCATCAACACCGACCACCCCGACCGCGTAGCAAAGACTCTTCATTAAAAATTAAAAAATAACACCATCATGAAAAGACATCTCAACACAGGCCTTCTACAGGCAATCTCGTTTGCTCTGATCCTGTTCTGCGCCATGCCGGCCACGGCCCGCAACTGGCTGTTCAAGAACGGAAAGAGCGACTACAGAATCGTGCTGGACCGCCAGGCCTCGCCATCGGAAAAGAAAGCGGCCGAAGAGCTGCAAATGTACATCAAGCAAATCAGCGGCGCGGAGCTTCCCATCACGGACGACGCCACCTCCAAGGGAAGGCGCATCTTTGTGGGCTTTGGCAGCGCCGTGGCAGACATCACCGGAGCGCAGAAACCCGAGGCCGACGACGAGGGCTTTACCTACCGCACCGTGGGAAAGGACCTGCTCATCTACGGCGGGGCGCAGCGCGGCTCCATGTACGGTGTGTTCTCCTTCCTGGAGGATGAACTGGGGGTGAAATGGCTCACGCCCAAGTGTACCGTTGTGCCTTCCATGCAGAAATATGCCCTGCCCCGTCTGGACAGGAGCGAAAAGCCCGCCCTGGCGCTCAGATACGACGGCCACTTTGCCGTGGAACGTGAACCGGTTTGGAGCGCACACAACAAGGAGAACATGAAATGGAATCCCACGCAGAACGACTACGGCAACATAGAAGCCTACTGGAACGCGCACACCATGGGACAACTGCTTCCCGCCAGAGAATTCTTTGAGAAGCACCCCGAATACTTCAGTCTGCGCGACGGCAAGCGCATCCCCAACGGACAGCTCTGCCTTTCCAACCCCGAGGTGTTGGAAATATGCAAGACCCGCCTGGCCGATGTCATGCGCAAAAACCCGCTCTTCCGCATCTACAGCCTGTCGCAGAATGACAACTTCTCCTTCTGCCAGTGCCCCGAGTGTACGGCCATTGCCGAGCAGTACGGCGGGCAGTCTGGTCTGATGGTCTGGTTTGTCAACCAGGTGGCAGACGCCGTCAGGGACGAGTTCCCCGACAAGTTCGTCGGCACCTTTGCCTATCAGTACACCCGCCAGCCGCCCAAGGGCATTGTGCCCCGCAACAATGTGGTCATCCGCCTGTGCAGCATCGAATGCTGCTTTGCCCATCCCCTCACCGCCGGATGTCCGCAAAACCAGGCGTTCATGAACGACATGGAACGATGGGCGGAAATTGCGCCCCACCTCTTCATCTGGGACTACATCGTGGACTATGCACAATACATTTCGCCCTGGCCCAACTTCCAGGTGCTTGGCCCCAACATCGAGGCCTTCCGCAAGAACAAGGCCATCGGCATCTACGAAGAGGCGCAATACCAGTCCAACGGAGCCGAATTTGAGGAAATGAAGGCGTGGGTCACCACCAAACTGCTGTGGAATCCTCTTCTGGACACCGACTCGCTGGTGCAGGTCTTCATTGACGGATACTATGGAAAGGCCGCCCCAATGGTCATGGACTATTACCGCCTGTGCCAGTCGCTGGTTAAGCCCGACCTTCACTTCGGCATCTACATCCGCGAGAACCACCCCATCTACAGCGACGAGTTTGTGGAGAAAGCCTTCGCCCTGCTGGACAATGCCTTGCAGACCGCCGAGGACGAAGAGACGAAGAACCGTGTGGAGCGTGTAAGGATGCAGCCCCTGTACCTCTATTGCAAGCGAAACCGCGAGAAGTGCAAGCAGGACGGCAATTGGGACGAGCTGGTGCGCCTCATGCGCAAGTACAATGCACGCCCCGAAGAGACCCTCCCGTTGGAAGACTTCATCAAGAAATTCTGACATTCCTTTTTAGCCGTTGGCTTTTTTCAATTGACAAAGGCCAACGGCTCACCGCTCATTGCTCACCGTTCAACAATCCGTCTGGAAGACGGGAGGCCAAAGGCCAATAGCCGCGGGTTCTTGAACCCGTGGAAACCAAGACAAGAGTATAAAGAAAGCGTCTGCAAAGACGCGGAACGGCAAGCCTTGCCGCCGGTTCCCGTCTTCCAGACGTTTTTATTTTGTGCCCATTTGAAAACCGAGGGCTTGAAAGCCCCCGGCTATTCATTTTCCCGTCTTTGCAGACGGCTCAAAACTCCCAATTCAGAAAAGCAGTAGAATTATCCGCTGGTCGACCCGACGGACAATCCGGAAGGGAAAGAAAATGTGGATAAAGCAGATGCGATCAGAGCGCGATGTGTTCGGCCTGGACTGTGTGTCCCAAAAAGAGGGAGGCATTGTGGCTGAAAACCTCAGACTGCTCCGTGGTGAGGAAACGTGCCGTGCCGCCACGGGTGATACGGCATTCCATTTCAGGATGGCGGCGAAGATAATCGGAAAGGCTGCGTGCCACGTAACCGCCCTGCGCCAACACCTTTACAGAGGCGGGCAGATACTGACGGATTTTGGGCAAAAGAAGAGGATAATGCGTACAGCCAAGAATGAGGGTGTCAATCAAAGGGTCGCGGCGCATCAGATTGTCCAGATAGAGCCGTACGAAATAATCGGCACCAGGAGAAAGATGCTCATGGTTCTCCACCAGCGGCACCCACATGGGGCATGCCTCGCCTGTTACTTGAAGATGGGGCCAGAACTTGGCAATCTCCATCTGGTAAGTGTGGCTACGGATGGTTCCTTGTGTGGCCACAATGCCTACATGCGCCGTCTGGGACAAATGGCCCACGCACTCGGCTGTGGGTCGCACCACGCCCAGGACGCGGCGGTTAGGGTCGAGCATGGGAAGGTCGTGCTGTTGGATGGTGCGGAGAGCCTTTGCCGATGCGGTATTGCACGCCAGAATTACCAAATGGCAACCCATGGAAAAGAGCTGTCGCACGCATTGCTGCGTAAACTCATAGACGCGTTCAAAGGAACGGCTTCCGTATGGTGCGCGGGCATTGTCGCCCAGATACAGATAGTCATATCCGGGCATCAAGCTTCTGATTTCCCGAAGCACGGTGAGGCCGCCATAGCCGGAATCGAACACGCCGATGGGACCGGGCAACGAAGGAAGGTTACTGCTGAACGGGGGCATCGTTCTTTTGGGGAACTACGGGCTGTACGGGCACAACAGGCTGTGTGGGTTGCTGAACGGGAGCAGGCTTGATTTCCAGAGGCGCCTGTGCATCCGAAGGTTGCTGTGCGGGAGCCAAACCCAACTTTTGAAGAGCAAGTTTGGTAACGTCCACGCCCACCACAGGATTGACATAGGGGCAGGAATGGCCGTCGGTGTTAAGAATAAAACCATACCCTTGCTCTATGCCGATTTCCAGAATGACGTGGTTGAGCTTCTTCTCCACCTCGGCCATAAGGTCTTTTTCGGCCTGTTCCAGGAGCTTCACCACCTGCATGCGGAAGTTTACTCCGTTGTCCATGAGATGCTGCAACTCGGCCTGGCGCTTCTGCATGATGGTCTGGGGAAAGTCTTTTTGTCCCTGGAGAAATTCCACGAACTTTCGTTGGAAATCCTCCTCGCCACGCAAGGCTTCCTGCTCATATTTCTGCTTGAGAAGGTCAAGGTCCTGCTGAGCCTTGGCATATTCCGGCATCTGCTGCATCACCTGCTTGTAGCTGAGATAACCAAATTGTATTTGAGCCATGACTGCCATGGGCAGCACCATGAGTAGTATCGCAAAAAGACGTTTCATCGTTGATATGGTTTTTGTTAAGAGTTGATTCGGGAACATGAAGTCCGGCCACAGGCACAAAAGCGTTTGTCTGTGCCTGCCGCCGGAACTTTAAGTCAATATTACTGGGCGGGAGCAGTTGCGGGAGCGGCTGCAGGAGCAGCGCCGGCACCTACTTCCTTCTTGATCTGATCGGTAATATCAGTGCTGAGGGCACTGTTTACGAAAGGAATGGAACCTACGCTCAGGTCTACAACATAAACATAAGATCCGCTTTCGCCAATCTTCTTCACGGCAGCCATAACCTTTTCCTGGATGGCACCCATCTTTTCCTGCTGTGCCTTCTGCAGAGTCTGCTGGTTGTCCTGGTAGCTCTGCTGCAGACGCTGGTACAGGTCGTTCAGTTCCTGTTCGCGGCGCTGGCGCACGTTGTCAAGCAGGTTGGCCTGTTCCTTCTGGTATTCGTCGCTCTTCTTCTGCAATTCGTCCTGCATGAGCTTCATGTCGGCATCGAACTGGTCTGCCATCTTTTTGATTTCCTCCTGAGCGGTAACATACTCCTTCATGTTGGGGATGATGTCAGCGCTGTTAAAGTGAGCGAACTTCTGGGCAAAGATGCTCAAGGGAGCCATGAGCAATGCCATGATCAAAATTTTCTTTTTCATTTTTGTTTGTTGTTTTATTTATGATTAATATTGTTTCAGTTATAGCCCAACTTGGTCAGCACCTCGTTGCTGATGTCAATCTTGGGGTTGGCAAAGATGATGCCGGCATCGCTTGCACGGTCCAGAATGAGGGAATAGCCCTTCTGGTCGCTGATGTCCTTTATGGCATTGTAAATCTCTTCCTGAATGGGAGTCATCAGGCTCTCGCGCTTCTTGTAGAGTTCGCCTTCGGGGCCGAAATACTTCTTCTTCAGCTCGGCCGCCTCTTTTTCCTTTGCCACAATGGCTTCCTCGCTCTTTTTCTTCTGCTCGTCACTGAGGAATACGGCTTCGCCCTGATAGGTCTTGTAAAGCGTCTGCGCCTCTTTGGTAAGGGCTTCCACCTCGGCCTGCCACTTGCGGCTTACCTGGTTGAGCTGCTCGTTGGCCCGCTCATAGGCAGGAACATGAGACAGGATATATTCCATATCCACAAGAGCGAACTTCTGGGCCTGCACCTGCATGGCCACTACGCCCAACAGCAGAATAAGCGCTCCTCTCAGCTTGGTGAGAAGGCTGGATGTGTGTTGCATTTTGTTTGTCATAATCATGTAATTTAAATTAGGTTTATGTTTTAGAATTCTTGTCCCAGGATAAAGTGGAAGTGGCTTCCGCTGTAACTGCGGTTGCCGAATACCTTGTCAAATCCGTAAGCCCAGTCGATACCCAACAGACCCACCATGGGCAGGAAGATGCGGACACCGGCTCCCACAGAGCGCTTGAGGTCGAAGGGATTGAACTTCTTCACGTTGTCCCAGGCATTTCCTCCTTCAGCAAAAGCCAGACCATAGATATTGGTGCTTGCTCCCAACATGAAGGGATAGCGCAGTTCCACGGTGAAGCGGTTATAGGCATAGCCGGGATAGCCGTTAGGTGTGAGCGAACCGTTGTCATATCCACGAAGTCCGATGGTTTCGGTGGCATAGGTACTGCTGTATCCAGACATACCGTCTCCTCCCATATAATATGTTTCAAAGGGAGAACGTTTGTGGTTGTTATAGGATCCCAGAATACCCATTTCCACACGGGTCATCAGCACAAAGCACTTGTTGTTTCCAGACAAGGCAGTAAAGGTACGGGCCTTGAGTTTCCACTTGTGGTATTCAATCCAGCGATACTTCTCCTGCAATTCCTGACGATAGGTACTGCTCTGGTAATTGTTGGCCAGGCTGGCATAGTCCTTGTCTTCAAAAAGGCTGTAGGGGGGAGTGATAGAGGCACTCATCAGGAACTCTGAACCGCTACGGGGATAGATCTGGTTGTCCGTGCTGATACGGTTCAACTGCAAGTTAAGACTGATGTTGTTACAGTTACCATTGGAGATGAGGAAGTACTGCCAGTCCTTCAGCATATAACGGGTATAAGAGAGGTCGGCATTAAGGGTGAAGAAGTCATCCGGCCAACGCAGACGCTTACCCCAACCCAGACTGACACCGAGAATCTTCACAAACTTGTCGGGGTCGTAGAAATTCTCGTAGTAATTGTTATAACCGTTGCTGCCATATCCGTACAAATAACTGTTATAATAGTTGTTGTAATAAGCGCTGTTATAATAGTTGTCGCTTACGTCGGTCTGCTTGCTGAAGAAAGCGGACACGCTGAGTGTGTTGGGGCGCTTTCCGCCGAACCAGGGATTCATGTAGTTGACGCTGTACGACTGGTAATAACGGCCGTTGGTCTGTCCGCTGATGCTGAATGTCTCTCCGTTTCCTTGCGGAAGCACACCACGGCGCAGTCCGTCACGGTTAAATAGGTTGGCCATGCAGAAGTTACTGAACTTCAAACCAATCTTACCGATTACACCCGTCTGTCCGTATCCCAATGAGAACTCAACCTGGTCATTGCTTTTGGATGTGAGGTCCCAAGAAAGGTCCACGGTTCCGTTCACTCGGTCGGGTTGGATATCCTGCTTGATGCTTTCGGCATCAAAGTGTCCCAAAGAAGCGATTTCGCGGTATGAACGCTCCAAGGCCGACTTATTGAAAAGGTCGCCGGGCTTGTTACGGAGTTCGCGACGCACCACATTTTCATATACACGGTCGTTACCGGAGATACGCACATGACTGATGTGGGCCTGTTCTCCCTCAAAGATTCGCATTTCCAAATCTACGCTGTCGCCTACCACATTCACTTCAACCGGATTAAGGTGATAGAACACATATCCGTTGTTGAAATAAAGGTTTCCAATGGCGTCTTCGTCGGTGTTAAGACGTTCATCCAAAAGCTTCTGGTTATAGACATCGCCTTTCTTCATGCGCAGGATGGCAGCCAGTCCGTCTGTGGGATACAATGAGTTACCCACCCATTCGATGTTGCGGATATAATACTTTCGGCCTTCTTCCACCTTCATGTATACATTCACGGTCTTGTCATCAAAAGCATATACGCTGTCTTGTACAATGACGGCATCGCGGTAACCCAACTCTGCATATTTGGCAATCAGGTTTTCCTTGGCCTCATCATACTTGCTGTCCACAAACTTCTTGCTTCTGAACCAGCTGGCCATGCTTCCCTTTTCATGAATCTTCTTCAATACGCCCGGACGTATGAGGCCGCCTTTCAGCTTCTTCTCCGTAAGGGCTTCGTTTCCTTCAATGATAATCTTGTTGATCTTAACCTTGCTCTTCTTGTCCACATTCACATCCAGAATGATTCTGTCAGGAGCGCTGGCGTCATCGCGCGACACTACGTCAATCTCCGCATTCTTATAACCTTTCTCATCGAAGTATTTCTTTGCCAGAATCTTGGCACGGTCGACCATATTGGGTGTGAGCTGATTATCCTTTACCAGACCCAATTTCTCTTCCAAGTCCTCACGCTCGTTCTTCTTTACACCGTTGTAGTTGATTTGAGAAATTCTGGGGCGCGCGGTCAGCTGGATATGCAGAAATACGGAATCGTTTCTGATGCTGTCGGCGCTGATGGCCACATTGCTGAACAATCCGTTGCGCCAATAACGCTTGATGGCTTGGGTGATCTCTTCGCCGGGAAGTGTGACAACCTGCCCTACAGACAAGCCACTGAGGCCGATAAGCAGTTCATCATCGTAATTTGTCACGCCTTCCACCACAATATTGCCGATGACATACTCTCGTGGCGTGCGGCTATAGTCAATGACGGGATTCAGCTCGCGTGTCTTTATCTGGGCGCCCGCGTGCATCGTCAGCATCGCCATTAATAATATAATAAGGTATAATCGTCTCACGATTCTATTAGATGTTGTATTGGGATTCTTTGTTTACATTTCATCAGTAGCGGTTTCCACCTGTTCTCCGGTCTTGCCAAATCGTCTTTGGCGGCTCTGGTACTCCACAATAGCCTTGTGCAAGTCTTCTTCGTGGAATGCTGGCCAGAACGTATCGCAGAAATAGAATTCGCTATAGGCACACTGCCACAACAGATAGTTGCTGATACGAAGCTCGCCTCCTGTACGGATGAGCAGTTCGGGATCAGGCATAAAGTTGGTCAGCAGATGACAGCTCACATAGTCCTCTGTAATTTCCTCGGGACGCAGTTCGCCCGCTATCGCCTTGCGGGCCATTTCCTTCATGGCCTGCGTAATTTCCCAACGGCTGCTATAGCTGAGCGCGGTGATGACTGTCATGCGGGTGTTTCCTGCAGTACGTTCCATACATTCCTGTACACGTTTGCGCACACCTGCCGGCAAGCGGTCCATCTCTCCGATCATTCTGAAGCGCACGTTGTTCTTCATGAAAATCTCATCCTCCAGCTTGGTAATCACCAGATTCATCAATGCCTCGATTTCCTCTTCTGGACGATCCCAATTCTCTGTGGAGAAAGTATATAGGGTCAGGAACTTCACTCCCAAACGGGTACACTCCTCAGTGATACGCTTCACTGTGGCCACGCCTTCCACATGACCGGCTGTACGGGGAAGTCCCTGTGCCTTGGCCCAACGTCCGTTGCCATCCATGATAATGGCAATATGCTCGGGCAGCCGTTCCATGTCTATCTGTTCTCTGTAACTATTCATTTCGTATATATTGTTATTTGTTTCTTTATCAATCGTTGTTGCACTTGCGGTACTTCGGACACAGGTCATAGGTGACAAACACCATGGTGAACGAATAGCAGTCCTTGTTCTTCAATCCCACGCTTTTGATGCCATAAGGATGGATAAGCTGAGACATTTCCTTGCTTTCTGCATCCAGCGCATCACTCGTGGTGAAACGCATGGTCCACTCCAAACCGATGTTCAGACGGGGTCTCACCTTGTATTTCACTCCCACGCCTACTGGCAGGTTAAGTGCAAAAGCCGTTTCGGCACCTCCTGGCGCTAGCGTAAAGCCCATGCCGGCCAATGCGTAAGGGGTTATTCGGCTGTGGTTCTTGTAGCTGTTTCCCAAGCCATAGCCCCAGAAATTCATTTCAAATTGCGCACCCAGGTCAATGACATTGCGTTTGAACTTCACATTCACCGCTTCTCCACCGGCTGCCGTACCGCTGTTCGGGTCACTGGGAATGAAATATCCGTCACTGCTTCCCGAAAGGTGCGCCACTGCCAGATTTCCCTTAATCGCCATGCGCGGATTGAATATCCGTCGGGCCACCACACCACCCATGCCGCCTAGATGGGCAAAGGGAGTGCTGTTCACATCTCCCAGGTAGAAACCGGTTCCCAAACCGCCACCCAATTCCAACTCATATTCCAAGTCCTCGGCTCTGCTCGTCAGCAAACCAAGCAACAGGGACACAAGCATCAAGGATGAACGAAGCCCAATCTGTTGAGTCGTCCTCGCCATACTTGCTGGTTGGCTATAATCCAAATATAATGATTGGCATCTACCGTAGCCGCCAAAGGTCCTTCCACTCCCCTCAGTTCAAAGGGCAAGTGCAGTTCCAAATCCTGCTTCCAGGTGATACCGTTGTCATTACTCACATAAAGGCACCCCATTGACTCGCCTTCTTTGTCAATACGCTTGCCGCCAAAAGTCATCAGACGACCATCATAGGGGAACAAAGACTGTCCTTCCAACAAAGGGAAGTAATAGTCATTTCCGGTAGAGCGGTTGAAGTGCATCCACATTGCATCACCCTCTACCACATCAGAACGCCACATTTTGGACCACGCCAGTCCCACTGCACCGTCTCCGTCATTTGAAGCACCGGCAATGAACAGACGCTTGTTTCCGTTGTTCTGAATGTAGCTTACGCTTAACATTCTGCCTTGGGGCAGATAAGTGTTTTCTTCGTCCAATTCCTCCTCTGTCCACTCTACCGCATCTGCCGAACGGTAAAGTTTTCCGTTCATCAGAGCATAGTAGAACTGATTTGTAACCGCTGCCAGTGTCAAACCCTCTTGCTGGGCTCCCAAGGTTTCCCAAGTCTGGCCGTCTTTGCTTGTGTAAAGGCTGCCCGACTCAGATGTCAGATAAAGTCTGTCGTTGTTCACGCGCAGAGTAGTCAAATCGGCATCGGCAGGCAACGAAGTGTTTTGCTGTTCCCAGTTGCCGGCCACACCCAGTCCGTCGCGTACCAACAAACCGACTCCGTTCTCCGTCTGACCCAGCACCAACAGTTTTCCGTCCAATGCCACAGCCTTTATTCCGGTCATGCCTTCCAAACCAGCAACCACAGAATCGGAGCATGCCCAATACAGAGAGTCGCCTTCCTGTTGATGCACGTTCAACTTGACGGTATACTTGCGGAAAGTCTGACCGTCTAATGCCGTTACAGAAAAATGAAGTGGTTTTGAGAAGTTGATGCTGTCACTGGTCTTGTAAGCCGTCCACAACGAATCCTCTTTGGCATCCACGGGTCTATATGAAAGCATAGAACCGCTATAGCTGACCGTAGCCTTCAAATTTGTGATAATGGAGTTGAAGGGCAGAGAATCCCTGTTTTCAATAATCTGGTTGCGATGGTCAATGGTCATGGGGAAATAGCGTCCGTCAATATTGACCGTATAGGTACTGTCAGAACCGTCACTGGCCTTGGTTCGAATCATCTGCTTGATGGATTCCAAAGAAAAATCCACAATATAGCAATCACTGCTCAGCACCACGTCGTCATCATCATCCTTTATGCAGGATGAAAGCATGGCACAGCCAAAAACCAAAAGGCCGAAAAGATATTTTTTCATTTGATTATGTTCGCGCATTTATTAGGTAATACTATTTCAGCTTGCAAAATTACGGTTATTATTTGACTTTATCGCATAATAAAGCTACTAAATGGGTCTGATTTAAGGAATTTTAGGGATTGTTATGGGTAAAAGCACCCATTTTGCCACTTTTTTCAAGATTTCGGTCGATAAAGACACACTTTATTCGCGCCAAAAAGTTCTTCCGATTCCAGCACTGCACCACCCAACGATGCCGCAGGAATCCCTTCACCTAACACCAGCGGCGAGATTTCCACTCTCACCTCGTCCCACAAACCAGCCTCCAGAAACGCCCGGTGCAACGCAGCGCCGCCCTCCACCAGCAAAGACTGTATGCCCAATACGTGCAAGTCTGACAAGATTTCCTCCAAATTGCCGGTTTCATAAATACGGGTGGGCACACTGCCATCCTTCAGATGCAGCGTATCCGGCAAAGCTCCATGCCGGTCTATGGTGACTCGCAAAGGATGCTTGCCCTGCCATTCACGGGCTGTAAGCGTGGGATTGTCCCACATTGCGGTGTGCGTTCCCACCATTATGGCTTGATGACGGGTACGGATCCGATGTACAAGCATCTGCGTAAGTGCAGTGGAGAAAGCCACCGCCGAACCATCCTTGCGTGCAATGAAACCATCTGCGGATTGCGCCCATTTCAACGTGATCCAAGGGCGGTGTTTGCTATGAAAAGTAATAAAACGCTCGTTCAGACGCAGACATTCCTGTTCCAAAACACCCACTTCCACATGAATTCCGGCATCACGCATCTTCTTCACACCCAAACCGTTCACTTTCGCAAAAGGATCCATACAGCCCACCACAACTCTGGGAATGCGGCACGAGACTATCAAGTCGGCGCAAGGCGGAGTCTTGCCATAATGGGCACAAGGTTCCAGACTCACATAAAGAGTGCTTTCCTGCAAAAGTTCCTGTTGGCGCACACTACGGATAGCATTTACCTCGGCATGCGGGCCTCCACACTTGCGGTGATACCCCTCACCAATGATTTGCCCCTGCCACACCACCACGGCTCCCACCATGGGATTCGGCGCCGCCCCAGCCTCGCCACACCGGGCCAGTTGGATGCAGCGTCTCATGTAACGTTCGTCCTCCGTTGTCATGTTTATCATCTTTTTCCTTGCGTTTACGACTGTTTATTTCACTTTTTTCATAACTTTGCAGCATGAATCCCGTTCAGATACTACAACACATTTATCCTGCCGGAGAAGCCCGAGCCATCTATCGGATGGTGATGGAATTGCGTTTCGGCCTGTCCCGAACAGACATTCTGCTGGGCAAAGATAAAGATTTATCCGCAGATAACCTAACGGAACTGCAAAATATTATGCAACGCCTTGCCACAGGAGAGCCAGTTCAATATGTATTGGGCATGGCCGAGTTCTGCGGACACACGTTTCATGTAGAGCCTGGCGTGCTGATTCCCAGACCGGAAACGGCAGAGCTGGTGCAGGCCGTCTGTGCCGAGCCGAAAGGCAAGTCCGTCCTTGACATCGGCACGGGTTCGGGCTGCATAGCCGTTTCACTGGCATTGGCCGGCTACAAAGTTACGGCCTTCGACATCTCCGAGCAAGCGCTTTCCATTGCACAGGCCAATGCGGAGAGCCTAAACGCAGAAGTTGAGTTTGTTTGTGAAAATATTTTACATCCAGACACAACGGAAAGAAAATGGGACATCATTGTAAGTAACCCGCCTTACATTTGCCAAAGCGAAGCGGATGAGATGCACCGGAACGTGTTGCAGCACGAACCCCATCTGGCATTGTTCGTCCCCGATGAGGAACCCCTTCTTTTCTATGACGCCATAGCTGAATACGGCCTGACCCACCTCTGCAATGACGGACGCATCTATCTCGAAATCAATCGTAAGTATGGACATGAGATTTGCAATTTGCTAAGCCGGAAAGGCTATCAAGACATCCGACTGCTGGACGACCAGTTCCAAAACCACCGTTTCATTATTTGCTCTTTATTCCAATGATGGCATTCCGAAAAAAGACAACCGAACCACTATCCTACGAACAAGCCCTGCAACGCCTTACCGCACTTTGTAGTCAGAGCGAACACTCATCAGCCGAAATTCGGACAAAAGCCTTCCAATGGCAACTGTCTGCCAACGACACAGAGCGGCTTGTAGATTATCTGATTGATGAAAGATACGTCGATGACGAGCGCTATTGCAAGGCATACGCCAACGACAAGTTACGGTATAACCACTGGGGACGGTTCAAGATAAGACAGATGCTCCACATTCAAGGGCTTGCAAGCGAGCACATCCGCGCCGGACTGGAATCCATCAACGAGGAGGAGTATGAAAAAATCCTTACAGACATCATTCACGCAAAAAACCGGAGCATAAAGGACACCGATCCTTATACACGCCATGCCAAAATTATGCGGCACGCAGCATCCAAAGGTTTTGAGAGCGACGCTATTGCAAAACTTCTGCCCGGATGTGACGAATACACATACGATGAATGAATCTGTTCTGAAAAAAACATCGCGGATTCTATGATTTTTCCTAAACATAATGGAACCGCACTAAATCTTTTTTTGTATCTTTGCAAACAAATACAATCTCTTAAATTTAAATATGGTTATGAAAACTCTGGAAAACATTTTCGCGGCTAAGTTATTAAATGTAAAAGCCATCAAGTTGCAACCCACCAACCCCTTCACATGGGCAAGCGGATGGAAAAGCCCCTTCTATTGCGACAATCGCAAGACCCTTTCCTACCCCGACCTCCGTTCTTTCGTGAAGATTGAATTGGTACGCCTCATTATGGAAAACTTCCCCGAGGCCGAAGCCGTTGCCGGAGTTGCTACCGGAGCCATCGCACAGGGCGCACTGGTTGCCGACGCGCTGAATCTTCCATTTGTGTATGTACGCAGCAAACCCAAGGATCACGGTTTGGAAAATCTGATTGAAGGCGAACTGAAGCCCGGCATGAAGGTAGTGGTAGTTGAAGACCTCATCAGCACCGGCGGCAGCAGCCTTAAGGCCGTAGAAGCCATCCGCAAGAACGGTTGCGAAGTGGTGGGCATGGTAGCCAGCTACACCTATGGTTTCGATGTGGCAAAGAAAGCCTTCGACGAAGCCGATGTCAAGCTTATTACCCTAACCAACTACGAAGCAGTGGTTGCCGAGGCGCTCAACACAGGATACATCCAGTCATCAGACGTAGATTTGCTGCACAGCTGGCGCAAGGATCCTGCCAACTGGGGTATTTAATCCATTTAACAGACATACAAAATGACAAAATACGAAAGCGACGTAAAACTCATCTATGCGCCGCAAGATGCGGTGTATGCCAAACTGAGCGACCTCACCCACCTGTCTGTCATCCGCGACAGGATTGACGACCCCATGGTGGAACAGAACATCATGGCGCATGCCGGAGACAAGGTAAAGCCCGAACAGATTGCCCAGCTCAAACAGATGCTGAGAAACACGGAGTTCACCCCCGACACGGTACAGCTCAACGGCACCCCCTTGGGAAGCATCACCCTGCGAATCATTGAACGCGAAGTGCCCAAATGCATCAAGTTCGCTCTGGAAGGCGCCCCCATCCAAGCCAATCTCTGGATTCAGCTCCTCCCCCACGAACAAGGCTCGCTGCTGAAATGTACCTTGGGCGCAGAGCTCAACTTCTTCATCAAGCAAATGATTGGGAGCAAGGCCCAAAAAGGTGTGCAGGGACTGGCAGACATGCTGGCCATGATACCCTATTAATTCGTTCTCTATACATTATATATAATATACGCATTCGCAATGAAACTCTGGCAAAAGAATTTCGACACAAACAGTGAAATAGAACGCTTCACCGTAGGACGCGACCGCGAGATGGATCTTTATCTGGCACAGGATGATGTCCTGGGTTCCATGGCTCACATCACCATGCTGGAAAGCATCGGTCTTCTTGAAGCCGACGAGCTGAAACAGCTTCTTGCAGAACTTCGCCATATCTATGCCGACATACAGAAAGGCCATTTCTGCATCGAGGACGGCATTGAAGACGTACATTCCCAGGTTGAGCTTATGCTTACCCGCGCTTTGGGCGACATGGGCAAGAAGATTCATTCCGGACGAAGCCGAAACGACCAGGTACTCGTTGACCTGCGCCTTTTCACACGCCGCCAGCTGAAGGCTGTGGTGGACGATGTGGTGGTCCTGTTCCGCGAACTGCAGAAGCAGAGCGAGAACTACAAGCACGTGCTCATGCCCGGATACACCCATCTGCAAGTGGCCATGCCCAGCAGCTTCGGACTTTGGTTCGGTGCCTACGCCGAGAGCCTTGTAGACGACATGATGATGCTGCAGGCAGCCTACAGGCAGACCAACCGCAATCCCTTGGGCAGCGCTGCCGGATATGGCAACAGTTTCCCTCTGAACCGCAGCCTCACCACCTCGCTGCTCGGATTCGACAGCATGGACTACAATGTGGTCTACGCACAGATGGGACGTGGAAAGACCGAACGCAACGTGGCATACGCCCTGGCTTCGGTGGCCGGCACAATAGCCAAGTTGGCTTTTGACGCCTGCATGTTCAACAGCCAGAACTTCGCCTTTGTCAAACTGCCCAACGAGTGTACCACGGGTTCCAGCATCATGCCGCACAAGAAGAACCCCGACGTATTCGAGCTGACCCGCGCCAAGTGCAACAAACTGCAGGCCATGCCACAACAGATTATGCTCATCATGAACAATCTGCCCAGCGGATACTTCCGCGACCTGCAGATTATCAAGGAAATCTTCCTGCCCGCATTTGAGGAACTTCGAGACTGCCTGCAGATGACCACCTATATCATCAGCAAGATCCAGGTGAACGAACACATCCTTGACGATGCGCGTTACGACCTCATGTTCAGCGTGGAAGAGGTGAACCGACGTGCCGCTTCTGGCACACCCTTCCGCGATGCCTACAAGCAAGTGGGTCTGGAGATAGAGGCCGGACAATTCGTTCCCGTCAAAGAAGTGCAGCACACCCACGAAGGCTCCATCGGCAACCTGTGCAACGACCGCATTGCCGCCCTGATGGAAGAGGTGCTGAAGGATTTCCACTTTGAGCGCATGATTCAGGCCGAGCAGAAACTTATCAGCGGAGAATGAAACGGACGCTACGCATTTTCTGCCTTGCCCTGACGGCTTGCCTGTCCGCATGCGAGTCTTCCGACGGCATCTTCAGCCGTCTGCCCGCCTACTTTGTAATGGAGAACGTGTTGCAGGCACCCGTCCTGTACACCTCCGTGCAAAGCATGGGCGAGTTCTGTACCATCCGCGCCACAGGCAACAAGTACGAATTTGCCAGCCCCACACAAAAGACACCCTCTTACGTGAACGCCACACAGCTAAGCTCCATGTCGGGCTTCTATATGGGGCTGAGCGGCTTCATTGTCGGCCTGCCCCACATCCCTGAGATGGGGCACGACCAAAGCCGAGTGGTCTGTTATGATCTTGCATGTTCCAACTGTTACCACACCTACAACGTAACCAAACGCATGACGCTGCAGGAAGGGGGGTACACGCATTGCACGTCATGCAACCGCACGTACAACCTCAACGACATGGGACTGATCACGAAAGGAGAGGCAGGAAAACCTCTCATCCGTTATCGTGCATCCTATGCCGGACACACATTGGTAATCAACAACCGATAGAACGAAAAGGACAAAAAAACGCCTGTTTTTTTCTCTATTCACAATTTTAGTTGTATCTTTGCATCCGCTAACGGCTGCCCAGATGGTGGAATTGGTAGACACGAGGGACTTAAAATCCCTTGACCATTGCGGTCGTACGGGTTCGAGTCCCGTTCCGGGCACCATGGTCAAAAGGCTTGCAGACACTACGCTGCAAGCCTTTTTTTATAAAAACAAAAGACCGAAATCAGGGAATTTTAAGAACCACCCTTAAGGGATGTTTTCGATGAGCAAAATCGAATAACTTGTTTAAGCATCTCACCGAATCACGAGTGTATCGTGCTACTGTAGTTGTTTGTAGCGTGATACACGAATGTAAAGTGCTACTGTAGCTGTTTGTAGCATGATACACAAGTGTAAAGCGCTACTGTAGCTGTTTGTAGCATGAAACACGAATGTAAAGTGCTACTGTAGCTGTTTGTAGCATGAAACACGAATGTAAAGCGCTATTGTAGCTGTTTGTAGCGTGATACACGAATGTAAAGCGCTACTGTAGCTGTTTGTAGCGTGATACACGAATGTAAAGCGCTACTGTAGCTGTTTGTAGCGTGATACACGAGTGTAACGCGCTTTTGCTGCTGTTTTCTGCGGTAAAAGCGAAGCAGCGGAACAAAAGTAAGCTCCAAAATCCGATTTTTTGAAAGATTTTCTATAACTTTGCCTATCAAATACGTTTATTCATATAAAAAAGATAAGATTATGTCAGTTAAATTTTACAAACCAGAAAACCAGGTACCTCTGGAGATGCACAAGGTGCGCGTCATCCAGAAATTGAACCTGCTGCCCGTTGAAGAGCGCCTGCGTGCCATTCAGCAAGCGGGCAACAACACCTTCCTGCTCCAGAACAAAGACATCTATTTGGATATGCTCACCGACTCTGGCGTCAATGCCATGTCAGACCGCCAGACCGCTGCCATGCACACCGCCGACGACTCTTATGCCGGAAGCGAGACTTTCAACCGTCTGAAGGCTGCCATGAAAGAGGTCTTCGGCGTGGACAACGTGCTGCCCGCCCACCAGGGACGCGCCTGCGAGAACATTCTGGCCGAGCGTTTTGTGAAGCCCGGAATGGTGGCCATCATGAACTTCCACTTCACCACCACAAAGGCACACGTTACCCGTTGCGGAGGCGAGGTGCTTGAGCTGGTACACAAGAAGGGCCTGCTGCCCCAGAGCGACGATCCCTTCAAGGGCGACTTTGACCTGAAGGAGTTGAAGAAGACCATCCGCGAATATGGACCCGAGAAGGTGGCCTATGTGCGTGTGGAAGCCGGAACCAACCTTATCGGCGGACAGCCCGTCAGCCTGGAGAACATGCTGGCTGTGGCAGACATCTGCCACGAATTCGGCGTGCCCAGCGTACTGGACGCTTCGCTGTTGCAGGACAACATCTACTTCATGAAGACCCGCGAGGCACAGTGCAAGTACATGACACCCAAGGAAATCTACCATCTGCTGGCCAACAAGATGGACATCATCTATTTCTCTGCCCGCAAACTTGGCTTTGCCCGCGGAGGCGCCATCATCAGCCACAACACCGAGCTGATCAAGAGCATGATGGAATACATCCCCCTATATGAAGGATTCCTTACCTATGGCGGTATTGACGTACGTTCTATCGAAGCCATGGCAGAGGGTCTTTACGAATCGCTCGACATGGACTATCTGAGCCACGGTCCCGAGTTCATCTCTTATCTGGTGAACGAGCTGGATGCCTATGGTGTGCCCATGATCAAGCCTGCCGGCGGACTGGGCGCCCACCTGGACTGCCAGGCTTTTGTTCCCGAAATGCCTCACGACCAGTATCCTGCCGCTGCCGTGGCAACCGCTCTCTACATTGCCGGCGGTATCCGCGGTATGGAGCGCGGAACGCTGTCAGAGCAGCGCGAGCCGGACGGAACGGAACGTTTCTCCGAACTGGAGCTGATGCGCCTGGCCGTACCCCGCCGCGTATACACCCTGTCACAAATCAAGTATGTGGCCGACCGCGTGAAGTGGCTGTGGGACAACCGCGAGCTTATCGGCGGACTCAAGTGGGTGGAAGAGCCCAAGGTACTGCGCTTCTTCTTCGGACGTCTGAAGGAAATCGGACACTGGCAGGAAGAACTCGTCTCCAAATTCAAGGAAGACTTCGGCGACAGCCTGTAATAAAAGACATTCAATTAAACCGCCCCGTCAGCATTCCGTGTGCTGACGAGGCACACATTAACACACATTAACATACATCAACACAATGAAACACGTATTCCGAACCACAAGATGGATGGCTCTGGCACTTTGCTGCACCATGGCCGTCACCGTCCAGGGACAACAAGTTACCCCTCCCGACTATTCCGCCCATATCCTTACGCCACCCGCTCCCGACACACCGCGCATCAACAGCGCCAAGGTCTTCGGTGTGCGCCCCGGCGCCCCCTTCCTCTATAACATTGCCGCCACTGGCAAGCGTCCCATCACCTTCTCGGCCGAAGGACTGCCAAAGGGGTTGAAGCTCGACCCCGAAACAGGATACATCCGCGGCAACGTGAAGAAGCGCGGCACATACCGTGTAAAACTGTATGCCGCCAACAGTCTGGGCAAAAACTCCCGCGACCTGCGCATTGAGGTGGGCGACGAGATTGCCCTCACCCCTCCGATGGGTTGGAACAGTTGGAACTGCTGGGGCAACAGCGTAAGTCAGGAGAAGGTGATGAGTTCTGCCAAAGCCATGGTGGAGAAAGGACTGGCCGACTATGGATGGACCTACATCAACATTGACGACGGATGGCAAGGTGTCCGTGGCGGAAAATACAACGCCATACAGACCAACCGCAAGTTTCCCGACATGAAGCAACTGGCGGACAGCCTTCACAACATGGGTCTGAAACTGGGCATCTACTCCGGTCCCTGGGTGGGAACCTATGCCGGCCACATCGGCACACAATGCAACAACGAGGACGGCACATACGACTGGATAAAGGAAGGCAAGCACAACGAGAACTACAAATACGTAATGCCCGACGACCCACAAGGAAACAACGTCAGAAAAGAGCATTACTACCACGGCCGCTACTCCTTTGCCAAGGAAGACGCCAGGCAGTGGGGCGAATGGGGTGTGGACTATCTGAAGTATGACTGGAATCCCAACGACCATTATTACACCACAGAGATGCACGAGGCGTTGCTGGCACAAAAGCGCGATATCGTGTACAGTCTTTCCAACTCTGCGCCTTATGGCGATGCGCCCGTTTGGATGCTGAAATCCAACTGCTGGCGTACCACAGGCGACATCCGCGACAATTGGAACAGCATCTATAAGATTGGTTTTGAAGGCCAGGACCGCTGGGTGCCCTTCAACCGTCCCGGCCATTGGGCGGATGCCGACATGCTGGTGCTGGGCATGGTGGGCTGGGGACCCAATCTGCATTACACCAAGCTGACACCCGACGAGCAATATACCCACATGACACTTTGGGCCATGCTGGCCTCGCCGCTGCTTATCGGCTGCGACATGGCACAGCTGGATCCGTTCACCATCAGCCTGCTGTGCAACAACGAGGTGAACGACATCAACCAAGACCCGTTGGGCATGCAGGCCTACAGATACTACACCCGCGACAAGTACGTAACCTATGTAAAGCACCTGGAGGACGGCTCCATGGCGGTTGCCATGTTCAACATCAGCAATGAGCCGCTCACCATCGGATTCATTCCCCGCTCGTTAGGATTCCGCGGCAAGCAGAAGATACGCGATGTGTGGCGCCAGAAAGACGTGGCAGAGATTGAGGCGAAGGAACGTTTCGACACACAAGTGGCTCCGCACGGAGTAGCACTCATGAAAATCTATCCAGGAAATACCAGACGCCGTGTCATAGAAAGCGCACGCGGCGTTGAAGTACCACAATAAAAATGCTGACCATATACACACGAAGGGACTTTTTGAAGATTACTGCTGCCGGGGGAATCCTGGCTTCCATGGGACAGACCGCCGAGGCCAAGTCGGCAATGCGGCAAGTAATGCCAGACGAGAGTTGGGCACAAGAGAGCCAGCGGAAGATTCCGATTCTGGCCGAGACCGACCTTGTGGTTGTGGGCGGAAGTTCCCGTGCCGTGGCCTGCGCCGCGGCTGCCGCCAAAAGGGGATGGAGGGTGTTTCTGGTCTGCCCCATGCCCTATCTGGGCGAGGACATCTGCGGAAGCCACCTGTATAACCTGCAGAGCGAGGAAAGACCGTCCACACCATTGGCACGCCGCATCTTCGGCAAGGGAAGCCGCCCCACACCATTGGAGGTGAAAACCATTCTTGAGGATGAACTAATCCACCGCAACGTGGATTTCCTTTACAGCAGCATGCCCACAAACGTACTGGTTGCCAAGAACGGCACACTGGCAGGCATCGTCATCGCCAACCGTTCGGGAAGAGAGGCCATACGCTGCCGCGCCATCATCGACGCCACGCACGAAGCCGCCGTCGCACGCTGTTTCGATGCGGAGTGGAGTCCCTTTGTCCCCGGCATACAGGAATACAGCTTTACGGTGGTGGGCAACGCCCCCAAACATGCGGAGGAAATCATCCGTTCCGAACGCTGGGAGACACCGCTCAAGGTAAACGGGCGCGAATATCCCGCCACACAATACACATTCGGCATGCAGACAGACGACAACTCGTTTGCCACCATCGCACGCATAGAACAGGAAATTCGTTCCCTGCTTTGGGATGCCGACCAGGTGGACAGCTCTGACCTGCTGTGGTACATCCCCAGCCAGTATGTGAAATGCGAAAGCGAGGCCGGGAAGGATTGCCGTTCAGCTCGCGAACTTCCCGCAGAAAGCTGCATCGTCAAGCAGGCGCCCAACCTGTGGATTCTGGGGCCCTGCGCCGCCATGCCGCGCGAACTGGCCGCCCGCCTCATGAGACCCTGTCAGGCCATGTTGCTCGGCGAAGTCATGGGCGAGCGCATCTCGGAAAAGATGAAGGCATGGGAGATTCAGAAAAACGTTCTGGCAAAACCCGTCGGCACAAACGGCACCGATTGGGGAGAGATCAAGGAACTGCTGGCACCGCTACGCCCCATCAAGGTCAACAAGACCGTTTCTTCGCCAGAAGGGGCGATACCCGTATTAGGACACTATGACGTGGTGGTGATGGGAGGCGGAACCGCCGGCGCCTCTGCTGGAATTTCTGCGGCACGCCACGGCGCACGCACACTGGTGCTCGACTATCTGCACGGACTGGGCGGACTCAGCACCCTGGGCATGATTGGTGTCTATTGGGACGGCTTCCGCGAAGGATATACCGCACAGGTGGACAAGGGCGTGTTGGAAATGGGTGGAAAGACCCATCCCCGCATCCCCAAGCACAAAGGCCACTTCCCCGCCGACTGGAAGATGGAATGGCTCAGGCGCGAGTTTCTTGCCGCAGGCGGCACGCTCTGGTTCGGTGTCATGGGTTGCGGCGCAGTCAGGAAAGGCCGTCGCATAAAGGGCATTGTGGTGGCTACGCCCCAGGGGCGCGGTGTCATCCTGTGCGATGTGCTGATTGACAGCACCGGAAGCGCCGACATTGCCATCGCTGCCGGGGCAGACTATGAATACACCGGAGCCAAGACACTGGCGGTACAAGGCGCTGGAACAGGAAAATGGTCGCCCGGCGACTATTACAACAACAACGACTGGCTCTTTGTCGACGACTCGGACATTCTGGATGTGTCAAGAGCCTATGTCCAGGCAAAGGCAAAACTCAAGGGAGAGTTTGACATGGTGAAGCTGCCGCAAACCCGCGAACGCCGCAGGGTGGTAGGCGAATATGCCGTAACCGTCTACGATGTCATCAACCAGCGGCGCTACCCAGACACCATCTCCTATCACAGAAGCTCGTTCGACACCCACGGCATGATTGTAGACCCCTACTTCATCCTGAATCCGCCCGAAAAGCGACACAAGATATACGATGCCGACCTGCCCTTGCGCTGCCTGTTGCCGAAAGGGCTGGATGGAATCATCACCACCGGACTGGGTGCCAGCGCCCACCGCGACGCCATGCCCGTCATACGCATGCAGCCCTGCCTCCAGAACCAGGGCTATGCCGTGGGCTACCTCTCTGCCTTGTGTGTCAAGGAAGGCAAGCTGCCACACAAGATTGACATCAAAAAGGTACAACGGCATCTGGTGGAGATTGGCAATCTACCCGAACGCGTACTCACCGACCAGGCCTTCGAAGGCTTCACCCGCGAACAACTGCAGGCAGCCGCCAAGAGCGTGACCGACCAGTACAAAGGTTTGGAAATCCTGCTCACAGACCCTGCCCGCTGCAGATCCCTGATGAGGGTAGAGATAGACCGGAAAAAGACCGACGGCGAACGGCTCATACTGGCAAGCATCCTCTGCATGCTCGGAGACAGCAGCCACGCTTCCGTTTTGGAGAAAGCCATCCGGGAATACGAGAAATGGGATGCGGGATGGCACTATACCGGCATGGGGCAGTTCGGAAGCTGCCTGAGCCGTCTGGATGCCCTCATCATGGCGCTGGGCAACGCCCGGAAAGCGGCCACTCTGCCTGCCATACTGGAAAAGGCAGCCCTGCTCCAGCCCGAAAACACCTTCTCCCACTTCCGTTCCATTGCTCTGGCCACAGAGGCCATCGGCAGTCAGAAAGCCATAAAGCAACTGACGGAACTACTCTCGATGCCCGGCATCCGATACCACTCCATGCAGGACTATACCGAAGCCCGCGCCTCCGTAGTGCCCGGCACAGACGACACCTCCACACGCAATGCCGCACTGAAGGAACTGCATCTGGCTCGCGCCCTCTATCGCTGTGGCGACCAAAACGGCATGGCACGCGAGGTGCTGGAACGCTATGCCCACGGCCTCCAAGGCCACTATGCCCGCTACGCCTACGAAGTGTTGAATGACAAACGATGAGCGGCGAGCAATGAGTTGTGAGCTGTGAGTTGTGAGTTTTGGAATTAATACCGCAAAAATATTGTGGCATTAAATACTTTGTATTACATTTGCATACAAATTAAGACAAAATAATATGGAAACAGCAATGAAAGTGTCCACATCCTTCCGACTTAATGCGGAATTAGTGGAAAAAATGAAGGCTGCGGCCAAAGCCAGCAACCGTAGCTTGAACAATTTCGTGGAAAGCATTCTCTTGAATGTGATGAATCACGAAACAGCAGAAAACACTACGCTTGCAGCCATCGAGGAAGCCAAAGCCCAACAGCAGGCCTACAAAGAAGGACGTGTACAGATTGAGCCTATCGACCTTTCAAACATAGACAATATGCTAAAGTCCATGGGTATATGAAGTTACTCATTCCCACTTCCCAGTACAAGAAAGACCTCAAACGTTACGCCAAACAGAGGAAGAAGTTGGAAGCGCTACTTGAAATCCTTCGTTGTCTGGCAAATGAGGAACCCATACCGGCCAACTGCCGTCCACACATGCTGACTGGCCAATACAAAGGTTGCATGGAATGCCATATTGGAGGCGATTTCCTCTTGATTTGGATTGACAAGGATGCAATAAGTTTGGTTCGTTTGGGCTCCCACTCTGAACTGTTTGGGGCAACAAGAAGATAATCCTCCCACTTTGTACCAGAAAATGGCACGCTGACAACGCCGATACGACAGATTTTTGAGTAGTGAGTAATGAGACGTGATCGATGAGATTTGACATAAGAACAAAAGATTCAAAAGCAAAAAACATGTCCTTCTGTTACGGCGAATATGTTATTCGCTGTTTCTGAGTATAAGGGTCTGTGACCCGACAACAGAAAACATGTCCTTTTGTTCTTCTGTCCAATCTAAAACTCATTACTCGCAACTCATTGCTCGCTGCTCACCGCTCACTGTCAAACATTTTTACTTTTGTCCACAAACCGCATATTGGTTTCAAAATGAACAAAAATCGCTTAAAATAGTTCAAAAACAAACCTAAAAAGTCGCCTTATATTGCCCTACTGCGAAATTTTGATTTTCCAATTGAGAAAAAATAATTTTCCAGTTGGGAAATAAAAATTTTCCAACTGGGCACTTTCGACTTTCCAGCTGGATTTATACGAAAATGCGGTTTTGTAAAAGATTTTCAATGGCACGCTGATGGCACAGATGCGACAGATAACCGCAGATTTTGATTTTTGACAGAAGAACGTTTTGAGTAATGAGTTATGAGCAATGAGCCGTGAGTTTTTGGATTTGACATAAGAACATAAAAACAAGTTTTTGGGTCTTGAGCAATGAGCGATGAGCGGTGAGTACACAAATGTCATCCTGAACTCGTTTCAGGATCTGTCCGCGGAGAAGGACAAGAAAAGGCTCGCGGTGAGATGCTGAAACAAGTTCAGCATGACGAGATGATAATAAGCATGAGAAGAGGAAACGTAGGGACGTCTGCGTGCAGCGTCCGAGGTTTTTTACTCACGCAAATCGCGCCAATCCCGCCAAAAGGATTAGACATAAGAACATAAGAAACAGATTTTTAGGCAGTGAGTAATGAACAATGAACGATGAACGAAAACGTCTGGAAGACGTGAACATGAATAGCCGGGGGCTTTTAAGCCCTCGGTTCCTCACGTCCGCACAATCTTGGCGTCTGTGAAGATGCGAATCGGCAACGTAGATTTATCAAGCGATATTCGTTAAACGCTCACCGCTCACCGCTCAC